>NZ_KI912266.1:2300141-2464664 GCF_000235425.2 Pseudofrankia saprophytica
CGACGCCCTCTACCTGCAGGCCTTCGCCGCGCTGGGCGTCTCTCCAGGAGCGAGGGCCTACTACGACGCCCACCGCGCCCGCGGCGCCACCCACCACCAGGCCCTACGCGCACTGTCGAACCGGCTCGTCGGCATCCTCCACGGCTGCCTACGCCACCACACCCCTTACGACGAAGCCACCGCCTGGCCCAGCCAGACCGACCAGAAGATCGCCGCTTGACAGTTAGAACCGTGGGATATCTAGGACGCGCCCCTCTCGGGTGGCGGCAGCTGGTCGCGCATGCGCCGCAGCAGTGCCTCGTGGCCCAGGTTGCGCAGGACGTAGGCGCGGCCGGACCGGCCGAGCAGCCGCGCGCGGTCCGGGTCGGCGATCAGTCCACAGACCTCGTCGACGAACGACGCCGGCTCGTCCGCGACGAGAAGGTGGGTGCCCGCCTCCCAGCTCAGCCCCCGGCTGCCCGTACGGGTGCTCACCACCGGCGTGCCGAGCGCCATCGCCGCGACAGCCTTGATGTTCACCCCGGAACCGGACCGCATCGGGTTCACCGACACCGTCGCCGCCGACACGTACTCGTCGGTGCTCGGGACGTCGGTGTACAGCTCGACGCCGGTGACGCCGCCCAGCCAGTCGGCGAGACCGGGCTCCGGCCGACGGCCCACCACCTGGAACACCGCGTCCGGGTAGCGCGCGCGAATGCCGGCCCAGCAGTTGTCGACGAACCAGTGCAGCGCCTCGATGTTCGGTGGCGTGTCGAGCGAGCCGACGAACACCAGCGTCGCGGGCGCCCGCCGGGGCTCGTCCGAGCCGGTGGCGGACGTGCCGCCCGGGGCCAGCACGTCGAGAGGCAGGAACGGCGGCAGGTGGAAGGTGGCCACGCTCGCCCGCTCGCTGCGCCAGAGGTGGTCCTCGATCGAGATGTCGCCGATCGCGGTCACCAGCGGAGAGTGGTAGAGCGTCCGCTCGGCCAGCTGGAGCTTGCGGTACTCCATCTCGTAGGCGGCGGCGCGCGGCCCGGAGGAGCTGCGCGCCAGGGCCTTGAAGAACTCCGACTCGATGTTGTGCGCCCGCACCAGGTGCGGGAGGCGCCAGATCCGGGCGATCTCCTCGCCGAGATGCGACCCCCGGTAGCTGTAGCTGATCACGGCGTCCGCCCGCGGCGGGGTGGCCTGAAGCGCCCGGCGTAGCGACCCGACCGGCCGGGAGGCGTACATGTACGGCTGCGCGCGCAGGTGGGCCAGTGGGCTGGAGTCTCGCGGCAGCCGAATCACCGCGGCACCGGGGACGGCCGCCTCATATCCCTCGACATCGAGCTCGTCGCGGGTTGGAACCAGCAGCTGCATGCGGATGCCGGCGTTCGAGGCCGCCGTCAGGAAGCCGAAGGTCTCGACCCGCCCGCCAGCGTCGGCCGGCAGGAACGGCTCCTCGACGACCACGATCCAGCGTTCGGCGTCGCTCACGGCGCTCACTGTAGCCCGCGGGCAAGTGGTGCCTACCGGCCCATCCCCTCGGGATGTTGTCCGTCCCGAGTGCTGTCATCCACGGCTCGCGGTCCGTGCGCGGGCAGGCTGGGCGACGCGGCGCGGTATCGCCGCCCGTCGGGCGGCTTTGGCTGGTGGCGCTGGATCCGCGGCGATCTCCGTGAGTGTCCGGAAACACATCTGTCCGTGTGCGGCGCGGCGCGCGACGCCCCCATCGACCCCTGGTAACCCAAGGCAGCTACGGTTACTTGTCATGGCAGGAGTGCGGGCCCTCGGCCGTGGCGCCACCGTCGCCCTTCTAGGGGCGACGACCCTTTGGGGTCACGTTCTGTATCCGGTTTACATCGGGCTGAAGAGCAGGGGTCTCACCCCGGAGACGCCGACGGACCCGGACGAATGGCCGTCGGTGAGCGTCGTCGTCGCGGCATACCGCGAGGCCGCGGTCATCGGCACCAAGCTCGACGAGCTGCTGGCCACCGACTACCCGGGCTCCATGGAGATCATCGTCGTCGCGGACGACGAGGACACCGCCACCGCGGCGCGGCGCGCCGGGGTGCGGGTGCTCTCCTCCGGCGAGCGGCTGGGCAAGGCGCGGGCCGTCAACCGCGGGGTCTCGGCGGCCACCAGCGACATCGTGCTGCTCACCGACGCCAACGCGGCGCTCGCGCCCGGGGCGATGCGCGCCGCCATGCGGCACTTCGGCGACCCGACCGTCGGCGCCGTCGCCGGCGAGAAGCAGGTCGACGACCCGCAGGGCGCGCAGGGCTTCTACTGGAAGTTCGAGTCCTGGCTCAAGCGCTGCGAGTCGGCGACGGGCGCGACCATCGGCGTCGTCGGGGAGTTCCTGGCGTTCCGGCGGGAGGCCTTCCGCCAGCTGCCCGGTGACACGGCGGTCGACGACGCCTGGCTCGCCCTGGACGTCCTCGAGAGCGGCCTGCGGGTGATCTACGAGCCCGAGGCGTACTCGATCGAGACGTCGAGCCCGACCTACTCCGAGGAGTGGGAGCGCCGGACGCGGATCGTCGCCGGCAACCTCGACATGATGTGGCGGCGGCGCGCGACCATGGCGCCGGGGGCGCTGCAGGTCACCCCGCAGCTGTGGGGGCACCGGGTGGTGCGCTCCTCCTTCGGCCCGATGGCGCATGTCGCGCTGGTGGCGATGAGTGTCCCGGCGGCGCGGCACAGCTGGGCCGCGCGGCTGTTCCTCGCCGGCAACGTCGTCGGCGCGACCAGCGCCGGCGCGCTCGCGGTGGGCAGGACGCCGCCAGGCCCGACCAGGCTCGCCGCGCAGGTGTTCTTCCTGCAGGCGGTGGCACTGGGCGGGGTGCGCCGTTTCCTGGCGCACGACCGGCCGGCGGTCTGGCCGAAGCCGGAGCGGCTGGCCCCTGCCTCGGCGGGGGCGCCCGCCCTGACCGCGCCGGGCGAGGAGCCCGCGCCGGGCGGTGGCGCCGCGCCGGCCGCCCCCACCACGCGGGGCGCCGTCGACGCGGGTGAGCCGGTCATCGGCCCCGAGGCGGCGGCGACGGGCCCGATCATTCTGCCCCCGGGCTTCGGGTCCGGGCGGATCTACGACCCCGAGGCGTTCGAGCAGGGCGAGTACAAGGGTGGCATCGGTTCCGCGCGGCCGCAGGGGCAGGCGCGGACGTACGGGCCGGCGCAGTAGGCCGGCGGCAGGAAGGCCGGACGGCGCACTAGGGAGTTGTGACGGTGACCGACCAGTGGACCACCGCGGGGGAGCACGACGCCGAGACCGCCGGGGCGAAACCGGCGGTGCCGAGGCGCGCGGAGACCTCGGGCGAGGAGCCGGGCCTGCGGCCGTCGTGGGTCAGCGACCGCCAGGCGGGCCCGGGCGAGCACGGACCGGCCGTCGACGGGTTCGCCAAGGCGGCCTGGCAGACTGAGCCGGTGGCCGATCCACAGTGGGCGTACGAGGTCGTCATCGTCAGCTTCCACAGCCGTGGTCAGCTCGAACAGATGCTTGCCGGCCTTCCTTTGGACATTCCGGTCGTCATCATCGACAACGCCAAGGGAGCCGACCGGATCCACGAGCTGGTGGCGGACCGCCCGAACGGCCGCTACCTCGACTCGGGCGGCGGCAAGGGCTTCGCCAAGGCCGCCAACATGGGCATCCGGTCGTCGGCCTACGAGTACGTCATTCTCGGTAACCCCGACAGCCGGCCGACCGTCGAGATCATCGAGGCGCTGGTCGACGACCTGCGCGCGGATCCGACCCTGGTCACCAGCGCGGCGACGATGAAGGGGCTCGACGGCAAGCCGGAGCTCGGCAACGGCGGCTGGGAGCCCACCCCGCGCAGGGTGCTGCTGCACGTCCTAGGCGCGCACAAGCTCGCGCCGTCGTCCGCGCTGTTCGCGAGGCCCGTGCCCGGCCGGGCGATGGAGCCCGACTGGCTGACGGGCGCCTGCATGGCCGTGCGCCGGCAGACCTTCCTCGACCTCGGAGCCTTCGACGAGACGTTCTACGTCTACAACGAGGACATGGCGCTCGGCCGGGCGATCCGGGAGGCGGGGCTGCGCCAGAAGCTGCGCACCGACCTGCTGGTGCCGCACGGCGCCGGTGGCTCCGGCGCGGCCAAGACCTGGATGCTGCAGATGCGCGGCGCCTCGATGATCCGGTACATGCGCAAGCACAACGCCCCGGGCAGGGTGAACGCGATGCGATCCCTGCTGGTCGCCGGTTACGCCGGCCGGACCATGTTGTCTCGCGCCCGCGGCCGTACGTCGACGGCGCAGGAACATGCCGCGTACATCAAGGGCCTGCTGGTCGGACCGCCCAAGCCCTGAGGCCGAATCGGCGGCCGGTTCCGGGTGAGCCTGAACTTCTCAGGTGAGCCTGGATTCCGAGGCGCCCGCTGGTCTCGTTGTCGTCCGCTTGTCGTCCGCTCCGCCTGGGCGGGATGTCACGTTCGAGACCGGTCGTCTCCTGGGTGCCCCCGTTGTGGAAAACTGCCGGAAACCAGGAGGTGTCCGCGGTTCGCGGTGCTCCGTCGCCGCTCGCCGAAGGGGGCGCGCCCGTGCCACCCGCGCCCGCCCACGCCCGATGGCCCCGGCGCCGCGTCCTGCCCGGGCTGCTGGCGACGGCACTGACCGGCGGGATGCTGCTGGCCCCGGGCCTCGCCGGTGCCGCGCTCGCCACGCAGCGTGGGGACGGCCCGTGGTATGTGAGCGCGCTGCGGCTCGACGAGGCGCACCAGATCTCGACCGGCGCCGGCGTCGTGGTGGCCATCGTCGACGGCGGCGTCGACGCGACCGTGCCGGCGCTTGCCGGCCAGCTGTTGCCGGGCCTCGGCATCGGCCCGGACGCGGCGGCGGACGGGCTGCGCGACGACGACCCCGACGGCCACGGCACCTCGATGGCCGGCATCGTCGCCGCCCGCGCCGTCGGGCCGGGCGGCCAGCCGACCGGGTTCGCCAGCGTGGCGCCCGACGCGAAGATCCTCTCGATCTCCACCGGCCGGGAGACCGACTCCGACGAGGTGGCCGAGGCGATCCGGCTGGCGACGGACCGGGGCGCCAAGGTGATCAGCCTGTCGCTCGGGTCCTCCGGCCCTCCCGAGCCCGGCGAGCGGGCGGCCGTGCGCTACGCGCTCGCGCGCGACGTCGTCGTGGTCGCCGCGGCGGGCAACGTCGACTCCGACGACCACGACCCGGCGGACCACGCGATCAACTCGCCGGCGAACATCCCCGGCGTCATCGCGGTGACCGGCTCGAACCCCCGCGGTGACTTCTGGGACGGCTCGGCGAGCGGCCCGCTGGCGGTGCTCGCCGCTCCGGCGCCGAGCATCCGCGCGCCCGTCCCGGCGGCGCTGTCCCCGAGCGGCGCCCAGACCGCCGACGGGACCAGCAACTCGACCGCGATCGTCGCCGGGGTGGTCGCGCTGGTCAGGGCCGAGCATCCGGAGCTGGGCGCGCCGAGCGTGATCGACCTGCTCGTCAGGACGGCGGACGACAAGGGGCCGTCGGGGCGCGACGAGTGGTTCGGCTTCGGCGTCGTCGACCCGGTCGCCGCGCTGCGCGCCGTGCCGCTGCAGGTCGCCACGAACCCGCTGCTGGTCACGCCGGCCCCGCTCGAGCCCGGCCCGCTGAAGACCGACGAGGATGCCCTGGTGGGTGCGGGCGCGGCCGGCGAACGAGGCACCGGCGCCGCCGTGCCGACACCAGCGGCCCCGGGCGCCGCGACGAGCGCCCCCGCGGGCCTGGCCGGGGCGGGCGGGGACTCGAGCCCTGGCGTGCTGGCCTGGGTGGGTGGCCTCGCCGCCGCGGTGCTCGCCGGCATGGCGGTCGGCATCGGCGCCTTCGTGGCGAGGATGGCCCTGCGCCGCCGCGGCACCCCACTACCGCCCGGCGGGGCCGCCTGGTCCTGACGGGACGGCCCGTCGCCCGGTGGGGAAGCCGATCTTGCCGATACCGGCTCGGTAGCATGGGGGAATGACGAGCGCGCTACTGGAGGAGCTGTCCTGGCGTGGGCTGATCCACGACAGCACCGATCCCGCCGAGCTGCGGGACCATCTCGACGGTGGCGCGCGCCGTGTCTACATCGGCTTCGACCCGACGGCGCCGTCGCTGACGATCGGCAACCTGCTGCCGATGACCCTGCTGATTCGCGCGGCGCGAGCCGGCGTGGCGCCGGTGGTGCTCTTCGGCGGTGGCACCGGCCTCATCGGTGACCCCTCCGGGAAGTCCGTCGAGCGCACTCTGCTGTCCGCCGAGGACGTCGCCGCGAACGTCGCGCGCCATCAGGAGCTGATGCGCGGCATCTTCGCGCGAGCCCTCGAGCCGGAGCAGATGCCGCAGTTCGTCGACAACGCGGCCTGGCTCGGCCGGCTCGGCATGATCGAGTTTCTGCGCGACGTCGGCAAGCACTTCCCGGTCGGCGAGATGACCAGGCGGGACACGGTGCGCCGCCGGCTGGACGACCCGAATATCGGCCTCTCCTACACCGAGTTCAGCTACGCGCTGCTGCAGGCGTACGACTTCCGCCGGCTGTGCGAGGACCACGGGGTCACGCTCCAGATGGGCGCGTCCGACCAGTGGGGCAACATCGTGGCCGGCATCGACTACGTGCGCCGGGTGCTGCGCACCCCGGTGTACGGGATCACCTGCCCGCTGCTGCTGCGTTCGGACGGCACCAAGTTCGGCAAGTCCGAGAAGGGCGCGGTCTGGATCTCCGCCGACCGCACCTCGCCGTACACCTTCTACCAGTTTGTGATCAATCTCTCGGACGAGGATGCCCGCCGGTTCGCGCTGTTCTTCTCGCTCACCGGCCGGGAGACGTTGGAGAAGCTGTTCGCCCAGCACGCGGAGACCCCCGCGCGCCGGGCGCTGCAGCGCCACCTGGCCCGCGAGATGACCACGCTGGTGCACGGCGAGGCGGCGACGGAGGCGGCCGAGGCGGCCTCGGAGGCGCTGTTCCGGGGGGACGTGCGCGCCATCGGCCCGCAGATGCTGGGTGACGTGTTCGCCGACGTGCCCAGCATCGACGAGCCGGCCGCCCGGCTCGAGGGGGACGGCTGGCCGGTCGTCGACCTGCTGATCGCCGTCGGTCTCGCCAGCAGCAGGCGGGACGCTCGCGAGCACCTGGGCAACGGCGCCGTCCTCGTCAACGGCACCAAGGTGGCCGACCCCGCGGCGACCCTCGTCACCGCCGACCTGCTGCACGGCTCGGTGATCCTCGTGCGCCGCGGCCGCCGCGAGTGGCGCGTGGTCCGGTTCTCCTAGGCGGCTGGTTCGCCGGCGGCGTGAGCCCTTACCGGATCCGCCACCGGCCGGCTCGTGGTCCGTGCGTTGTCTCCCGCCCGGGCCGCCGTGGGACGCGTCGCTGCCGGTGTCACCCTGGCCACCAGCAGGTCCGGTGCCGGCGACCGTCGTCGCTGCCGCGCAGCGTGATGGTCTCGCGACCTGGGCACCGCTTGGGGGGCGGCGGTCGCGGCGGCCGTCGCGCCGGTCGGTACGGTTCTGGTCGGGACATCGGCCGTGCCCTGAGCCAGCGGCGCGCATCCGTGGTGGCGCGTGTCCGGACATCCGGCCGATGTGGAGTAACAGCCCAGCGGGCCGCGGCCGTCCGGTCACGTGGCTGGGGGGCATGGGGGCCGCGGCGCCCTGGAGTAGCGGGAGGACTCGCGCATGAAGGTGCTCGTCACGGGCACGGAGGGATACCTCGGCAGCCTGCTGGCGCCCGAGCTGCTTCGCGCCGGCCACGACGTAATCGGCGTCGACACCGGCTACTACAAGTTCGGCTGGCTCTACCGGGGCACCGACCGGACCGCGCTCACCCTGGACAAGGACCTGCGCAACCTCACCGTCGAGGACCTCGCCGGGGTGGACGCCGTCGTGCACATGGCCGAGCTGTCCAACGACCCGCTCGGCGCGCTGGCACCCGACGTCACCTACAAGGTGAACCACCAGGGCTCGGTGCGCCTGGCGACCCTCGCCAAGCAGGCCGGTGTCGAGCGGTTCATCTACATGTCCTCCTGCAGCGTCTACGGCGTGGCCACCGGCGAGGACGTCACCGAGCGGTCCGGGGTGAACCCGCAGACGCCGTACGCCGAGTGCAAGGTGCTCGTCGAGCGTGACGTCATGCCCATGGCGGACGACACCTTCTCTCCGACCTTCCTGCGGAACGCGACCGCGTACGGCGCCTCGCCGCGGATGCGGTTCGACATCGTGCTGAACAACCTGTCCGGCGTGGCCTGGACCACCGGCGAGATCGCGATGACCTCGGACGGCACCCCGTGGCGGCCGCTGGTCCACGGCCTGGACATCGCCAAGGCGATCAAGTGCGTGCTGGCCGCGCCGCGTGACGCCGTGCACAACCAGGTCTTCAACGTCGGCGACAGCTCGCAGAACTACCAGGTCAAGGAGATCGCCGACGCCGTCGCGACGGTCTTCACCGGCTGCAAGCTCTCCTTCGGTGACAGCGGTGGGGACAACCGCAGCTACCGGGTGAACTTCGACAAGATCCACGCCGAGCTGCCTGGCTTCTCGTGCGACTGGAACGCGCTGCGCGGCGCCCAGCAGCTGTATGACGTGTTCTCGAGGATCGATCTCGACGAGGCGACGTTCACCGGTCGCGGTCACACCCGGCTCAAGCAGCTGCAGTACCTCATCGCCACCAAGCAGCTCGACGCCGACCTCTTCTGGACATACTGATGATCATCACCCCGACCGAGATCGACGGGGTGTTCATCGTCGACGTGGAGTCGTTCACCGACGAACGCGGTCTGTTCGCCCGGACGTTCTGCCGGGACGAGTTCGCCGCCGCCGGGCTCGCGGTCGACGTCGCCCAGTGCAGCGTCGCCTACAACCGGCGCGCCGGGACGGTCCGCGGCATGCACTGGGCTGGCGAGCCGGTGCGCGAGACGAAGCTGGTCCGGGTGACCAGGGGCGCGCTGCTCGATGTGATCGTCGACACTCGGCCCGGCTCGCCGACCTGGCTGCGCCACGTCGCCGTCGAGCTGACGGCGGACAACCGGCGGGCACTGTTCATCGACGCCGGCCTCGCTCACGGCTACCAGACCCTGGCGGACGACACCGAGGCCACGTACCAGATGAACGTGCCCTTCCAGCCGGGCCACGACCGGGGGCTGCGTCACGACGACCCCGTGCTCGGCATCGACTGGCCGCTGCCGGTCAGCGTGATCTCCGACAAGGACCGGTCCTGGCCGTTGCTGGCCGCGGATGCCGCCGCCGCGGAGGTGGGCGTCAGGCAGGCGTAGCCACCTTCCGCGTCCCGGCCGGTACCGGGCGAGTCGCCCTTGTACTCGGCATGTGCCTTCCCGGGCCAGCGAGAGACGGGCGATACCATGACGTCGCGAGAGGGTCCAGGCCACACGCCTGACGGGCGCGCGTGGCTCGCAGGTCGTGCCCGTCAGTTAGTGGGATCGTCACATCTGTCTGGTCGGATAGTCGGCGGATGCGGCGCTCGGGCCAAGGGTCCGGGCACCGCGAGGCCAACCTACCGGTCTCGGCCGAGCGCCGAGCCGTAAGACGACGAGCAACGAGACCGAATGTCCGGCCGGGCCACCGAGCCGGGCCCACAAGGCAGGGGAGCGCATGGCAGGGGAAGCGGCCGCGGCCACCGAGGTGACGACGTGCCGGTCGTGTGGGGGCGAGCGGCCAAGGCTGTTCCTGTCGCTGGGTGCGACGCCGATCGCCAACCGGCTGGTCCGGGCGGACGCGCTGGACGCCGTCGACCCGAGTTTTCCGCTCGAGGTCGGCTTCTGCGAGAGCTGCGCCCTTGTCCAGCTCACGCACGTGCTGCCGGCCGACCAGATCTTCGACGAGGACTACCCGTACTTCTCGTCGTTCTCCGACATGCTGGTCCGGCACGCCGAGAAGCAGGTCATCGACCTGATCGAGAGCCGCAACCTCGGGCCGGACAGCCTGGTCGTCGAGGTGGCGAGCAACGACGGCTATCTGCTCAAGGCGTTCGTCGAGCGCGGAATCCCGGTGCTCGGCATCGAGCCGACGCCGGGCCCGGCCGCGGCGGCCCGCGAGATCGGCGTGCCGACGCGGGAGGAGTTCTTCGGCGCCGAGCTCGCCCAGCGTCTCGTCGACGAGGGCCTGCGCGCCGACGTGATCATCGCGAACAACGTGATGGCGCACGTGCCGGACCTGAACAGCTTCGTCGAGGGATTCTCGATCCTGCTCAAGGATGACGGCATCGTCAGCGTCGAGAACCCAGGCGTGCGCGCGCTGCTCGAGCACACCGAGTTCGACACCGTGTACCACGAGCACTTCTGCTACTTCTCGACGATCGCCGTCGAGGCGCTGATGCGCCGCCACGGCCTCGAGCTCGTCAGCGTCACCGAGTTCCCCGAGCTGCACGGCGGGACGCTGCGCTGGCGGGCGGGCCGGTCCGGCGCCGCGGCGCCGGATGACTCGGTGGCGCGCGTGCTGGCGGGCGAACGGGCCGCCGGGCTGGACTCGTTCGAGCGATACGGCAGCTTCGGCGCCGAGGTCCGCGAGCTGCAGGACCAGCTGCGCGCGCTGCTGGCGGACCTGAAGGCGCAGGGCAAGACGGTCGCGGCCTACGGCGCCGCCGCGAAGGGCGCCACGCTGCTCAACTCGACCGGCATCGACACCGAGCTGATCGACTTCGTGGTCGACCGCAACGTGCACAAGCAGGGCAAGTACATGCCGGGCGCCCGGCTGCCGATCCTGCCGCCCGAGGCCCTGGCGGAGCGGCAGCCCGACTACCTGCTCCTGCTCGCCTGGAACGTGAAGAACGAGATCATGGCGCAGCAGGCTGAGTACGCGGCGCGTGGCGGCAAGTTCATCGTCCCCGTGCCGCGCCCAGTCGTCCTGTAGGCCGCGGATGAGGACCACGAGGCGGGCCACCGTGTTCGCCGGCCTCGAGGAGCGGCCCGCCGAGTGCCCGCGGCGCTGGCCTGGGGAGCGCGCGCACCCCCACCACCACGCGTCGGCGCAGGCACCCGCGTCCCGGCCGGTCGTCACCGTGCGCGGTGCCTCTCCGTGACCGACCTGGACATCGAGGACGACCGGGAGCGGCCCCGGCGTCCCCAGCCGGACGGCTCACGGCGGGACGCTCCCGCGGGCCGTCCCTGGACGCCCGAGGTGGAGCCGCGCGGCGCGGCGGCGCCCGGGCCCGCCGCCGGGCAGCGGCCGCCGGCGCCCGCCGGCCCGGGGGAGCCGCCGCGTGCCCGCGGCGACGACGCGCGCGCCCGTGATGACGTTCACGCCCGTGATGACGTTCACGCCCGCGACGACGCCCGCCCCCGCGACGACGATCCGCGGGCCGGACGGCCCGTCCGGCCGGGCGGGCCCCGCCGACCCGCCCAGGTCGACCCGCCCGAGCCACCTCGTAATCCTGACCGGCCGGAGCCGCCTGACCGGTCCGGGCGGGCCGAGCGGGCCGGCCGAGCGCGCCCCGACGGGCCGGCCGCCGCCGAGCGCACCGAGGTGATCTCGCGCGCGGACGCGCGTCCGAGCAGTCCTGCCGCCCCAGAGCGCACCGAGGTGATCTCCCGTCCGGACGTGCGCTCGAGCAGCCCGGCCGCCGCCGAGCGCACCGAGGTGATCTCCCGCGCCGACGCGCGTGGGGAGCGCACCCGCGTCCAGCGCCCGGTTGGTGATCATGGAGCCGCGCCGCGCCGCGCCGTCCCCACCACCGCGCCGCCGCCCGCCGAGTCGTTCGTGCCCGCGGCCGCGCGGAAGCCGGGGCGCCAGGGCGGCCAGCCCGCCTCGCCGGCCGGACCGGCCGCGGGACGCCCGCGGGACGGGCAGGACCCCCACCCCCACCCCCACCGCCGGACCGGGACCGGCAGGCCGCGGGAGGAGGGGCAACAGACACCCGCTCGCTCGCGCGAGGACCACGTCCTGCCTCAGCCCTTCCAAAACGGCTTCATGAACAGCTTCACCCAGACGATCGACCTCACCGCGCTGCGCCGCCGGCTCGAGGAACAGGACGCGGCCGGCCGCACCGACGCCACGGCCCGGCTGCACGGGCGAGACCGGACCGGCGCCGATTCGGACGGCACCCAGCTCCTGCACCGCGACCCGGCCGGGCACCGCCGGCGGCCACCGGCGGACGGCGGGGACGAGCTGGGCCTGCGCGACCTGGACGCCGTCGAGGAGCCGCGCAAGCCCGCGGCGGCCACCTGGGCCCGCGGCGAAGAAAAAGCGCCGGCCAAGGGCTCGGTCCGCAGCCGCGCCATGTGGACGCTGCTCGACCAGCTCATCTCCAGCGGCACCAACTCGATCCTGATGTTCATCGTCGCGCGGGAGGTCACCAAGTCGGAGTTCGGCGCCTTCTCGGCCGCCTTCGCGGTGTTCGCCGTCGTCATCGGGTTCTCCAAGGCCACCGGCGGTCAGCCGTTGGGCATCCGCTACTCCGGTGCTCCGCGGTCGGTGTTCTCGGCCGCGGCGGCGAAGGCCACCGGCTCGGCGCTTGTGCTCGGCCTGATCGCCGGGTTCGGCTGCGCGGTGGTCGGCGCGCTGCTGGGCGGCGCGGTCGGCACGGCGCTCGTGACGCTCGCGGTGGTGCTGCCGGGCCTGCTCGTGCAGGACCTGTGGCGGCAGGTGTTCTTCGCGCAGGGCCGCCCGGCGGCGGCGGCGGCCAACGACGGGGTCTGGGGCGTCGTCCAGATCGTCGGCGTGGCCGTGCTTCTGGTCCGCCACGTCGCGCTCGCCTCGCCGATGCTGCTCGCCTGGGGCGCGGCCGCGGCCGTGGCCGCCCTGATCGGCGTGGTGCAGGCCGGGTTCTGGCCCGCCCCCAGCCGCGCGTTGGACTGGGTCCGCGAGCACCGGGACATCAACGGCTACCTCGCGGCCGAGTTCGTCACCGTGCAGGGCGCGCTGAACACCACCCTGCTGGTGATCGGTGCCATCAGCACGATCGAGCTGCTCGGCTCGCTGCGCGGCGTGCAGACCGTGCTCGGCCCGACGACGATCTTCGCGATCGGCATCGTCAGCTGGGCGATTCCGGAGTTCTCCCAGCGCAAGGACATGAGGGCCGCCGCCCGGGTGCGTGCGGCCTACCTGCTGTCCGCGGCCGTCGCCGCCATGGGCATCGTCTGGGGCCTGGCCTTCCTCGTCTTCGGTCAGATCGAGACCGGCGGGATGCCACTCGGCGAGCATCTGCTCGGCCCCACCTGGGCCGGGACGCACCACCTGCTGGGGCTTTCGATCATCCAACAGGCTGGCGCGGCGTCCACAGTAGGGGTGAGCTGCATGCTCATCGCTCTCGGCCGAGCCAAGGACACCTTCCGCCTGAACGTGATCATGGCGCCGCAGCTTCTGCTCTACCCGGTCATCGGCGCGCTGGTCGGCGGCGGGACCGGCGCGGTGATCGGTTTTATCGCGGCCAACTGGGTCATGGTGCCGGCGTGGTTCCGGCTGCTCGGCCGCGCCGCGAAGGAGGCCGAGCAGGCGTGGGACGAGACCCAGGCCGCGCAGGGACAAGGGCCCCGCGATCCCGGGGCCGGGGGAGACCAGCCGGACCGGGTGGATGACCGGCTGGAGCACAGCGACCGGCGGGACCGGCGCGGCGAGCGGGACCGGGACCAGCGGCCCGGTCAGGGACGCGGCGCGCCGGCATCAAAGCACCTGAGCGTGGAGTGAGTCACATGCGGCTGTACGTAGTCTGCCGATCGGTCGGTTCTGAGAACGCGAAGAACCGGCCGAGTTTTTACAGCAAGACTCTCGCGTTGGCCTCGTTGTTGCGCGCGGTGGAGAACGTCGATATTCCCACTCAGGTGGTGTTCGCGAACGACGGGCCGATCCCGCCGGAACGACTGGCGATGA
The DNA here is from genome assembly GCF_000235425.2 of Pseudofrankia saprophytica. Classification (NCBI taxonomy): domain Bacteria; kingdom Bacillati; phylum Actinomycetota; class Actinomycetes; order Frankiales; family Frankiaceae; genus Pseudofrankia; species Pseudofrankia saprophytica. The sequence continues at coordinate 2,313,903 of NZ_KI912266.1, forward strand.
TGTCGGGCGCGGGAGAGGTGCTCCCGATCAGGGGCGGCAGCAACCGTTCGTCCTACCGACTCGTGCTGCGCCTCCCTCGGCAACGCGGCTGGGCCGAGAACGATCTCGTGTGGTTCGCCGAGGACGACTATCTCTACGCCGCCGATGCCCTGGCGGGCGTCGTGGCCGCCGCGGGCAAGCTGCCCGAGGCCGACTACTTCACCATCTACAGCCGGCTGCGGTTCGCTCCCGGCGCGACCCGCCGGCGTCCGACGATCTCGGCGCTGGACCGCGCCGAGGGCGACGACGAGGCCGTGCCGATCGGCCGGGCTCGCTGGTACCGGGCCGTCAGCTCCACCAGCACCTTCGGTGCCTGGGTGCACACGATCGTCGCGGACGAGCGGCTGCTGCGGACGGCGCCTTTCGTCGGCGGAGCCTTCGACCACGCGACCTGTCTCGCCTACCAGGGCTACCGGCCGTTCGGCCTCTCGGAGCTGGGCGGTGAGCCGCTCGACGAGCCGGACGAGCACCCGGCCGTGAAGCGGTTCGCCCGCCGGGTCGCGCTGACCGGGGTGCGCAGCACGCTCAACGCCGTGGCGCTGACGCGGCCCGAGCACAGCCGGCGCGTCCTGGTCGCGCCCGACCCGGACCTGGCGACGCACATGGAAGAGGGGCAGCTCGCTCCGGGCACCGACTGGGAGGCGGAGGTACGGTCCGTCGAGGAGTGGATGCACGCCGCGTTGAAGTAGGCGGCGTCCACGCGCGAACTCCCGGGGATTGGCGGGGTGTTGCCGCCCTGGCGATTTGTGCCTCGGCCGGCTGGGCTATGCTCACATTCCGGGCCTCAAGGTCAAGAAAACTGCGGTCGTGAGGTGTTGGTCGTCGTGCAGGTGCCCACCGTTGTGAGGTGCCAGAGCGCGCCAAAACGGGGCCGCTCGGTGGCTCCCTCAGGATCGCGGAACTCCACCGCGTCAAGTGGAAGTGAGGCGGAGCGGTGAGCTCAGCTGGTTCTCAGACGGGCGACGGCGGGAACGCGCCGGCGTTGTCACTGCTGCGGGTCCTCGGGCGCCGCTGGTTCCACATCGTGATTGCTGTGGTCGTCGCGGGCGCGCTGGGTCTGATCGTCAGCATGGCGGTCACCCCGACCTACAAGTCGACCGCTCGCGTCTTCCTCTCCACCGACGCGACCGAGGCGGGCGGCTCCGTCGACCTCAGTCGAGTGGTGCAGACACAGGCGGAGCTGGCCACGTCGAAGCAGGCCGTCACGCAGGTGGCGACCAAGCTGCACCAGAACCCTGGTTATGTCGCGGCGCACGTCACCGCGGTGCCGGCGGACTCCGCCTACTACTTCACGATCACCGCGCTGGCGGACACCCAGCTCAGGGCGAACCAGCTGGTCAGCAACACCCGGGACGTCTACAAGACCCTGCTGACGAACTACAACGGCGGTGACCAGGCCACCGTCGACGCGCTCCAGAAGGCGTGGAACGAAGTACGGACGCAGCTCGGCGCCGCCACCCCGGGCAGCCCGAACTACAACGTTCTCAACGACACGTTGACCAAGCTGAACACGAAGCTCACCGACGCGAAGGTGGCGCAGGCCATCTCGGCGACCACGGTCGGCTTCACCGAGGACCCGAACGACGCGGGCCGAATCGCGCCCAAGCCGTTCACCAGCGTTCTGATCGCCGGGCTCATTGGGCTCTTCGTCGCCATCGCCGTCATCTGGGTCCGCTACCTGCGCCGGCCGACGGTGCTCGACGGCCGGGCGGCCGCAGACTCCCTCGGCGCGCCGCTGATCGTCGGCGCCTCCGGCGTCACGCCAAGCATCGACACGATCGTCTCGGCGATGGCGGCGGTGCTCTCACCGACGGTCAAGGTCGTGGCCCTCACGCCGGCGGCCGCCGGCGACCTGACCTCCGAGACGGTGGCCGGCGTCGCGGCCAGCTGGTCCGACGACCAGGGCGTCGTGCTCGTCCTCGACGCCTCGCCCAGCTCCGAGGTCCGTTCCATGCTGGAGCGGCTGCCGCGGGCGACCTCCGGGGAACTGCCGCGGTGGGCGCACGAGCCGACCTGCCTCGCCCGGTCCTCCGGGAGCGGCCGGGGCCATGTGCTCTACAACCGGGTGTCGCCGTCGCGGGCGTCCCGGCCGGGCGGGCTCGCGCCCATCCTGGCCGACCGCGCGCCGGTCGTCGACCTCGTGCTGCTGCTGACGCCGCCGCTGACCGACCTGCCGATGACCGCTGCGTCCGCGCTGCAGGCCGACGCCGTCGTCGTCATCACCTCGCCGGACACCCGCACCGACGAGCTCGCGTCGGTGCCGCGGGACTGGCCGGCGCTCGCGGAGCGGATCGTCGGCGTCATCCACGCCGAGCGGGGCGGATTTCGCCCCTCGACGATAGCGGCGGAGACCCGTGGCGGCGCCCGCCCGACCGTCGGCGGCACCATCGACCGGGATCTGGACCACCGCGACGGCGACCCCGAGGTCACCGACCGCTACGCCCGCCCCAGCGGCGGCAGGGAGTACTAGGAACAAAGCTCGGGTTCAAGCCCGGCCCAGGGGACATCGTCCCCTGGGCCGGGCTTTTTCTTTCGTCCTCCGTGTCGCACAGGGCGGCGGCGGGGGCGTGCGTGCGTTCCGGTGTGACCGCGTTGCCGCGTTGCCGGGGCCCCGCTGCTGCCGCACGTGCTTCAGCCCGCCTGAACCTTCAGCCCGCCTGAACCTTCAGGCCCGCCTGAACGTGCTTCAGGACGCCTGAACGCCGCCCCGGAGGGCGGGGGCTTCGGCCAGAGACGTCCCCCGCGGAGTCCAGGTGGTGTGCGACCTGGGACGTAGTGGGGTGTCTCTGCTCCGCGTCGCTCTTCGCGGGTGCGCGGGACGCGGCTGGTGAGCCCCGAGCGAAGCCGACGGGTCTCTGGATGCCCTCGCCCAGACGGCCGGCGACCCGACCGCGCGGTGAGGCCGGCAGGATGGCATGAGGTTCGAGCGCCGGTGCCCTTCTCGAAGGCGCCCTTGTCGACCCGGCGACCTGCGTCCTGAAACGAATGAGCCCCTTCAGGCCAAGGTTGGCCTGAAGGGGCTCTCACCGAACCGTGCCCGCGAGGTCGGGGGCCGTGGGATCCGGCCGAAGAACGTCAGTGCTGCTCGGCGTAGCTCCGTTGCGCGGGGACCACGGCGCGCCGATAGGCGGGCTTGCGGGAGACCAGCGGATGCAGGTCCTCGCAGAACCAGGTCAGTAGCAGGAGGACGAGGTAGCCGACGACCGGGCTGAGCAGGCTGCTCGACAGCACGAAGTAGAAGAACAGAAGAGAACCGGACAGCACGAACGACGGCGAGCCACGAATGAACGCGGTGGCAAGGAAGAGCAGGAAGGCGACGCCGCCGATCAATCCGTACTCGAGGATCAGCTTGGGCACGAGCGCGTAGTTCAGCGGCAGCCCGGTCCTGGCGAGGAAGGCGGCTGAGTCACGGTCGGACCAGCCGGGCCCGTGGCCCACCAGCGCCGTGCCCGGATGTTGGGAGAGGTCGTCGTACATCCGGGTGTAGGGCTGCACGAACCGCAGGCTGCCGCTGGACTGGCTGGAGGAGGTCTCCGTGGCCCGGGAGGCAAAGATGTCGGCGGCCGGGGTGAGGGACAGCACCGCCACGATCACCCCCACGATGGCCAGCGCGGAGACCGTGAACCTGACGCCCTTGTGGACCGCGAGCAGCACACCGGCGACCCCGAGGAGCAGTACTCCGGTACCCGACACCGTGCTGAGGATGGCCAGCAGGTACAGCGGGTACCGCCACCAGCGCATCTTGCGCAGCACCCCGACGACCAGGCCCATGGCCAGGAACTGCGAGGTGTACGACGCCTCCAGCCCGAGGAAGGCGTTCGACTTGTAGAGCGTGGAGCCGTACCGCACGGGATACGAGGTGTTGAAGTCGTGCGCCAGGAACTGCGACGGCACGATGCTGGCGAGGACGTCCGAGTACTTCCAGCCGACCAGCTGGAGCGCGAACTGCAGCACGGCGAGGCCGGCGAACACGGAGGTCATGATGACGAACCGGTCGAGCAGCCGGGGCAGGAGCACCTTGCTGTGCGCGCGCGACAGCCCCAGGCAGAACGGCGCGTAGACGGCCACCAGTAGCAGCAGCGAGTTCAGCGAGACGTTGTCCTCGCCACGCGTGAACGCGAGGAACGCGACGGCGCAGCAGACCGCCATGGCGATCAGGTAGGCCCTGGTGCGCACCAGGTGGATGCGCAGGCCGCCCCGGGCCACCATCAGCAGCATGCCGAACAGGACCACCGGTAGCACCACGGAGACGCCGGTTCCCCCGACGGGGACCGAGATGCGCTGCAGGAACAGCTCGCAGAACATCAGGACGGTCAGGATGCGGAGAGTCGACCGGTCCGCCTCGGCCGCACGCTGCGCCGCATCCGGAGTCGGGATCACCCAGGTACGCGGGATGCGGGTGGTCAGCGTCGTCACCATGTCCGGCCGTCTCCTGTCGACCTTGTGTGGTCTGCCACTACCACTCCATCGCTAGGCGGCCGCCGCGCGGCCTGTACGGTGCTGGCCGCTGCCGCGGCGTCTACGTTGCGGGCCGAGACCGCGCCCGTCGGGAGCCTTGGGCGCGCTCCGGGCGGGCGGTTCGACTCATACAGTGACACCTGGGTGTTTGCCCGGGCGGAAGTCGCAAATATGAGCATCGACGCCGTCAAGCAGTTCACTCTATGCCGTCTTTGCTGGCGTCCCGGCGCCGGGGGCGCCGGGACGCCAGCCCACAACGGCCAGGCTCCAGCTGGGAACTTGGTGGTGGGCGGCCGTCGTCGTGTCTAGGTGACAGGTAGGTGCCTAAGTCGGCGAGTCTTACGTAAGGTAAGGGTTGTCGACGGCAGGGCGCTCTCGTGACATCCGGTCCGCCGGTGTGCAGATCGCGACGCGCCCGGGGAGGGACGCCGAGCGGCATCGCCGTCATGAAGGGAAAACGGGTGGGGGAGCGCCATGGCACAGGTCGGGGGTCGGGCGGGTCATCCCCGTCGACCGTGGCCGCTGGGAGGGCGCCCGCTCGCGCCCCCAGGCGACGCCGGGCGGGTGGTCGCGCCATCCGGGCGGGGGCCGCGCTGACGGCCGTCCTGGTCGCCCTGGCAGGGCTTGCCGCGTGTTCGAAATCGGACAAGGACAAGTCCGACAAGCCCAGCCCCGCCATCGCGTCGCTTGGTGGCCTGGGTGTGCGCTGGATGTCCGGCGCGAACGCGAACTACCCGATGGACATCGACCAGTGGGCGAAGTGGACCGGGCGGCCCGTCGACCTGGCGCTGATGTTCGTCACGCGCGACAGCTGGGCCAATTTGGTCTCCCCGCACTGGCCGCTGGATGCCTACACCAGGGACAAGTGGCCGGGTCAGATCTCGGTCGCCGTACCGCTCTGGCCGGTCGACCACAGTGGCGCGCCGGTCGACGGCGCGAACGAGAACGACTGCGCCGCCGGCGCCTACGACCAGTACTTCGCGCAGCTCGGGGGAAACCTGCAGAAGTACGGCCGCCCCGACGCGATCGTGCGGCTTGGCTGGGAGTTCAACGGCGACTGGTTCAACTGGTACCCGCGCGATGTCGAGGTCTGGAAGAACTGCTACCAGCACGAGGTGGCCGCGCTGCGCTCGACCGCCCCCGAGGTCCAGATCGACTGGACCATGAGCATGCACCGCGACACGTTGCCCGACGGGACCGATGTCTGGGCCGCCTACCCCGGCGACGACTACGTCGACATCATCGGGGTCGACTACTACGACATGGCCCCGCCCGCGCCCACGGAGAAGATCTGGGACGACCTGTGTGACAACCCGTCGGGCCTGTGCAACATCGTCAAGGAGGCCCGGGCGCACGGAAAGAAGTTCTCCGTGCCCGAGTGGGGGGTCGTGAGCGCCAGCGACGGCGGCGGCGACAACCCCTTCTTCGTCGAGAAGATGTACGAGACGTTTCGGGCGAATACGGACGTTCTCGCCTACGAGTCCTACTGGAACAACCACGAGCCCGACAACGTCCACTCGTCGTTGCTCAACCCGGTGCTGAACCCGAGGTCGGCGAAGCGCTACCAGCAGCTTTTCGGCGCGGGCTGACCGGTTCCGCCGAGGCCGGGACCTGGGCGCACGGCGGGGCTCCTGGGAGATGCCGGTCCACCTGGCGCTCGCGCGCCGCGCGGACGAATCCGGACTGGCCATATCGGGAACGACCCGCTATGTCCTCATGACCGCCCGCGCGATAACCTGCTCCCAACGTGCGCCGGAAGGTCGCAGGCGCCGCCGCGCCAACAGCGCTCACATCATCATCAGGTCGGCGGGCGAGCCGAGACTGGTGCTCTGATGTGGCCTGCGCTGGTTTCGACCCCGGGCACATCGGTCGGACCTGGAGGCCCGAAACATGGGGGAGCAGATCAACCGACAGCTGGGCAGCGCACGGCGGGTGGTGAACGAGCTCGGCCTTGGCCCGGCGCTCAAGGCGGTGCGCCGCAACGTCCTGCCCACCGCCCGGCGAAACGCGGTCGACGACAGGAACCTCGCGCTGCTGCTTGCCTTCGTGCTGGACGCGGAGGCGAACTGCATCGATGTGGGGGCGCACCGCGGCGACGTCCTCCGGGTGATGGTGCACAACGCGCCGCGCGGCCAGCACATGGCCTTCGAGCCGATTCCGGACTTCTACGAGGACCTGCGTGCCGCGTACCCGTCCGTGGTCGTGCGCCGCGCCGCGCTGTCCGATCAGGTGGGCACCAGCTCGTTCGCGTACGTGCGCAGCCGCCCGGCCTACAGCGGGCTGCGTGAGCGGCTGCCGGAGGGGACGGAGGAGGTCGAGCACATCCAGGTGGACGTCGAGACCCTCGACGACACCGTGCCCGCCGACTACTCGCTCACCCTCCTCAAGATTGACGTCGAGGGCGGTGAGTACGGGGTCCTGAAGGGCGGACTGAAGCTGCTGACCCGGTCTCGGCCGCATGTCGTGTTCGAGTTCGGGTCGGCCGCCCGCGAGTACGGCACGACGCCCGACCAGATGTACGACCTTCTCGACGGCGACGTCGGCCTGCGTATCTACGACATGACCGGCGCCGGCCCGTACACCCGTTCCCAGTTCCGGCAGATCTTCGAGTCCGGCCGGCGGTTCAACTTCGTCGCCCACGCCTGACCGTCGTCGCCCGGGCCAACCATTCAAAGAGTGGTCCGCGCGGGCGGGATGCGCGTTCGGGACGCTGACGACCGCGGCTCTTCGGCGCGGGTTGACCTGCGCCTGCCGGCCGCAGAGGGCCCAAGGGCCCTTCGATAGGCTCATCTCGGTCATCGATCGAGTCGGGTCCGGGTGCGCGGGGGATCCGGGTGCCGCGGAGGAGTGGTGATGGACGGGTCCAGCGACGGCGAAGCCGGTGGTGGCGGCGCGGGCTCAACTGCGCGGGCGGTGACGGCCGTGCGGGGACTGGTGCGGCCGGCCGCGCTGCGCGAGGGAGCCCTGCAGCCGGCCCGCTCGGCCTACCGGCGGGCGTGGATGCGCCGCGGCCGGGACATCACCCGGGCGATGTCCCGGGCCTCGTGCCTGGTGGTCGCTCCGCACCCCGACGACGAGACCCTCGGCTGCGGGGTTTCGATCATGCGCAAGCGGGAGGCCGGTACCCAGGTCACCGTGGTGATCGTCAGTGACGGCGCGGCGGCCGAGCCGGCGTACCTCCCGCCCGCCGAGCTCATCGCCCTGCGCAAGGAGGAGGCCCGCCGGGCGGGCAGCCGCCTCGGGCTGCGGGCGGCGGACATCCGCTTCCTGGACGTGCCCGACACCATGGTCGGGGAGCACGTCGACGAGGTGGCCGACCGGCTCGCGGAGCTGATCAAGGAGCTGGGGCCCGAGCAGCTGCTCATCCCGACCTCCTGCGAGGGCCACCCCGATCACGACGCGACGAACGTGGCCGCGCTCGAGGCCGCCAAGAAGGCCGGATTCACCGGCCAGGTTCTCGAGTACGGCGTCTGGATGTGGACGCACTGGCCGTGGACCCGCGGTTATGGCACCGAGGGGTACACCCCTCGGCGCATGCTGCGCGACCCGATGGACCGTATCCGCGAGGTGCGCCCGCTGCTGGTGGGCGCCAAGGGCTACCGCGCGCGCCAGGCATACGCGCTCGCCGCGCACAGCAGCCAGGTCAGCGGCCCGAACGGGGGCGGGGCCACCCTGCCCAGGTCGCTGCTCGCGGCCACCCGAGGCCCCTTCGAGCTCTACCTGGAAGCCGGAGCGCTGTCACACCTGAACTTCACGCGGGCCTGAACTCGAGCATCTCCCGGAGGCCTGCGTCTCTCGCGGGCTTGAGTCTCTCGCGGGCCAGTCTCTCGCGGGCGAGAATCTCCCGCGTGCCTGAGTCTGGCCCGCGCCCGGCCGCCAGTCGGCGGTCGCGGCGGTCGCCGGTCGTGCCCGGTCGGCCCGCGCGGGCGTCTGGACGCCCGCGTACGGTCGGCCGGCGGCTGGGGAACCGGCGGCCGGGGAATCAGTGCTGGGCGTCCTCGGCGGGCTTGTCGTGCTGGAAGCGGGCGACCGCCTCCCGGTAGACCGCCTCGCGGTCGCGGGCGATCTGGAGTGGATCAAGACGAGCCGCGCCGGCCCGGCCGTTCGCCCCGACGGTCTCGGCGAGCTTCGGGTCGGTCAGGTAGGCGGCGAGCGCGTCGGCGAGCGCCTTCGGGTCCTCCGGCGGGACCACGTCGCCGGCGTGCCAGTCCTGCACGAACGGCGCGATGCCGGTCCGGCTGGTGGTCACGACCGGGCGGCCGGCGGCCATGCCCTCGACCGCCGCGATGGAGAAGCTCTCGAACCGGCTCGGCACCGCCACCACCCGGGCCTGCCCGTAGACGTCGGCGAGCTCGCGCTGCCCGACGTGGCCGGTGAAGACGACCGGCACGTTCAGCTCGTTCGCCCGTCGTTCCAGCCAACGCCCGGTCGGCACGCCGTCTATGTGCCCGGACGAGCTGCCGGCGAGGATCAGCTTCGCGTCGATGTCCCGGGCGGCCAGGATGGCGAGCGCGTCGAGGAGGACGTCGATGCCCTTGTTCGGCTCCAGCCGGCCGACGGTGGCGACCACGGGACCGGTGCGACCCACACCCGACACGGCCGCCCAGGGGCTCGCGTCGAACGGGTTCGGCACGATCGTCACGTCCTGGCGGCGCAGCCAGCCGTACGGGCGGACGGTGTCGACCAGCAGCTGGGACGGCGAGGTGACCACGGTCGCGTGGTCGGAGGTGATGCGGTCCAGCCGGTCGGCGATCCGGCCGCGGACGGACAGGTGCGGGCTCGCGAGGCGCAGCGTCAGCATGGTCGGCGCGTGCATGTGGACGACGACCGGGCAGGACCGGGTGACCACCTGCATCAGCGCGCGGGTCTCGCCGTCCTGCGTCTCGATCACGTCGGGGTGCAGCCCGGTCTGCCGCAGGTAGGCGGCGTACGACAGGGTCAGGCTCATCCGTAGCGAGATCGAGTCACGCGGGTAGTTCGGGCCGGTGAGGAACCGGGCGTATTTGCCAAGGGCGCGGCTGATCGGAACGCGCAGGAGGGGGCGGCGATGCACGTGGACGCCGTCCACGACCTCGTCCACAACCCGGTGACCCTGGGCGCAGATTACGTGAACGTCGTGACCGATCGTGGCGAGGGCCGATGCCAACACAGCTGTGTAGATACCAGCGCCATCCCAGACAATCGGGGGATACTGCTCACAGAGGAACGTGATGAGCAACTTTCTCTCACCGTTCACGTTCCGACGCTCCATGCGGTCGACCTCCACCGCCGCCGCCGCCTGCGGCCCTTCGTTGGACCACCGGTGAATCACCGCACACCTCGGTTTCCGGACGCGTGGGCGCACCAGCCCATCGATGGTGCATGGACCGCGCGCTGGCCGTGCCGGTGGGCGAAGTCGGCAACGTCACTCTACTGTTGTCCGACTTCGGGGACATCAGTAGCTCTTCTTGGCCGGCCGCAGGTGGAGCTCGGTCACCTCGGCGCCGGGCGGCAGGCTCAGCACTCCCGCCACGACCTCCGCCACGTCCTGCGGCTGAACCAACAGCTCTGGTGCGTAGGGCCGGCCCTCCTTGGCGAAGATGGCCTCCTGCCGAGGAGTCGCGGTGCGGCCCAGATGGATGCCGCATACCCGGATCCCGTCCGCGTTCACCTCCTGGCGCAAGCTGTCCGTTATCGCCCGCATCGCGTGCTGGGTGGCCGCGAACTGGCCGGTGTTCGCGCCGGCCCGCACGCCCTGTGACGAGTTCACCACCACTACGTCGCCGCCGCCCGCGCGCAGCGCGGGCAGCAGCTCCTGGGTGAGAGCGTAGGGCGCCCGCACGTTCGCCGCGTACAGCGCGTCGAGATCCGCGATCTCGGCGTCGGCGTGCGGGCCGCTGGCGTAGCCGCCGGCACTGTGGACCAGGAGGTCCACCCTCGGACCGGCGAGCAGGCCCGCGACCAGCGCGGAGCGCGCCTCGTCGTCGGTCAGGTCGACCTGCGCCGGGCTCAGCTGACCGGCCATGCCGGCCCGCGTCGCCCGAGCGGCGGCGCCCGGCAGGGCGTCCAGGCGGGTCTTGTCCCGCCCGACCGCGGTCACCGCCGCTCCCTCGGCGACCAGTCGAAGCGCGATCGCCCGGCCGACGCCGCTGGACGCGCCGGTGACCACCGCGACCCGGCCAGCCAGCCGCTGGCTCGCCGAGCCTGGCTCGGAGGTCACCGTGTCCCCTCGTAGACCAGGATCGCGTCCGCCATCGGGGGGACCTCGTCGTACTCGAGGCACACGTCCTCGGGCAGCCGGGTGAGGTCGGTCGCGCGCAGGTAGTCCCGCATGGTGGTACCGGTGCAGGCCGAGTCGGCGTTCGGCGCGCCGATGTGGCCGAGCACGTCGTCGTGGTGGACCGTGCGGAAGTCGATGCTGAACCGGGTGCGCCCGGAGGTGTTCGGCACCGACGAGTGCAGCTGCTGCGCGGAGAAGATGAGCATTCCACCGGCCGGGGCGATCACCCTGGTCTGCGGGAAGAGCTCGACCTCCTCCTGCGGCTTCGGCTGCACCCGGGTGTCGCTCTTGATGTGCTTCGCGGCCGACGCCCGGTTGGTCGCGTTCCATTCGTAGTAGTTGTATGTGGAAGAACTGTTCTCGACCGGCCGGCCAAAGTACTTCGGGTGGAAGGCCAGGCCGTTCTCGGGGACGATGTCGAACACCGGGAACCACCAGTTCAGCTGGCAGAACGGCGCCGAGTACCAGGTGTCCCGGTGCGGGTGGAACGCGTAGGCGATGCCCGAGGTGAGGTAGTCGTCGCTGGTCGACGTGCGCAGCCGGGGCACGTCGAAATAGGTCTTCTCCGGGTCGGCGCCGTGCTCGACGAGCACCTCCCGGATCAGCTCCTTGCAGCGCGGGTGGTGGATGAACCGCGGCTTGAGATCGGCGAGCAGCGCGGCATAGTCCTCCACCTCCATGTGGTACTGCGCGGTCTCCGGGTCGAGGTCGCCGAACGCGTCGCGCACCAGCTCCCTGGTGAACTCGACGAACGCGAGCGACGCCGGCTTCGGCCCGTAGACGAACAGGTCGCCCGCGTACAGGCGGGCGCGCCGCTCGTCATCGGACAGCGTGGACTCGACCAGTACCGTGCTCATCAGACTCCCCCTCAGTGCCCGGCCGATGCGGCGACCAGGCCAGCCCCGGCCGCGAGCAGTCGCCGGGCCATCGTCAACTCTTCCGGCGTGGTCACGTGAATGTTCATCGGCTCGCCCGGCACCACGACGACGGCCGCGCCGAGCGCGGCGACCATCGCCGAGTCCTCGACGGCCTCGGTAGCGCCCGCGTGCGCCGCGCGCAGCAGATCCGCGCGGAACGCGTGCGGAGTCTGCACCAGCCGGTGGGTCTCACGCACCAGCGAGCGCCCGGCCACCAGGGCGTCGGTCAGGCCACGATCGGCGTCGCCCGGGCCGACCTCCTTGACGACCTCGGTGAGCGGGAGTCCCGGGACGGCCGCGTCCGCGCCGCCGCGCACCGCGGCCACCACCCGGTGGTAGAGGTCGGCGGTGGCGAGCGGATGGGCGGCATCGGTGATGACGATGACGCCCGCGGCGGCCGGCACCGCCGCCAGGCCCGCGCGCACCGACTCGGCCCGGGTGGCGCCGCCGCTGGTCACCAGCACCTCCGGCGTCCCCGAGGTGAGCTCCGGGCGCCAGCGGTCCAGCAGCGCGGGCGGGAGCACCACGACGACGCCGTCGCTCACGGGGCCGGCGGCCAGCACCGGATGCTCGACCAGTGGGCGCCCGCCCAGGTCGAAGAACTGCTTCGGCCCGCCGAACCGAGTACCGCCGCCGCCGGCCAGTACCACCGTCCAGACCGGGCCGGCCGCGGCATGGGTGCTCATGAGACGACCTCGGGTACCGGCGCGCCCGGGGTTCCCGCTGCGTCCGCGTCCGCGTCGTCGTCGCGGACCAGCAGGCCCACTCCGGCCAGCGCGTCGACCGCGGCGGTGACCGAGTCGAACTCGATGGCGGCCCGAGCCGCGATGTCGAGCAGGTCGTGCGCCCCGTCGGCGAGGTTGAGGACCCAGAGCAGGCCCATCTCGACGGCCTGGCGGTTCATCGTCGCGCCGATCGCGCGGTACAGCCCGCGGCGGCCGAGCTGCGGCTCGCCGTAGGGGCTCGTGTTGCGCCAGACCGCGTTGCGCTCGCAGATCTCGATGATCCGCGTGAGCAGGCCGAACGACTCGGCCAGGCTCTCCGGGCTGACGAAGTCCAGGTTGTCGGCGGAGGTGTGGTACTCGGGGTACTCGCCGTGCTGGCCGCGCCCGAACCGGCCCACCGGCAGGTCGAAGCCCGGGGAGCAGAACTGCCGCTCGTCGTAGCCGTACGGCGAGAAGTCGACGACCCGGTGCGGCCGCCCGGTCTCCGCGAGCGCGACGGCCGCGGCTCGGTCGACGACCGCGTCGCCGCGCCTGCTGCGCTTGTAGGTGGGCTGGGAGCGGTCGCCGAGGCCGGTCAGCACCAGCCCGTGCCGGATCCGGCCGACGACGTCCCGGTTCTGGGCGAGCCAGGTGATCGAGCCGATCGTGCCCGGGATGAACAGCAGCCGGAACGTGTGCCGCCGGCGGGGCAGGGCCGCCAGGTGATGAGCCAGCTCCGCGAGGATCGCCATGCCGGACCCGTTGTCGTTCGCGGTCGACGGATGGCACGTGTGCGTCGTGATCAGGAACTCTTCCGGCTCGCCGCCCGCCGGCGTGGGCTCGGTCGCGGGCAGGACGATCTCGGCGTAGGTGAGCGAGCCGTCCGTGAGGGTGGTGTCGATGACCACCTCGTACTCGCCGTCCGGCAGCGCGCGCAACGCGGTGTCCGTCAGGCAGAAGCCCCAGTTCTCGTTCCAGTAGGACGTCCGGTACGGGATCCAGTCCGGCCGGTCCGGCATCGAGAACAGGTGCGGGCGCAGCTCGTCGAGGCTCAGCCGGGCGCGGGTGGGGACGCTGTAGCCCAGCAGGTGCAGTGGGTGGTCGGCGATGTCGACCACCCGCGACCCGTCCGGACCGACCAGGTAGGCGGCCCGGACGTTCCACTCCCTGGGCACCGTCCAGTCGAGCACCGGCGTGCCCGAGGGCACCTCGTGGACCTCGAACGGGATCTCGGCGCCCCCTCGCCCCCCGGCGACGGCCTTCTGGACGATCTCAAGGGTCGCCCGGACGCCGTCGCCGGTGATGCTGCGCACCGGTGCCGCGCCCAGCGCGGCGACCAGGTCGTGCAGCCGCTCGCCGAGCGCGGCGTCCTGGGCCTCTGAAGTACTCACCGTGACCTATGGGCTCAGTCGGTCCAGACCCGCCAAGGGGCGGCGCCCGCGTCCCAGAGCTGGTTGAGCTCGGTCCAGTCCCGGAACGTGTCCATCCCCATCCAGAACCCCTCGTGGGGGTACAGGGTGAGCTGCCGGTCCCGGGCGAGCTGCTGCAGCGGGTAACGCTCCAGCATGAGGGACGGGTCGTCGTCGACGTACTTGTCGGCGAACTCCCGCTCGAAGACGAAGTAGCCACCGCTGACCCAGCCGGTCTGCGGCGGCTTCTCGGCGAACAGGCTGACGCCGTCGCCGTCCGTCTCCAGCTCGCCGTACCGGCTCGAGGGCCGCACCCCGGTCACGGTGCCCATCCGGCCGCCGCGCACGTGCGCGTCGAACAGCGCGGCCACGTCGATCGAGCCGACGCCGTCACCGTAGGTGAGTAGAAAACGCGGGCCGGTCAGGTACTGGCGGACGCGGCGCAGCCGGGCCCCGGTGCCGTTGAGCAGGCCGGTCTCCGCGAAGGTGACCTCCCAGTCCTCGTCGCCCTCGGCGTTGTGGAACTCGGGGGTGTGGTCGTCCGAGAGCGTCAGCGTGAAGTCCGCCACCTGCTCGCGGTAGTTGACGAAGTAGTTCTTGATGGCGTCGCTCTTGTAGCCCAGGCACAGGACGAAGCGGCGGAAGCCGTAGTGGCTGTAGGTCTTCATGATGTGCCAGAGGATCGGCTTGCCGCCGATGTCGACCAGCGGCTTCGGAAGCTTCTCGCTGGCCTCGCGCAGCCGGGTGCCCATCCCACCGCAGAGGATGACGACCGGGATGTCCGCGGCGCCGGGGACGGTGCGGGCCGGCGTGGACGCCGAGCTCGGGGGTGTCACGGCTGTTTGCTCTCCCAGGGTCGGACCCGGGCATGCTCCCGGGCGTTGGTCTGCCGGCGTTCGAGCGGGCTGGGGCAACGCCGGGCGGTCACGGCCGAGGTGGCCACAGCCCTTGACCGGTCGTGGCCCAGACGGCCGGGCCGCCGATGGGAACCAGGGGCCGTTCCCCTGGCAGGGACCGCGGGTCCTGGCCGGTCCGGAAGATCAGCTGCTCCCACTCCCGCGGTGACGTCCGGGACGCTGCCGGAGTAACCGTACCGTACTGAACTTCTCGGCCCGCGCAGACTAGGTCGGCCGCTTCGGGCCCGCCTACCGGGCCTTTCGGCGCGGCGAGGACCTGACGCGGGACCCGCAAGGACGGGCCAGAGGTCGGGCGGTGGCCGCGCGGTGGCGGGCGCGCCGCCCTGGGCCGTCGTGCGTTCGTCATCGCGACGCCGCGTCCACGGACCGGGACGTCACGGCTCTTCCGGAGGCCGCGCCGTGGCGGATCCGTAACGGCGCGTGCTTGTTGGTCTGCTTGGCGCACACCAGCTCGCGGCGCCTAGGTAACAGGTGATATGTCTCGTTGCTGCGGCGCGCGGCTCTCGTGCGGGTGTCGGGCCGGCAACCACCGGGCCGCCTGAAGCGTCCTCTTCTTGTCGTTCTCATCCAGTCTGAGCGGCAGCTAGGGGAAAGGCTCAAGGCCGGTCGCTGTGTGTGCTTGCGCACAGATCCGGCGAGTCCGGGTGTGTCACCAGGTGCCCGGCTTCGCTGTGCCGCCCCGAGGGGGCGGTCAGCGGACGTAGTAAGTTTCGGTACCTTTCGGGCGCCGCCGACCCACTCTGCCCTGGTTGGGACGGCGCCGCACCGCGACGGAGGTGAGTGTGGGTGGCCCGCCGTGGTGGATCGACCCGGGAGCACGCGCGCGAGGAGCTCCGCTACTACGGTGACGAGGCCCGACGCTGGTATGACTGGCTGGTCCAGATCTCGGGCGGCCCGGCGAAGTTCAAGAGCCGGATGCTGCCGGGAATCGCGGTGGCCCTAGTCCTGGTGCTCGGCCTGACGGCCTGGGCCGTGACGCCGAAGCCGGGCGGGCACGACGACGAGGGCGCCGACTTCGTGGCCGCCTCCTCGACGGCCGCCGCCACCGTCGCTCCGACGGGCCCCGACGCGCCGGCCACGTCCGCGCCGGCAGCCGCCCCCACCGGACCGCCCCCGCGGCCGCGCGCGCAGCCCGCGAAGACCAACGGGCCGTGGCCGGCCGGGATGTCCGCCGGCAACACCGGCCAGGCGAACGCCTTCGCCAGCTACCGCGGCCGGCCCAACGACGTGGTCGTCATGTTCACCGCCCGCAACAGCTGGGGGGCGATCACCGGGCCGTGGATCGGCGACAGCGCCAACCACTTCAGCGGCTTCGCCGGCACCTGGGTCGTCTCCGTGCCGATGTTCCCTGACCCGCCGGCCGGAGCGGACAGCGACGCCTGGAACCGGCAGCACATGGCGGCCTGCGCCTCTGGCGCCTACGACGGCTACTTCCGGCAGTTCGGCAACTGGCTCAACCGCAGCGGTCGGTCGGACTCGTTCGTCCGCATCGGCTGGGAGTTCAACGGCAAGTGGTTCGCCTGGCGGGCCCTCGACGCCCAGCAGTGGGTCCAGTGCTTCCGGCACGAGGCGCTCGCGCTGATCTCGGTGGCCCCGCGGGTGCGGATCGACTGGACGGTCAACTCGCGCACCTCGCTGCCGAACGGCGGCGACCCGTTCTCCGCCTACCCGGGTGACGACGTCGTCGACGTGATCGGGATCGACACCTACGACCAGTACCCCCCGAGCTACGACGTCGGGACGTTCAACGCCAAGTGCGAGGACGGCCCCCTGCTGCCGGGCGCCTGCTATGTGATCAATTTCGCGCAGCTGCACAACAAGCTGTTCTCGGTGCCGGAATGGGGGCTGGTCGACAAGGGCACCCCCGCGGGCCAGGCGGGCCAGGCGGGCGGCGACAACCCGTTCTACATCCAGCAGATGGCGAATCTCTTCCGGCAGTACAGCGGCATGCTCGCGTACGAGGCCTACTTCAACGACAACGATCCCCACAACGTGAACTCGTCGCTCACGAACCCCGTGCAGCAGCCCAACGGTTCGGCGGCCTACCGCTCGCTCTGGTCGGCCACCCAGTAGAGCGGGCGCGAGGCGCGCCGGACCTCCCAGATCACTGCCTGGTACTACCCGCGGCGTGACCGGTCGGCGTCGTCGTACAGGCCGGAGACGAAGGCCTCGGCGACGCCGACCTGCGCGCGCAGGGCGGCCAGCTTCTCCTCGGCGAGCACCACCCACGTACGCAGGCGCTCCTCCAGCGCGGCTCGCACGTCCGGGGCCATGCCCGGATGCGAGAGCTCGTCGCGCAGGGTGAGTAGTGATCGCATCTCCTCAAGGGTGAAGCCGAGGGGCTTCATCATCTTGATCAGGAAAAGCCGGTCGACGGCGTCCTCGTCATAGAGCCGGAAGCCGCCGGCGGTGCGGCCAACCGGCATCAGCAGCCCGGCCTCCTCGTAGTAGCGGACGGTGCGCAACGACAGGTCGACCCGCTCGGCGACGTCCCCGATCTGGTAGAGGTCGGCGCGACCGGTTTTTGGCGTGGACTGGCCACGGCGCGTGGAAGACAACTCTACCCTTACGTCAAGTGAGACTGGCGGGCCCCTGCCGGGCAGGCCAGCTGCTGGCAGATGACTGTACGTCGCGTCGACCCTTCGGCCCACCCCACTGATCCCGCCCGCGCCCGTTCGTCCGCCGGCCACCGCGGGCCACTGCCGGCGGTCGTGGCGGGGGACGAGCTGACCCACGCGGCCGGGCGCTCCCGTACCCTGACCATGGAGTTGCTCGCTCATTCAGGTCGGGCTCTTTCCAGGTCGGGCGATGGCCAGCTCACGCTCGCCAGCCGAGCGTCACGCTTGCCAGCCGAGCGGGCCGCGGGACGGGCGCCCGGCCGCGCCCCCAGCGTTGCCCGGAGCTCCGGCGCCGCACGCCGGGCAGAAGCCGCGGCCCGGCTGACGTTGCAGTCAGAGACGGTGTTGTAGTCCAGACCGTGCGCCCGCGCGGGCGCACATCGACATCCAGGATCCGGTGGTCGCGCCGGACCTGGAAGAGGCCGGGACGGATCCGATGACCCTCGCGCCGCTGCTCGACGCTCTCACCGCCCGGCCGGGCGGTGAGCCGGCGCTGTTGCGTGCCCAGGACGCCCTCGCCGCCGGCGGCCCCGGCGGCCCGGTGGTGCCGGTAGATCTCTCGGGACCGCCGGGCCTGCGCCCGTTCGCGGTCGCGGCGCTGGCCCGCGCGGGGCGGCAGGTGCTGGCCGTGACCGCCACCGGGCGGGAGGCGGAGGACCTCGCCGACGCGCTGGGCAGCGTGCTCGGGCCGGACAACGTCGCGGTCTACCCGAGCTGGGAGACGCTGCCGCACGAACGGCTCTCGCCGCGCGCCGACACGGTCGGGCGGCGCCTCGCGGTGCTGCGCCGGCTCGCGCACCCCGACACCGGGCCGGGCGACGGGCAGCAGGCGCCCGACGGGCGCGCGGCGTCGGCCGGGCCGCTCTCGGTCGTCGTCGCGCCGGTGCGGGCCGTGCTGCAGCCGCAGGTCGCCCGCCTCGGAGACCTCGAGCCGGTGCTGCTGCGCCGCGGCGACACCGCCGACCTCGAGGCGGTCGTCGAGCGGCTGGTCCAGATCGCCTACCACCGGGTCGACCTGGTCGAGCGGCGCGGCGAGATCGCGGTGCGCGGCGGCATCCTCGACGTCTTCCCGCCGACCGAGGAGCACCCGCTGCGGGTCGAGTTCTTCGGCGACGAGATCGAGGACGTCCGGCCGTTCTCGGTGGCCGACCAGCGCGCTCTCGACGGCGAGAAGGCCGGGGGGCAGGGCGCCCCCGGCGGCGGGTACGCGCTGTTCGCGCCGCCGTGCCGCGAACTGCTGCTCACCGACGACGTGCGCGCCCGCGCGGCCCTGCTGGCCGGTGAGCACCCCGACCTCGTCGAGATGCTCGACAAGATCGCCTCGGGTATCCCGGTGGAGGGGATGGAGGCGCTCGCGCCGGTCCTCGTCGAGCGCCTGGTGCTGCTTCTCGACGAGCTGCCCGCGGGCACCCAGGTGCTGCTGTGCGACCCGGAGCGCATCCGCGCCAGGGCCGCCGAGCTGGTCCGCACCAGCCAGGAGTTCCTCGCCGCCTCCTGGAGCTCGGCCGCGCTCGGCTCGGACAGCCCCATCGACCTCGGCTCGGCGGCCTACCGCTCGCTCGCCGACGTGCGCGCCCGCGCGGCCGAGCTGGGCCTGCCCTGGTGGACCGTCAGCCAGTTCGGCGCCCTGAACGCCGGGGAGGACGCCGACGAGGCCACCGCGGCCTTCGACCCGCCCGACGAGGCCGTGGCGTCCAGCCTGCGCCCGGCGCCCGCCTACCACGGCGACACCGCCCGCCTGGTCGCCGACGTCAAGGGCTGGCTGAACGACTCGTGGCGGGTCCTGTTGGTCACCGCCGGCCACGGCCCGGCGCAGCGGCTCGCCGAGCTGCTGCGCGAGGCCGACCTCGGCGCCCGGGTCGCCGACGACGCCGAGCTCGCGCCGTCCGTCGTCACCGTCACCCAGGGGCAGCTGTCCACCGGCTTCGCCAGCGACCTGCTGCGCCTGGCCGTGCTCACCGAGACCGACCTCGCCGGCGCCCGCGGCGTCACCACCAAGGACATGCGCCGGCTGCCGAGCCGGCGGCGCAAGGGCATCGACCCGTTGGCGCTGGCCGCCGGCGACCTGGTCGTGCACGAGGCGCACGGCGTCGGCCGGTATGTCGAGATGGTCACCCGTACCGTCGCCGGCGCGAAGCGCGAGTACCTGGTGCTCGAGTACGCCAAGGGCGACCGGCTCTACGTCCCCACCGACCAGCTCGAGCAGGTCACCCGCTACGTGGGCGGTGAGGGCCCGACGCTCGACCGGATCGGCGGGGCCGACTGGGCCAAGCGCAAGAGCCGGGCACGCAAGGCGGTCAAGGAGATCGCCGGCGAGCTGATCCGGCTCTACAGCGCCCGGATGGCGGCGCCCGGCTACGCGTTCGGCCCTGACAACCCGTGGCAGCGCGAGCTGGAGGACGCCTTCCCGTTCCGGGAGACCCCCGACCAGCTCTCCGCGATCGACGAGGTCAAGCGGGACATGGAGCGCCCGGTCCCGATGGACCGGGTGATCTGCGGGGACGTCGGCTACGGCAAGACCGAGATCGCCGTGCGGGCCGCGTTCAAGGCGGTGCAGGACGGCAAGCAGGTGGCAGTCCTGGTCCCGACCACGCTGCTCGTCCAGCAGCACTACCAGACCTTCTCCGAGCGGTACGCGGCCTTCCCCGTGATCGTGAAGGCGATGAGCAGGTTCAACACGGCCACCGAGCAGAAGGCCGCTATCGCCGGGATGGCGGACGGCTCCGTCGACGTCGTCATCGGCACCCATCGACTGCTGTCGAGCGAGACCAAGTTCAAGGACCTGGGGCTCGTGATCGTCGACGAGGAGCAGCGGTTCGGCGTCGAGCACAAGGAGCACCTGAAGAAGATGCGGACGGCGGTGGACGTGCTCACGATGAGCGCCACCCCGATCCCGCGGACGCTGGAGATGTCGATCACCGGCATCCGGGAGCTGTCGACGATCGACACCCCGCCCGAGGAGCGCCACCCGGTGCTCACCTCGGTCGGCGCCTACGACCAGCGCCAGGTGGCCGCCGCCATCCGGCGCGAGCTGCTGCGCGAGGGGCAGGTCTTCTACATCCACAACCGGGTCGAGTCGATCGACAGGGCCGCGGCCCGGCTGCGCGAACTGGTGCCCGAGGCGCGGATCGCGACCGCGCACGGCCAGCTGAACGAGGACCTGCTCGAGAAGGTGATGGTCTCCTTCTGGGAGAAGAGGTTCGACGTCCTGGTCTGCACGACGATCGTCGAGTCGGGCCTGGACATCTCCAACGCCAACACGCTCATCGTCGAGCGGGCCGACGTCTTCGGCCTGTCCCAGCTGCACCAGCTGCGCGGCCGGGTCGGGCGCGGGCGCGAGCGGGCGTACGCCTACTTCCTCTACCCGCCGGACCGGCCGCTCACCGAGACCGCGCACGACCGGCTCGCGACCATCGCGCTGAACACCGACCTCGGCGCGGGCATGGCCGTCGCGATGAAGGACCTGGAGATCCGCGGCGCCGGCAACCTGCTCGGCGGCGAGCAGTCCGGGCACATCGCCGCCATCGGCTTCGACCTCTACGTGCGGATGGTCGGCGAGGCGGTGGCCGACTACAAGGGGCAGGCGCCCGAGGAGCTGTCGGACGTCAAGGTCGAGCTCCCGGTCGACGCGAGCCTGCCGCACGACTACGTCGGCAGCGAGCGGTTGCGCCTCGACGCCTACCGCCGGATCGCCGCCGCGGCCAGCGGGGCCGACCTCGACGAGGTCCGGGCCGAGCTCGTCGACCGCTTCGGCGCGCCGCCGGAGCCGGTGGAGAACCTGCTGGCCGTCGCCTCGCTGCGGGTGCTCGCCCGCGGCTACGGCCTGGCGGAGATCACGCTGGCGGGCAAGCAGATCCGCTTCGGCCCGCTGGAGCTGCGGGAGAGCCAGACGCTGCGGCTGCAGCGGCTGTACAAGGGCGCCGTGGTCAAGCCGGCGGCCCGCACGGTGCTGGTCCCGGCCCCGAGCCTGACCGGCCGGATCGGCTCGCCGCCGCTGCGTGACAAGGCGCTGCTCGCCTGGGCGGCCGACCTGCTCGCCGCCATCCTCGGTGACTCCGTCGCCGCCGCCGCCAGCGTCGCCACCGGTAGCGCGCCCGGCAGCCGACCGTGAGGGCTCGCGTGGGTGGGCCGTGAATGGCACGCATTGGGGTGGGGTCGGGTGCGTCACCCCTGATGGGGAAGCTAACGTGGCGTCCGTGAAGTCACCACGTCTGCAAGGCCGGCGGCCCTCGTCCCGGGGGGCACTGTTCGGTGCCGCGCTCGCGCTGGTGGCGGTGGCCATGACCGCCTGCACGAGTCATGCCGGCGCCGCCGCGCAGGTCGACGACCAGACGATCGACACGGCCACCGTGAGCGCCATCGCGGACCGCGGCATGGAGGCGTACACGGCCTACGCCGCCGCGCATCCGGATGTGGTCGCGCAGCGCGAGTCCCAGCAGGGCCCGATCACCCGTGACCTCGTGCAGCGCCGCGCGCTGAACAGCCTCATCCGGGTCAGGCTGGACGAGGCGAAGGCGCGTGAGCTCGGGATCACGCTCACGCCGCAGGACTTCGACGCCTACTACCAGGCGCTCGCGGTGACCCAGGCCGGCAGCGTCCCCGCCTTCGAGGACGCCGTCGGCGTGCTCGGATTCGCGCCGCAGGACGTCCGGACCCAGGTGCACGTCGACGCGCTCGAGTCCAAGATCGCGGACAAGGTCGCGCCGGACCTGGTCGGCACGGACGCGCAGGCGAAGTCGGCCTATGACGGCCTGCTGGCCCAGTTCGGGGTGAAGTCCCTGCCGCTCAGCTACGAGCAGCTGCGGCCGTTCCTGGCCCGTGACATCGTCGAGGGAACCGCGCGCTCGGACAAGGTCACCCCCGAGCTGGTCAAGCTCTCGCGTCAGGTCGGGGTGTCGGTGAGCCCGCGGTTCGGGGCGTGGAGCGTCGACGACCTGCAGGTGCTGCCGCAGTCCGGTTCCATCGCGACCACGGCGACGCCGGATCAGCAGCTGAGCCTGTCGTGACCGAGGCCGGCCTGGCCCGGGTCACGCTGCTCGCGACCAGCGCCCGGGTCGCGCCGGGCCTGCTCACCGCGCCTGCCTGGGACCTGGTGCGCAAGGCTCCGGTGCGCTGCGCCGACCCGGCACACCCGCAGCTGCCCGCGCTGCGCGCGGCCGGCGCCGACGTCGAGGTCCTCGCGTTCCCGGAGCCGGCGCTGTTGGAGTCGGTGCTCGCGGAGCTGCGCGCCGCCGCCCTCGCGGCCGGCGCGGACGAGGTGGTGTGGCTGCTCGAGCCGGAGGCCGGCTGGCCGGGCGCCTCGGCGGCGCTCGACGCCGCCCTGCGCGCGCACGCCGGGACCGAGCCGGAGGCGGTCCGCATCGTCGCGGGGACGCACGACGTGGCGGGCGCGGTGCTGCTGGACGCGGTCGCCGTGATGGACCGGCTGCGCTCGCCAGGCGGCTGCCCGTGGGACGGCGAGCAGACCCACGCCTCGCTGGCCCCATACCTGCTGGAGGAGGCCTACGAGGCCTACCAGGCGATCGAGGACGCGCAGCCGGCCGAGCTGCGCGAGGAGCTCGGCGACGTGCTCATGCAGGTCCTGTTCCACGCGCGGGTCGCCGAGGAGGCGACGGACGGCGACGTGGACCGGGGCGGTGGCCGGTTCGACGTGGACGAGGTCGCCGCCGGGCTGGTGAACAAGCTGGTGCGCCGGCACCCGCACGTGTTCGGCGACGTGGCCGTCGCCGGCGCCGACGAGGTGCTCGCCAACTGGGACGCCATCAAGGCCGTCGAGAAGGGCCGCCGGTCGGTCACCGAGGGTGTTCCGCTGACCCAGCCGGCCCTCTCGCTCGCCGCGAAGCTGCAGAAACGCGCCCGCAAGATCGGCGTTCCCGCCGACCTCGTCCTGCCCGCCGCGCCGTGGTCCGAGACCGATGCCGCGACGGTCGAGGGCGAGGCCTGCGAGGGCCTGCCCGTGGCGGACGGCCCCGGCACGGCCGCCGAGGCGGTCGCGGCGATCGCGGCCGGCCCGGAGCTGGACGAGCGCGGGATCGGCGACCTGCTGTTCGCCGCCGTGGCGCTGGCCGACGCGGCCGGCGTGGACGCGGAGTCCGCCCTGCGCGCGCGTGCCCGCGCCTTCCGCGACGCCCTGGCCGCGGCCGAGGAGTCCGCCCACGCCGACGCCGTCGATCCGGCCGGGCAGGACCCGGCCAGCTGGCGCCTACGGTGGTCGTCTCCCGCCTCCTGACCGCATCCTGACCAATTTGAGGTCATGTTGGGTGAGTGGTGGGTGGTTACGGTGACATGGGGGTGGTCGTAGCCTCTGGGCATGGAGACGACGACGCCCCGGCACGCGATCGCCGAGATCCGCGCGTTGGCCGCCCGGCGCAACGCCCCGCTGCTCCTGGAGCTGGATCTCGCCACCGACCCGGTCGAGGGGGTCGTCGACGACCCCCTGGCGGCCTGGCGAGGCCGGGGGCGCCAGACGCTGCGCGAGCTCGTGGACGGCCTGCGCCGGGCCGCGCTCGACCCCAGGACCCGTGTGCTCGTCGCGCACGTCGCCAGCTGCGGGATGCCGCTCTCGCGGGCGCAGGAGATCCGGGACGCCGTCGCCGAGTTCCGCGCGGCCGGGAAGTTCGCGATCGCCTACGCCGACACGTTCGGCGAGTTCGGCGGCGGGACCGTTCCGTACTACCTGGCCTGCGCCTTCGACCAGATCTGGCTCGCCCCGCCCGGTGACCTCGGGCTCACCGGCGTCGCCAGCCACACCCCGTTCCTGCGGGACGCGCTCGACCGCCTCGGCGTGACCACCGAGCTCGGGGCGCGGCACGAGTACAAGAACGCGGTCAACACGTTCGTCGAGCGCGGCTTCACCCCCGCCCATCTGGAGGCGACCACCAGGGTGGTCGAGTCGTGCGCCGACGAGATCATCGCGGGCATCGCCGCCGGCCGGCGGCTGCCGTCCGACCGGGTGCGCACGCTGGTCGACGCCGGGCCGCTGTCCGCGCGGGTGGCGCTCGGCGCCGGGCTGGTCGACCGGCTCGGCTACCGCGACGAGGTGTACGCGGCCGCCCGCGGGCGTGCTGGCGCGCAGGACCCGACCGTCGAGCCGGTGACCGCCGCTCCCGAGCCGCTCGCCGCGTCGGCGCCGGCGTCGCGGGGCCGCCCGCCGCTGGCCGCCGTCCCCGAATCCGCCGCGAAGCCCGCCATGCCCGCCACGCCCGCCATACCGGTCGCGGAAGGCGGGGACGCCGTCACGGACGAGCCTTCCCGTCGGTCCGCTGACGCGGATCCGGAACTCTCGACGGGCACGCTCCCGCTGGAACCCCTGCCCGCCGAGCCGGCGACGCCGCGCGCGGACGAGGGCCCCGCCGCTGTCGCCGCCACGGGCATCCCCGCCGCTGCCGCCGCGGACCGGCCCGGTGATGGAGCCGAGGGCACGGCGTCCGCCGGCGACGCCGAGATCCAGGCCGGTACGGGCGACGGGTCGCCGGCGGGCGGGCCACCGCAACGCTCACCGGACGGGGCCAGCCCGGTCCCGATGTACCTGGGCGCCTACCGCCGGTCGGCGGCGCGGCGGGAGTCCTCGCCGCCGCGCCGGGTGGCCCGCTCCCTCGCCGCGGTCGGCTCCCGGTTCGGCGCCCAGCGGGGGGACACGGGACCCGCGGTGCCCGCGCAGGCCGAGACGGGCGCCGGCCTGGACCCCGACGTCGCGGTCCCGCCGGCCCTGGACCCGGGCCGCGCCGCCGTCGCGCTCATCCACGGCACCGGGCCGGTGGTGCTGCGCCGCGGCGGCCCGGGGGTCGGCGGCCCCATGCTGGCCGCCGACGCCGTGTGTGCCGCCTTCCGGGCCGCGGCGAAGGACCCGGACATCGCGGCGGCGGTCTTCCGGGTGGACAGTCCCGGCGGCTCCTACGTCGCCTCCGACCTGGTGCGCCGCGAGGTGGAGCGGTTCCGGGCCACCGGTCGCCCGGTCGTCGTGTCGATGGGCGCGGTCGCCGCCTCCGGCGGCTACTTCGTCTCGCTGGCCGCCGACACGATCGTCGCCAACCCGTCGACGCTCACCGGCTCGATCGGCGTCTACGGCGGCAAGCAGGTGATCAGCGGGCTGCTGGACAAGCTGGGCGTCGCGATCGGTGAGGTCGCCCAGGGCGAGCACGCGCTGATGATGTCGGCGCGCCGCCCGTTCAGCGCCGGCGAGCGGGCCAAGCTGGAGGAGTTCCTCGACCGCGTCTACGACGACTTCGTCGGCAAGGTCGCGTCCGCGCGGGCGATGAGCCTGGAACGGGCCGGCGAGCTTGCGCGCGGCCGGGTCTGGACCGGCGCCGACGCGTACGGGCACGGGCTGGTCGACGAGCTCGGCGGCCTGGAGCGGGCGCTGCGGCTGGCCTGGGCGGCCGCCGGCCTGCCCGGGGCGCGCCCGGGACAGGTGCGACTGGTGCCGCGGCGGTCGCTGGTCGACCGGGTCCGCCCCGCTCGTTCCAGTGAGGACCAGGCCGCCGCCGCCCAGGCCGCGTTCGGCCTCGGCGGCACGCACGGCCTCGGTGCCGGGTGGGCCGGCGCCTGGGAGGCGCTGGCCGGCTACTTCGCCGGCGTCCTGACCGGTGACCACGCCGGTGGCTGGGGCCCGCTCGCCGGGCTCGCCGCCAGCGCCGGCCTGCCGGCGGTCGGTCCGCTCCTCATGCCCCCGATCGGGCCCATCGGCTGACGCGCTCGCGCTCGCGCACCGCGACCGGGTCGATCGCCGTGGTGTCATGTGGTGTTCGGCGTGTGGCCGACCCGGTCGGGTCCTCGCGGCGGTAGTCTCGCCCGGGCGGATTCGTCCGGACCTTGTAGCTTGTCCTTCCCCTCGACCTCTGGCCAATGGAGGATCCGTGCCGTCCATCGAGGATGTAGCCGCCCGCGAGATCCTGGATTCGCGTGGCAACCCCACCGTCGAGGTCGAGGTCCTGCTCGACGACGGCACGGAGGCCCGCGCCGCGGTCCCCAGCGGAGCGAGCACCGGCGCCTTCGAGGCGGTCGAGCTGCGTGACGGTGACGACCGCTACGGCGGCAAGGGCGTGACCAAGGCCGTCGAGGCGGTCATCGACCGGATCGGCCCGGCGCTGATCGACCTGGGCCTGGACGCCACCGACCAGCGGCTGATCGACGCGACGCTGATCGACCTCGACGGCACCCCGGACAAGTCGAGCCTCGGCGCGAACGCGATCCTCGGCGTGAGCCTCGCGGTCGCCAAGGCCGCCGCCAAGTCGAGCAACCTCCCGCTGTTCCGCTACGTCGGCGGCCCGAGCGCCCACCTGCTGCCGGTGCCGATGCTGAACATCCTCAACGGCGGCGCGCACGCGGACACCAACGTCGACATCCAGGAGTTCATGGTCGCGCCGATCGGCGCGAGCACGTTCGCCGAGGCGCTGCGCTGGGGGACCGAGGTCTACCACTCGCTCAAGAGCGTCCTCAAGGGCCGGGGCCTGGGCACCGGCGTCGGCGACGAGGGCGGCTTCGCCCCGGACCTGCCAACCAACCGTGAGGCCCTGGACCTGATCGCCGAGGCGATCCAGAAGGCCGGCTTCACCGTCGGCGAGGACGTCGCGCTCGCGCTCGATGTCGCCAGCACCGAGTTCTTCCAGGACGGCGCGTACCGGTTCGAGGGCACCGGCAAGTCCGCCGAGCAGCTGACCGACTACTACGCCGAGCTGGTGGCGTCCTACCCGATCGTCTCGATCGAGGACCCGCTGGCCGAGGACGACTGGGAGGGCTGGCAGGCGATCACCAGCCGGCTCGGCGCCAAGGTCCAGCTCGTCGGCGACGACCTGTTCGTGACCAACCCGGAGCGCCTCGCCCGCGGCATCGCGGCTGGCGCGGCGAACGCGCTGCTCGTCAAGGTCAACCAGATCGGCACCCTGACGGAGACGCTCGACGCCGTCGACCTCGCGCACCGCTCCGGCTACCGGACGATGATGTCGCACCGGTCCGGCGAGACCGAGGACACGACGATCGCCGACCTCGCCGTCGCGGTGGGCAGCGGGCAGATCAAGACCGGCGCCCCGGCGCGCAGCGAACGAGTGGCCAAGTACAACCAGCTCCTGCGGATCGAGGAGCAGCTCGACGCGGCGGCGCGCTACGCCGGCGCGGGCGCGTTCCCGCGGCGCGTGGCCGGCTGAGCCGCCCAACCGGCTGACCAGCTGCCATGCCGCGCCTGCCCCGGCGGACGACGCTCACCACCCGTGCCACCCTGCTGGCCGTGGTGATCTGCGTGCTCGTGCTGACGCTCGCCTATCCGCTGCGGCTCTACCTGCAGCAGCAGGCGGACATCGCCGCGCTGGCCAAACAGAACGCGGCGGCGCAGGCGCGCGTCGACGCGCTGCGCGCGACGGTCTCGAAATACGACGACGACGCCTGGGTCGAGGACGAGGCGCGCCGAAGGCTGCACTACGTCAAGCCGGGGGAAACGACCTACCTGGTGCCCGTCACGCCGTCGCCGAGCCCGGCGGCGGCGGGCGGTCGCGGGCGCTCCAGCCCCGACGACGCCTGGTACAGCCAGCTCTGGTCCCAGGCGAGCGGGCGTTGAGCGGCCCGCGCGGCCGCGGAGCACAGCCAGGACACGGCGCGTGGCCAGATGAGTGACGGGGGCGGGCGGGAAGCGGCCGGTGGTCTGGACCGCGATCTCGAGGTCGTCGAGGAGCAGCTCGGACGGCGGCCGAGGGCGGTCCGGCGGGTCGCGCACCGCTGCTCCTGCGGCCTGCCCGACGTCGTCGAGACGGCGCCGCGGCTGGAGGACGCCACCCCGTTCCCGACGCTGTACTACCTGACCTGCCCCCGGGCCGCGGCAGCGATCTCCCGGCTGGAGGCGGCCGGGGTGATGCGGGAGATGACGGCCCGCCTCGGCGAGGACCCGGGGCTCGCCGCGGCCTACCGCGCCGCCCACGCGGACTACCTCGCCCGCCGGGACGCGCTGGACGTGCTGCCGGGCAACCCGGGCGCCGGCGGCATGCCGGACCGGGTCAAGTGCCTGCACGTGCTCGCCGCCCACAGCCTGGCGGCGGGACCCGGGGTGAACCCGTTCGGCGACGAGGCGCTCGCCGCCACCGGCGACTGGGGCGCCCGCGGGCCTTGCGTCCAGTCCCCGTCACCCGTGACAGCGGGGACGACCGGACCTCTCAGCGGACCTTCTGACGACGAGGACGAGAAGGGAGCGGGCGGATGAGCCGTGTCGCAGCCATCGACTGCGGTACCAACTCGATTCGGCTGCTGGTCGCCGACATCGAGCCCGGCGATGGCCAGGGACCCGGCGAAGCCGGGCCGCGACTGCGCGAGTTGACCCGCCGGATGGAGATCGTCCGGCTTGGCGCCGGGGTGGACCGCACCGGTGAGCTCGCCCCCGAGGCGCTGAAGCGCACCCTTGCCGCGCTGCGTGACTACGCCGCCGAGATCGACCGGCTGGGCGCCACCAGGGTGCGGATGGTCGCCACCAGCGCGACCCGGGACGCGCGCAACCGCGCCGAGCTCGTCGACGGGGTGCGGGCGATCCTCGGGGTCGACCCCGAGGTGATCACCGGCGACGAGGAGGCCGCGCTGTCCTACGCCGGCGCCGCGGCGGAGCTGCCCGGCGCCGCGACCCCCATCCTGGTCGCCGACATCGGCGGCGGCTCCACCGAGCTGGTGCTCGGCGACGCCTCCGGGGTGCTCGCCGCCCGGTCGGTGAACGTCGGCTGCGTCCGGATGGCCGAGCGCCATTTCCGTTCCGACCCGCCCGACCCGGACGAGGCGGCGGCGATCGTCGCCGACGTCCACGCCGCCCTCGACCTGGCCGAGCAGGTGGTGCCGATCCGTACGGCGGCGACGCTCGTCGGGGTCGCCGGCACGGTCACCACGGTCGCGGCGCTGGCCGCCGGCCTGCCCGAGTACGACTCCGACCGGATCCACCTGCTGTCCACTCCAGCCGAGGCGATCGCGGAGGTGACCGGCAAGCTGCTGGCGATGACGCACTCCGAGCGGGCCGCCCTCCCGGTCATGCACCCAGGCCGGGTCGACGTCATCGCGGCGGGCGCGCTGGTGCTGCGCACCCTCGTGGAGCGGGTGGGGCTGCCGGCGGTGGTGGCCAGCGAGCGCGACATCCTCGACGGCATCGCCTTCTCGCTTGGACGCTGAGGAACCGGGCTCGCGGGCGCCGGTGGGGCCGGGGACCGGCTGGCCCGGCGACCCGGCGACGGCGGCGACGCCGGTGGCCCGGTCGCCCGGGGACGCCGCCCGGCTGGCCGCGACGGCACCGGACGCGGCCGAGGTCGACGCCCCGCTCGTCGGTCTGCCGGGCCTGCCCACGGCTGGTGGCGTGGCGCGAGGAGGTCGCGCGGGCCCGTCGAGCCGCGTACGCCACCGAGCGGTACTGGGGTCGCCCGATGCCCTCGTTCGGGCCGCCGGACGCGCGCGTGCTGCTGGTGGGGCTCGCGCCAGCCGCGCACGGCGGCAACCGCACCGGCCGGATCTTCACCGGTGACCGCAGCGGCGACTGGCTGTTCGCGGCGCTGCACCGGGCGGGTCTCGCGAGCGTGGCGACGTCGACGGCGGCGGGCGACGGCCAGCGGATGCTGGGGGCGAGGATCACGGCGGCGGTGCGCTGCGCGCCACCGGTCAACAAGCCCACGCCGGCCGAGCGGGATGCCTGCCGACCCTGGCTGGTCCGTGAGCTGGAGCTTCTCCGCCCGACGCTGCGGGCCGTCGTGGTGCTCGGCGGTTTCGCCTGGCAGGCGCTCTGGCCGGGGCTGAAGGCCGCCGGCTACCCGGTGCCTGCCCCTCGTCCCGCCTTCGGCCATGGCACCCGCGTCGAGCTGCCCGACGGGCCGCTGCTGCTCGGCTGTTACCACCCCAGCCAGCAGAACACCTTCACCGGTCGGGTCACGGCCGAGATGCTCGAGGACGTGCTGTCCGCCGCCGCCCGGCATGCCGGCCTGGGCCCGCCCGACGACGACCGCGGCGCGCGCGACGGCGCTGACATCCGGACCGGGCCGGGCAGCCGGTAACCGGGCAAAGAGCTCGCAAGAGACAGGCCGGCCACCCGAATTGCCCTGGGCCATGCCACCTATGGATCGCCCGACCCGCGCGGTCGTGGCCTATATCACCGGTGTCTCGTACGTCATAGTCGGCTAGCCAAATGATGTATTCGTGGTCCACGTCACGTCTGGGCGGCTTCGGCGCGGCGGTACCCGAGGTGCCCGTCTCGCGCTTGGGGCGTACCAGTTGGCGCCGTGGGTACCGCCTTTCCCATGGCATTTGGTGGGGAGCCACGCATCCTCGTCGTCGGCGGTGGTTACGTCGGGATGTACACGGCCCTGCGGCTGCGGCGCCGGCTGCGTCCAGGTGAGGCGAGCGTGACCGTCGTCGAGCCCAACTCCTACATGACCTACCAGCCGTTCCTGCCGGAGGCGGCTGCCGGCAACCTGGAGCCACGGCATGTGGTTGTCCCGTTGCGCAAGGTGCTTCGTGGCTGTGAGATGATCAGTGGGCGGGTTACCAGCATCGCGCACGCGTATCGTCTCGCCACGGTCCGTACTGTCGGCGGTGACGAGTACGACCTTGGTTACGACATCCTCGTGCTGGCGCCCGGCTCGGTCGCCCGCACGCTGCCGATCCCGGGGCTCGCGGATCTCGGCGTCGGATTCAAGTCGGTCGCCGAGGCTATTTACCTGCGGAACAAGGTGATAAATCGGATCGACGCCGCGGCGTCGACGCGCGACCCCGTCGAACGCGTCCGCGCGCTCACCTTCGTCTTCATCGGCGGCGGATACGCGGGAATTGAAGCGCTCGCGGAGCTCGAGGACATGTCGCGTTACGCGTGTTCCTATTATCCTGACATTAGTCCGAACGACCTGCGATGGGTGCTCGTCGAGGCGACCGACCGCATTCTTCCCGAGGTCTCGCCGGCCATGGGGCTTTACACCGTCAAACAGCTCGAGCACCGTGGGATCGAGGTCCGGCTGAGCCGGCGCGTCACCAGCCTGGTGAACGGCCACGTCGAACTCGACGACGGCACCGAGTTCGACGCGGACACGATCGTGTGGACCGCGGGCGTGCGCGCCAACCCGGTGCTCGGCCACACCGACCTGCCCCTCGACGAACGAGGCAGGCTGCGGGCCAACCCCTTCCTTCAGGTCGAGGGGGTTCCCGACGCCTGGACGGCGGGCGACTGCGCCGCCGTGCCCGACCTGACCGGGCCGCCGGGCGCCACCACGAGCCCGTCGGCCCAGCACGCCGTCCGCCAGGCTCGCAGGCTCGCGGACAATCTGGTCGCCCACCTGCGCCGCGAGCCGATCCAGCCATACGAGCACAGGTACGCCGGCAGCGTGGCCTCCCTCGGCCTGCACCGTGGCGTCGCCGACGTCTATGGCATCAAGCTGCACGGGTGGCCGGCCTGGTTCATGCACCGGACCTACCACCTCAGCCGCCTGCCGACCTTCAACCGGAAGGCCCGCGTGCTGGCCGACTGGACGCTGGCCCTCCTCTTCCAGCGGGAGATCGTCTCGCTCGGCTCGCTCGCCGACCCGCGGGCCGACTTCCGGCGCGCGACCGCGGCGCCATCCGAGCCCGCCCCCGCCGCCGTCAGAACCGGCGCGGGCATCGCCAGGGGATGGCCGATCGGCCCGGTATGACGGCGCCGGATGCGTTGCCGGGCATGGCATCCGCGCGGGTGGGCCGCGACGCGGAGCGGACATATCGTCCTATGCGGAAGCAGTCGAAGACCATGACCGTCCTGTGATGACCACGCGACTTCCTATGACGGTCCGCACCGATCTGTCCGCGCGTTGTTCACCTCAACGTCACGAAGGGTGACGACTGCCCCGTCTGTCCGCCGTCCGGGTGATTTCTCCATGTTGT
This sequence comes from Pseudofrankia saprophytica, assembly GCF_000235425.2. Lineage (NCBI taxonomy): Bacteria > Bacillati > Actinomycetota > Actinomycetes > Frankiales > Frankiaceae > Pseudofrankia > Pseudofrankia saprophytica. Next base: position 2,346,074 of record NZ_KI912266.1, read on the forward strand.
GTTATTCCCAGAACCTACGTAGCGTGGTAGAAATATCAGCGATGTAGACGAGCCGGTGTATCCCAACAGGTAGAGGAGGCTGTCCTAAAAACAGCTCGAGTGTCGGTTCGACTCCGACCACCGGCACGAGCCAGCGTTCCATGCTTGCCGCCTTTGGCGGCTTCGCCGAGGGCCGCGATATTGCCCCGGGGCCGAGCCCCGGACCCCGCGCCAAGGGGGCTTCGCCCCCTTGGATCCCCCTCCGGTCTCGCGGCTTCGCCGAGAGTGGCGATATTGCCCCGAGCCCGGACCTCGAGGGAAGGGGCTTCGCCCCTTGGACCTCGCTTCGGTTGCGCTTGCTGGGGTTTCTTGTATTGGTTGACTGTGGGGCTCATTGTGCTTCCGGCGCGCGTTGTCGTGGCCGTTCTGTAGCTCTGGGTACCCAGGTTCGCTCCCGCCTCGCCCGGTAGGGGCGGTTCCGCCTGGCCGGCTCGGCGCGCCGGGCGGCGAGTGCCCCTCGATGGGCCGGCGGGGTATGGGGAACCGCTGGGTGCGGGGTGACGTTTATCGTTTGCGGTTAGTGCTGGGTGGCGTGCGGGGCACGCTCCGGCGCGCGGGGCGGCAGGGCGCTGCTCAGTAGGTCAGCGCGAAGAGGGCGGCGAGCCGACATGGCGAGGATGCGATCAAGTAACCCGGTCTTCACCCGGATGCGTTCGGCACCGGCCGGTCGGGATGAGACAACCTGGCCGCCGAACCCGCGGGGCGGGATGCCCGGAGCGCCGACGCCGGAGGACCTGGCGCGGATCTACCGGCAGCCGAACGGGCTCACCATCGATGACGTCGTGATGCACACGCTCGGGCTGTTCGGGCTGGCGGGCGTCGGCGGTCTCGTCGGCTGGCTGCTCGTTCCGGGCTCGCCCGGACTGGTCATGGTCGCCGGCATCGCGGGGTTCGTCCTGAGCCTGGTGATCGGGTTCAGCGGGCGGGCGACGCCGCCCCTGGTGATCGCGTTCGCGGTGCTGGCCGGTATCGGCGCCGGCGGCCTCTCCCGGACGTACGAGTCGGCCTACTCGGGGATCATTCCCCAGGCCCTGCTCGGTACAGCCCTGATCTTCACGACCATGCTGATCGCCTACCGCAGCCGCCGCATCCGGGCGACGCCGCGGCTGGCGCGCATCGTCGGCTCGGTGCTGCTCGCCGTCGTCGCCCTGAGCCTGATCGATCTCGTGCTGCGGCTCACGACCGGCAGCCACCTGCCGGTGATGAACGACGCCACCCCGCTGGGGATCCTGTTCAGCCTGGTGGTGCTGGTGTTCGCCAGCCTGCAGTTCATCCTCGACTTCGACTACATCGAGCAGGCGGTGGCGGCCAGGGCGCCCCGCGCGGAAGCGTGGCGGGCCGCGTACGGCCTGCTCATCGGCTTCCTCTGGGTCTACCTGGAAATGCTCCGCCTCCTGTCGAAGCTGCGCCGCTAGGGCGGGAAGGAGGCCAGGGCGCCGGCGCGTCCCGCCCTGGACCTTCCAGATCGCCGGCCTTCCAGGTCGCCGGCCTTCTACATCGCGGTCCTGCCGGATCGGCGGCGAGGCCGATCCGGCAGGAACCCCGCCGCCGAGACGGTCAGCCTGAGCGGGTGGGGCCCGCGGTATCGATGGTGACGCGGATCAGGCAGCGCTGGTCGCGGACCATCGCGGCCCGGTAGTCGTCCCAGTCGGGGTGCTCACCGGAGACACCGCGGTAGTAGGCGATCAGGCCGTCCATCGCCGCTGGGAGCGTGACGATCTCGGCGTGGCCGCTGATCTGCGCCCAGGCGCCGAAGAAGCCGTCGTTCAGCACGCACAGGTCGACCGCCGGCTCGCGTTCGATGTTGCGCACCTTGTAGGCGGTCAGGCGGCTGCTGATGATGACCAGGCCGGCTTCGTCGACCCCGACGGTGACGGGTGACAGCTGCGGCCCGCCGTCGCGACGGCGGGTCGCCAGCACCGCTCGGTGATTCTCCTGGACGAACGCGCGTGCGGCATCGACATCCATGCCGCCATTGTCGCGGAGGCGAGATCGGTCGGATCCCCCGCGGTGCCGCGGCCTGGCTCGGTAGGGCCTCGGAGTCAGACCCTGATCGCGCGGCGGCGCATGTCGGACTCGTGGACGAGCGCGGCGGCGTAGCAGTGTGGGAGGTCGTACTCGTCGCGCAGCCAGTTGACACGCTCCGGGAACCGCAGCAGGCCTGGGCCGTCGGCGATCCGCGCGAGCCAATGGGCTAGATCGTGGCCGGTGACCTTTGGAAGGCGCTCGATGAGACTCTGGTGGGTCTGCGGGGTCTGGACGGAGCGAAACTGAGACATGGGCGCCTCCTGAGCTGAACCCGGCGTCAACGGACCATGAAGGGAGGGTGCATCACGACGAACGGTAGGGCAAGACCCGGCGTCGTCCTCGTCAGGTAAGGTGCCCGGATGTCGGAATCGGTCCATGGGCCGGCCCGCGATCTGGCCCGCGAGCTCCACCGGTTGCTCGACCGCCTCCGGAGCTGGAGCGCGGCCTCCTGGGGCGTGCGCGCGGCCGCCGGTGGCACGCGGGCCGAGCGGGCCACGGCGCTGGCCCGTGAGCTGGCTCGGCTGAGCCGCGTGGCGGGCTCCGGAGCCCCCGACGGCGCGCAGCCGCCACCACTCGCCGCCCACGGCCTCGCCGACCAGCTGACCGTGCTCGCGGAGGACCTGCTCGACCTGCTCAGCCGGGCCGACCTCGACCCGGCCCGGCGCGCCCAGCTCATCGCCGAGTCCCACGAGGTCGTGACCGCGGCCCGCGCCGACCTCGACGGCGTCGGTTTCGGCTTCGCCGGCACTCGCGGCCGCTGAGACGACGGTTCGCTACCCGGCCCCAGCGGGTACCGGTGTGGACAGACGGTAGTCGGCGGTGAGTGCGGCGAGGATCGGGACGGCGACGATCCGGGAGCCGTCCAACGTGTAGTGGACACCGTCGCGGGTCCTGGCCAGCACGGTATGGCCGGCCGGGTTGCGTAGATAGTCGCTGTAGTGGCCCTGATCGGTCAGCTCGGGCGTCAGGTCGAGGAACTCGGCGCCGGGCACCTGGCGGGCGGCGTCCGCCACGGCGGCGTTGAGCTGGCGGAAGTAGCCATCGAGCCGGCCGGAACGCGCTGGCGGCAGGCTGGCCCAGTACACCCGGCGCTGTCCGCCGTCCGTCCAGATCCGGAGCAGGACCAGCGCGCGGCGCCGGTACTCGTCGGCCCACCGCGGCGACCCGGCTGGCAGGACCGTGCCGTCAGGCAGCGTGATGCCCTGGCCGTCGTTCGCGCCGAGAGCCACGACGACGACCTCCGGGTCACGGGCCGCGATCTGCTCGCGGGCGTGGCTCGCCCAGTCGAAGAAGTCCGGCCGCACAAGGCCGGTGCCGAACCGGGTGTCGGTCTGCGCCCTTACGGTGGCCGGCCCGGTGTTCGCGATCGTCGGTCCCAGCGACTCGGTCAGCGAGTCGCCGGTGACGAGGACGCGCAGTGGGTCGGCGGTCGTCGGGACCCGGACCGGGGCGGGCGCGGGCGGCGGGGGTGTGACCAGCCCTTTTCCCCCCATCCGCGGCTCGGCCGTGGTGGCCGCGGACTTCTCCTGGCCCGCGGCGGTGACCAGCTCGGAGTGGGTGGCCGGGGCGCCATGCCCGAAGAACGCCGAGAGCCGCCTGCTTGGCCAGTCGAGGCCGAGTGGGTGGGTGACGGTCGCGAGCGGCCGGGCGAGGGCCAGGACGACGTCGCGGGTCGTGCCCGCCGGCATTCCCTCGCCGGCGTGGACCGCCGCCGGCGCGCGCAGCACCGCCATCGCGGCCAGCGACAGCGTGACCAGCGCGAACGCGCGCCGGGCGGACACGACCCGTGACGACGAACTTGCCGCCGACGCCGACGCCGACGCCGACGCCGACGGTGGCGGTGGCGGTGGCGGCGGTGCGGGTGGCGGGTTCGACGGTCCCCGCGGTGCCGGCGCGGGAAGGCGTCGCGACGGGCCGGGCTCGCCGGTGTCCGTCGCGCCGTCGCGCCCGGTCGGCGTCTCGTCCACGTCCGCCTGGGTGTCCACGGCCCACGAGCCTGCCACGCCGCTACGTATCGTCTCCATCAACGACACGAACCGTTTCCTCCGTCGATTCGGTCTCCCTCACCGAACTGCCGGATTGACTCTGGGTGATATCGGGGCGCCTCGTCAGAACCGAAAGTAAATGAACGGGGCGACGTCCTGCTGGCCGACGAACGAGTACATGACCAGCAGGAAGGCGGCGACGGCGAGCGCCTGGACGGGCAGCCTCAGCTGGTCGAAGGCACCCTGGGCCGCCGCCCACCAGCGCGCCGGCACCGCGGCCAGGCCAAGGCCGACGACGATCGCGAGGATCACTGTCGGCGTCACCAGGCCGACGGCGAGACCACCGGTCACCAGCCGGCGCAGGATCTCCCCGGTGGTCGTCAGGTCGGGGGACCGGAACAGCACCCAGGCGGCGCAGACAAGGTGGAAGGTCACGATCCGGCGCACCCAGCGGCCAGCCGCCGTCCCCGCCGTTTCGGGTGCTTCCGTCCCCGGTGCCGCGGTCCCCGGTGCCACCGTGACGAGCCGCGCCGCGACTGGGGCTGGAGCTTGAGCCACGGCCGTCAACGCCGGCGTGAGGGCGGGGGAGCCGGCCGGATCGAGCCTGGCGGGGTCACCGCCCGCACGCGGATGCGGGATGGTCCCCGAACGGGCGGCATGGTCGGCGGCCAGCGGCATGAGCGCGTCGACCGGGCGGCGGTGGCCGTGGGGGCGGGCGCGGCGGCGGACGAACGCGCGCTCGGCCGCCAGACCGGCCCCGTGCGCCGCGCCCCAGCAGACGAACGTCCAGGCCGCTCCGTGCCACAGCCCGCCGAGAACCATCGTGATCAGCAGGTTCAGCTGGGTGCGGCGCGGGCCGCGCCGGCTGCCACCAAGTGGCACGTAGACGTAGTCGCGCAGCCAGCGTGAGAGCGTCAGGTGCCAGCGTCGCCAGAACTCACGCAGGCTGGTCGCCGCGTACGGCCGGTCGAAGTTGTCCGGGAAGCGGAAGCCCAGCAGCAGGGCGATCCCGATGGCGATGTCCGAGTAGGCCGAGAAGTCACAGTAGATCTGCACGGCGTAGCCGTAGATCGCGACGAGTACCTCGATGGACGAGTGCTGCCCCGGCGTGTCGAAGACCGGGTCGACCAGGCGGCGGGCCAGCAGGTCGGCCAGCACCACCTTCTTGACCAGGCCGCCGCAGATCAGGAAGACGGCGCGGGTCGCCGGGACGGCGGCGCGGTCGCGCGGGCTCGCCAGCTGCGGGATGAACTCCCGTGCCCGCACGATCGGCCCGGCGACCAGGTGCGGGAAGAACGCCTCGTAGACGGCGAAGTCGATCAACTTCGCCGGCCTGGTGTCGCCGCGCCAGACGTCGATGACGTACGAGAGCGCCTGGAACGTGAAGAAGGAGATGCCGATCGGCAGCGCCACCTGCAGGAGGGGCAGCGGTGCGCCGAGCCCGATCTGGTCGAGCGTTCGGTCCACCGACAGGGCGAAGAACCCGTAGTACTTGAACCAGGCCAGGAGGCCGAGATCCGCCGCGATCGCGCCGATCAGGATCCTTCGGTCACGGCGGCGGGCCAGCAGGGTGGCGGCGGCCTGGTTGACCAGCGTCGACGCGACGAGCAGGAGCACGAACCGGGTGTCCGTGTAGCCGTAGAAGAAGTAGCTCGCCGCCAGCATGAACGGCTTCCAGTACCGCGGCCGCGGCATCAGCCACCACGACAGGGCCATCACGACCAGGAAGAAGGCGGCGAACTCGATCGTCGGAAAGACCACATGCACCGCCCTCGTCGCCATCGGTAGCCGGTGTCACCTTACTCAAGGTGATCCCATCGATACTGATAGCGACTGTCGGTGGCGAGGCCGGTAACTCTCACATGCCGGGCTTGATCACCATCAGGAAGACGATCGCGACCCAGCAGGACGTGGTGACCAGGCCGGTGAGGGCGAGCCACGGGAGCCGATGGCGGGCCGCCATCCCGGTCTGCTCGATCTCGGCGACCGCCGTCGCGACGCCGCTGGCCAGGATGGTGACCGTGAGCAGGGTGGCGATCGCCCAGAGGGCCACGGAGCTGGTGATCCAGCCGTCTCCGTAGTGGCGCACGCTGCCGAACGGCCCCTGCCGGACCAGGACCAGGCCGAGGGCGACGACGCCGAGCGAGGCCGCGGCGGCCAGCCGCAGCACCAGCGGCGCCGGGCGCAGCAGCGGGAGCGCCCGCAGGCCGACGAACGTCATCGCGGGCAGGCAGAGCCCCGCGAAGGCCAGCGGGCTGATCACGAACAGGGCGCCCACGACGTGCAGGGCCAGAACCAGCCCGTACGGCCCACTGTGCGGCATGCGCACGACGCTACCGACCGCCCGAAGCGCCGCGAGGGCCGGCCCCGCCGCGAGGGCCGGCCCCACGCCCGCCTGCCGGGTCCGCGATCGTCGCCTCCTGCTGGGATGAGCGCGCGGCGCTCGTCTCAGCAGGGCGTCATCGGTCTGTCACAGGCCTATCGCGTGCTGGTACAGGTCTCGGATCGCCGGGCCGAACCAGGTGCCATAGATGGTGCCGGGATCTGCCGAGTAGGCGTAGCTGACCACCGAGTCCACGGTGCCCCCGCCACCGGCGAACCCGGTGAACCAGGCGCCTCCGCTCGCGCCGGCGGTCATGGCGCAGGGCACGCCGAGCGAGGTCCCGCCGTTGGGGTCGGCGGTGGGCGTGGCGGAGCAGTACATCAGCGTCGTGCCGTCGTAGGGCGGAAGCTTCGGGTAGCCGAGAACGGTCTGCGGCTGCCGGCCCGTCCCGAAGCCGATCGGGAAGGCCCCGCCGATCACGGCCTGGACCGTTCGGCCGCCGAGCGGCCGCAGGGCCAGGAAACCCACGTCCTCGCTGAAGTTCTGCTGGTATCCCCAGCCGTTCGTGACGGTCAGCTGCCGGGCATGCCAGACGCCGTAGGGCGAGGCGCCGTTCGCGTAGCCGGGGATGAAGATGACGTTGGTGGCGAACCCGCCTCTCGCGCCCCCCTCGTGCAGGCAGTGCCCGGCGGTCAGCACGAGGTCGCCGCCGGTGCTGTCGACCACGGTGCCGGAGCAGGCGTAGTCGGTGCCGGCGATCGTGCTGAACAACGCTCCCTCGGCGCGTGCCGCGAGCCCGCCGCCGCGGTAGGGCATGACCTGGTTGCCCGCGAGCGGTACCCGGCCGGGCACCGCGGCGCTGGGTACCACAGCGCCGGACAGTTGGCCGTCGGGTGGCTGGGCGTCGGGTCGCTGGACGCCGGGTGGCTGGGCGTCGGGCGAGCGCGGGCCAGGCGCCAGGCCCGCGGCCGGGCTGGCGGGCTGGGCGTCCGGCGCGAGTGTGCCGGGCCGCTGGGCGACGTCGCCGTCGACGGCCTGGGCCCGGCGCCCCGGCGTCCAGTAGCGCGCCAGTTCCTCGTCGGTCTGCGCCTGGCGTTGGGACGTCACCGGAGCCGTCGGGACCCCGGCGACGGGATCGTCGGTCACGCCCGAGGACGCGGGCTCCGACGAGGGGCTCGGGGCCGGTCCCAGCAGGAACAGGGCGGCGATGGCCGCCACCGCGACCGTGAGCCCGGCGAGCCAGGGGCGCCGCCGCCGCGCGGCGCCGTGCCGCCAGCCGCCGCCGGGCGTCGTGCCGCCGCGACCACCCGTGCGTTGGTCGAGACCGTCCCGCTGGCGACGCTGGCTCCGCTGGCCGACCAGGGCCCGCGGGCCGCGTGGCCCGGATCGCTCGTGTCGGCCGCGGGGGCGGGACCAGCCACGCCGGTCACCGCGACGGCGATGTTGGCCTCGTTTGGAACGCGTGACGCCGGACGGATCTGTGGCGCCGTCTTCCAGGGTCGACGAAGACCCCACCCCGATCTGTGAAGACATGAGTGCGGACGGTAACAGCGGCGACCGGGGTTCCCGCGCTCCGAACGGGCTGGGCCAGCCCGGGCAGCTGGGTCAGTGGGGGCACTCGGGGTCCCGACCCCAGTCGGGCCCCAACCGTGGTCAGGCGGTCGGGTCCGGCGCCGACGGCGGCAGCGCCCGATCGGCGTCGACGCGGGCCGTGGCCTCGGTCCAGGTCGGCGGCTCGGCCGCGGCGTCGTGCGCCCAGAAGACGAACGTGGAGTCCGCCATCGCGGGCCCGAGCGTGCGCATCGCCGCCCGGTGCTCGGGCGAGCGCACGAACCCGTCGAGCGCCCGCCGGTCGGTCCAGCCCGACAGCGTCCAGTACTCGCCGCGCATCGGGCGGGCGACGAGTGATACCCCGAGAGCGCCGGGGGTGGCCAGCAGCGCGCGCCGTACCCGCAGGGCGTGCCGGAGCATCGTCACGGTGTGCCGGCGGGAGGCGATCGAGAACCGGGAGGCCATGACCACCGGTGCGCCGGCCGACGGGTCGGGCGTCTCGGTGGGCGCGGTCGTCGCGGTGGCGGACGCGGCCGAGCCGGCGGCGGACGGCGTGGACCAGGGAATGGTGGCCATCTGAAGCTCCTGGGACTCTTACGGTCCATAGTAGACCGTCTGTTTCGGACGGTCATAACTATAGTATGAATCGGACCGTCCGCAAGGGGTAGTCTGCGAGCTGTGGAAGAGGAAGACGCGCCCGGCGCGACCCACCCGCCCTCGTCGGCGCCGGGCGCGGCGTCGCTGACGCCGGTCTCCTACCTGGTGCTCGGGCTCGTGGCCAGGCACGGCACGGCCACGCCCTACGACCTGAAGACGTTCGCCGCGCAGTCGGTCGGGAACTTCTGGTCCTTCCCGCACGCGCAGCTCTACAAGGAACCGCCGCGGCTGGCCGAGGCCGGCCTGCTCGCCGAGGAGCGCGAGGAGTTCGGGCGCCGCCGCCGAATCTTCCGGATCACCGACGCCGGCCGGTCGGCGCTCACCGACTGGCTCGCCGGCGGCGAGACGGCACTGGGGGAGTTGCGCGCGCCGGGCCTGCTGAAACTCGCGTTCGCGGAGCTGGGCCGCCCGGCGGACGCGGTGACGCTCGCGCGTGGGCAGGCGGCCGCTCACCGGGCGCAGCTCGCCACCTATGAGACGTTGGCGGCGCTCCCGACGGACGCGATGCCGTGGTCCCTGCGGCGCGCGCTGGAACTCGGCCTCGGCTATGAGCGGCTGCAAGTGGACTTCTGGGAGAAACTGCTCGCGGACCTCACCGCCGGCCGGATCCCCCCGCCCACCGACTAGATGCTGTGTCGTCCCATGGTCTTGGACCTCACTGCCAAGCGGCAGCCGACCGCCCGTGGTGACGGCGCATCGGCGCAGCGCCCGGGGTCCCTGCCGGATCGCGAAGCGATCTGGGAGGTCTGCCAGCCACCTCGGCAACCCTGAGCCAACCTAGCCACCGTCATAGGCCGCAGGCCGGATCCAGGTGGCGAGGGCGCCCGGCGCCCGGCGCCCGGCGCCCGGCGCGGAGCGTCTGCCGCCGGACCGCCTCAGCGGGCCGCGCGGCGGCCGCCGCGGGAGCGCAGGTAGTCGTGGACGACGTACTGGTCGAGCGCGTTCGGGTCGGGGGAGAGCACTCGGCCACCGTTGCGCCGGGCCATCTCCTCGACGAAGCGCACCAGCCGCGGCTCGGTGTCCAGCATGAAGACGTTGATGTTGACACCGCGCCTGGTCAGCCGGTCGACCTCGGCGAGGGTGAGCTCCAGCGTCTCCGGCATCGGCGGCCACGAGAAGGCCGGTGTGCCGTCGCGCAGCAGATGCGCCGTCGGCTCGCCGTCGGTCACGACCATGACGACCGGCTCCGACTCGGGGTAGCGCGACAGCAGCCGGCCGGCGATCAGCAGGGCGTGCTGCAGGTTCGTGCCCTGCACCATCTCCGAGTCGAGGCCGGCCAGCTCCACCGGCCGCAGCTCGCGGGCGTAGTCCGAGAAGCCGATGATATGGATCTTGTCCTGCGGGAACTTCGTGGTCACCAGGGTGTGCAGGGCCAGCGCCGTCGACTTCGCTATCCCCCAGGTGCCGCGCAGCGCCATCGAGTAGGACAGGTCGACGAGCAGGCAGACGGCGGCCGAGGTACGTCGCTCCGTCTCGGCCACGGCGAAGTCCTCGACCTTCAGCCGGATCGCCCCGCCCGGGCCGGGCGGGCCTGACCGGAGCACCGCGTTGCGCACGGTCCGTACGACGTCGATCGGCTGCGTGTCCCCGAACTCCCAGGCGCGCGCGGTACCGATCAGCTCACCCGCGCCGCCGGCGTCGGTCTGCGCGTGGTCGCCGCGCGCGCCCGACGAGATCTGCCGGAAGATCCTGGCCAGCGCCGACTGGCCGATCCGGCGTACCGCCCGGGGCGTGAGCTCGAGGCGCCCGGAACGGCGGGTGATGAAACCCGCGCGTTCCAACTCGCGCTCGATCTGCTGAAGCTGGCGCAGGTCGTCGACGGCGGAGCGGCCCAGCGCCGCGGCGACCGCCTCCGGGTCGACGTCGTCGAGCGAGGCTCCCGGGTAGTCCTGGCTGAGCGCGGCGGCCAGCTCGTCGAGCTCGGCGAGCTCCTCGATCGCCGACGTCGCGTCGCCGAGGCCGAGCCCGGCCCCGCCGCCGCGCGGGTCGCCGAAGCCGTTCGCTCGCCCCGACGGGCGCATGCCCCAGTTGAGGTTCGGGCGGGCGGCCCGAAGCGCGTCGCCGAGCTGGGAGAGCTCGTCGGCCAGGCCCATGTCCTGGACGGCGGAGGCCATCAGCTCGGCCAGCTCCTGGCGCTGCTTCGGCGACAGGCCCGCGAGCAGGCGGGCGGCGGCGGCCGAGCGGCGGGCCAGCGTGTCGACCAGTTCCTCGAGGTTGCCGGGCTGCTCGGGGAAGAACTCCCCGAACTCGCGCATGAACTCGCGGAACGCCTCGTCGGTGTCCTCGCCGCGGGCGTCCTGGGCCAGCAGCTCGTTGAGCGCGCGGACCATGTCGCGCACCCGGCCCATGTCCTCCGGGGTGGCGCCGGTCAGCGCCTCCTTCATCCCGCGGAACTGGGAGTCGAGGACCTCGCGGCGCAACAGGTCGGCGATCTGGTCGTAGGTCTCGCGGGCCTGCTCGGAGCGCCAGTCGTAGTCGGCGAGCTCGCGCACCGCGCGGGCCGGGTCGCCCGGCAGCGCGTCCAGTTCGGCCTCGCGCATCCGCGCGTCGTCCGACGGGTCGGGGAACAGAGCCGCCCGCTCCTGGCCGATCGCGGTGTCGAGCAGCCGGCGCACCTCCTGCAGCGTGCCGTCGAGCCGGCCCCGGGAACGCACCTCCCGGCGGCGCCGGTCGACCGCGCGGCGAAGGTCGTCGAGCCCGCGCCGGTCGTTCATGCCGCGGCGCAGCAGCGAGTCGAGGGCCTCGCGCGGCGTGCGGCCTTCCAGCACCTGGCGGGACATCTCGTCGAGGGCGTCGGTGGCGGCGAACGGGAAGTCGAGCGGGTCGGGGCCGCCCGCCCAGGGGCCGTAGCGGAACTCGTTGCTCACCGTGTGATCCCGTGCCTCTCAGGGCCTCGCTTCGCGAGGTTCCACGCCCCTGTGGTTCAGGGTGCGTCCGCCCCGCGCCGCTCTCTGTCATGTCCCGCTGGCCCCGAGATCCCGGCCCGCCGTGGGTACCCGTCCCCGCCGGCGGCGCCGCTCGCGGTCAGCCGCCGTAGACCGTCCGTCCGGGCAGTTCCTCCTTGGCGAGCCGGCGGTTGAGGTGCAGGCCCTCCATCGCCAGCTCCAGCGCCGCGGCGGCGACCCCCGGCGACTCGGCGCCGTCCACCCCGAGCTTGGTGAGCATGCCGGCGAGCCCGGGGACCGGGCCGACCCGGCGCAGCAGCTCGGCGGCCGGGACCAGGTCGCCGGTCTCCACCGGGCCGTCCGCGTCGAAGCGCTTCTGCAGCCCGGCCAGGTCCGTGCCGGCGAGCCGGGCCCGGAACGTCTCGGCGATCGCCCGGCGCAGCAGGTGGGTGAGGATCTCGTCCTCCCTGCCCTCCTCGAGCGCCTCGAACTCGACCTTGCCGCGCACGGCCGGCACGATCGATCCGAGGTCGACGACCCGGGCCGTCGGGACGTCCTCGCCGGTCAGCGCCGCTCGCCGGACCGCGGAGGCGGCCACCGTCTCGGCGGCGGCGACGGCGAGCCGGGCCGACACGCCGGAGCGCTGGTCCACCTGGGGGGCGTCGCGGACCAGCCGGGTGAAGCGGGCGACGATCTCGATCAGGTGGTCGGGCAGCGCCGGCGCGCCCAGCGGGGAGCCCTCCCAGGCCAGCACCGCCTCCTGGCGGATGAGCCGCAGCTCGTCGTCGAGGCGCAGCGGGTAGTGGGTGCGCACCTCGGCGCCGAACCGGTCCTTGAGCGGGGTGATGATCCGGCCGCGGTTGGTGTAGTCCTCCGGGTTGGCGGAGGCGACCAGCAGCAGGTCCATGGGAAGCCGCAGCAGGTAGCCGCGGACCTGGATGTCGCGTTCCTCCAGCACGTTGAGCAGCGCCACCTGGATGCGCTCTGCCAGGTCAGGCAGCTCGTTGACGCTGAAGATGCCGCGGTTGCAACGGGGAACCAGGCCGTAGTGGACGGTCTCCGGGTCACCGAGGGTGCGACCCTCGGCGACCTTCACCGGGTCCACGTCGCCGATCAGGTCGCCGACGCTGGTGTCCGGGGTCGCGAGCTTCTCCCCGAACCGGTCGTCGCGGTGCCGCCACGCCACCGGCAGCTCGTCGCCCACCTCGGCGTGCAGCGCGCGGCAGCGCCCGCAGACGGGCGCGTACGGGTGATCGTTGATCTCGCAGCCGGCGACCACCGGCGACCACTCGTCGAGCAGGCCGACGAGCGTGCGGATGAGGCGGGTCTTGCCCTGGCCGCGCTCGCCCAGGAAGACGATGTCGTGGCCGGCCAGCAGCGCGCGCTCCACCTGGGGCAGCACCGTGTCGTCGAAGCCGACGATGCCGGGGAACCGGTTCTCACCGGCGGCCAGCCTGGTGAGCAGGTTGTCTCGTAGCTCGGTACGCACGGAGCGGTACACGTGCCCGGACGCGCGCAGGCCGCTCACGGTCGTGCCCGCTGGCGTCGAGCCCGCGGCTCCCGCCGGATCGACGGCAAAACTCGTACCGGATCGGCGAAGCCGATCCGGTACGCCGTCGACTCGGGAGGCCCGAGACGGGACGGCCGCCGACGACGAGGCGGTGGGACGGGGCGGGACCGGCAGATCTACCACCCCACCGACGCTACCGCCCGGCTACGGCTTCGCCAGCCCGGTTGCCAAACTCACCCCGAATCGGGTCCCCTCCGCGTGCCCGCTGATCAGGGCAGTTCCGGAAGGTTCGAGAGCTGAAAGCCCCTGCCGGCGGGGGGCAGTCACCGGCGCAGTCACCGGGGGAGGCCCCGGTGGCGCGACTACCCGACCGCCGCGGCTCAGCGGGCGTACGGGGCGACGGAGACGATCTCGACGGAGGCGCCCCGGCCGTTCGGGAGGGTGTAGTTGACCTTCTCGCCGGCCTTGTGGCCGTTCACCGCGCCGCCGAGCGGAGAGGCGGGGGAGAAGACCTCGATGGCCGCGCTGTGGTCCTCCCGGGAGCCGATGAGGAACCTCTCGGTGTCCTTCTCGCCGGGGAAGCGGACCTCGACGACCATGCCGGGCCCAGCCACGCCGGCGGTGCCCGCCGCCGGCTCGCCCACCTTGGCGTCCCGCAGCAGGTCGGTGAGCTGGCGGATGCGGGCCTCCTGCTTGCCCTGCTCCTCCTTGGCGGCGTGGTAGCCGCCGTTCTCCTTCAGGTCGCCCTCCTCGCGGGCGGCCTCGATCTTGTTGGCCAGCTCGGTGCGGCCGGTCGTGGTGAGGTAGTCGAGCTCGGAGCGAAGCCGGTCGTAAGCCTCCTGGGTGAGCCAGGTCTGCTGGGTCACGCGTCACGCTCCTCGTAGCAAAGCAAATACTCAGATTATCAGGAAGATCTAGAAACTCCGGACGACACACGACGCACGCCCATCCGGCGAAGGGCGGTGATCCGGCGGTCCTCGACGTCCTGGACCCCGTCGGTCACATCCCCAGGTCCGGAGACGCTGACACCGACGGTCACGCGGCGCCTGCCCTGTGTGCCAGGACGGACAACGCCGACGTCACGCCGCGCCGCGACCGCGCGCCCCCTCGTCGGACCTCACTGTCCCAGGGACGCGTGCGCGGACGGTGCATTGTGCCACGGCGTTCGGTGACTTTTCCATAACGAACGTGAACTTGGCCACGGTCGGGGTCCGGTCGGGGCCCGGTCGTGGCAGTGGGCGCCCCGGCCTGTCGGGCGTCTGGCGGCCCCCTCGCGTGGTTCCGGATCGGAGCCAGCCGCCTGATGGTCTCGCTGGTGGGAGTTCGTGGCCCTGGCCCTGGCGGGCCGGGTCCGGTCGCGGCCGCGGCGTGTCGCGGGCGGGTCGCGTGACGTCGGACACATTGACGTGCATGGCCTGGTGAGACGCCGTGGCGAGTCTGGCCTGTCGGGGGTATCAGCCACAATGGCCCTATGCCGGTGAACCCCGAGGCAGCCTCCGCTGGCAGCGGCTTCGCCGCCGAGCGCGCGGTCGCCGCCGAGCCCCTGTCCGAGCCCAAGGCCGCGTCGGGCCGCGGTCTTCGGCTGATGGCCATACACGCCCACCCCGACGACGAGTCCAGCAAGGGCGCCGCGACGATGGCGCGCTACGTGAGCGAGGGCATCGAGGTTCTCGTCGTCACCTGCACGGGCGGCGAGGCGGGCAGCGTGCTCAACCCGGCGCTGGACAAGCCCGAGATCGTCGAGCGGCTGTCCGACCTGCGCCGCGAGGAGATGGAGCGGGCGCGGGCCATCCTCGGCGTCCGGCAGACCTGGCTCGGCTTCGTCGACTCGGGCCTGCCGGAGGGCGACCCGCTGCCGCCGCTGCCGGCGGGCACGTTCGCCACGCTCGACCCGCGGGAGGCGGCCGCGCCGCTGGTCCGGCTGATCCGTGAGTTCCGGCCGCAGGTCATCACGACCTACGACGAGAACGGCGGCTACCCGCACCCCGACCACATCATGACCCACAAGATCAGCGCGGTGGCGTTCGAGGCGGCCGGCGACCCGGAGCGCTACCCGGAGCACGGCGTGGCCGCGGATCTTGAGCCGTGGCAGCCGCTGAAGCTCTACTACCACCTCACCTTCCACAAGGCGCGCATCCTGGCGCTGCACGAGGCGATGCAGACCCGTGGCCTCGAATCGCCCTACGGGGAGCGGCTGGAGAACTGGATCGACCGAGCCGAGGACAGCGCCCGGCTCACGACCAGCGTCGAGTGCGCCGACTACTTCGAGGTGCGTGACCGGGCGCTGCTGGCCCACGCCACCCAGGTCGACCCGAACGGCCCCTGGTTCCGGGTGCCGATGGACCTGCAGCGCGAGGCCTGGCCCACGGAGGACTACCAGCTCGCCCGTTCTCTCATCGAGGTCGGCACCCTCCCCGAGGACGACCTCTTCGCCGGCATCCGGTAGCTTCCCCGGCCTCCGCGAGGTCCGCGGGTCCGGCGGGAACCCCGGGGGCCCCGCCTGGCTGTGCGCCGAAGATGCGCTGGTGATGGGCGTAAGGTCAGGTTGTGAACCAGGTGCTTGCTGGGCCGGTGCTTGCGGCCGATGAGGTCAGCGGTGGGACAGCTGGGCTGCTCATCGTGGTCTTCCTTGTTGTGGCGGCTGGTTTGGTCTTCTACTTCATGTTCGGCAGCCTCAAGCGGCTGCGCAGCAACGTCGACCGGGGCGCCTTCGGGGCCGCGAGGGCCGGCGCTCCTTCGGCCGAGGGCGGCGCCGGCGACAAATCCGGGCAGGTCGCCGTTCCCCGCCAGGCCGACGGGTCCGCGGACACCGACCGCAACGCATAGAAACGGGCGCGCGGGTCACGCGCCCCCGCCGACCAGCGCCGTCGCCCGAACGCCGGAGCCGCCCGCTTGATCTGGCCGGTGGCGGATGCCGACGGCCGGCGCGCCGGCTGGAAATTCGGTCGCCCCGGTACGCTCGGACGGAGACGATCGACACTGTCCGCGCCCGCGGCCGCCTGATGTGGAGCCGCGTGATCACACGCGCGCGTGGATCGCGTGGATCATGACCCGCCGAGTGGATGCGACGAGAATGACCGACAACGCTCAGGACATCACGACCCCACCCGCCACCGCGGCGGCGGAGACCGAGCCGTCGTTCCGGTACGGCGCGCGGCTCGCGGGTGAGATCGAGAACCGGTGGCAGACCTGGTGGCGCGAGCGAGGCACGTTCGCGTCCCCGAACCCGGTCGGACCGCTGTCCGACGGGTTCGAGGAGGTCAAGGGGCTGACCCCGTTCTTCGTCCTGGACATGTTCCCGTACCCGAGCGGCGCGGGGCTGCACGTCGGCCACCCGCTGGGCTACATCGGCACCGACGTGTATGCGCGCTACCTGCGGATGACCGGGAAGCACGTGCTGCACACCTTCGGCTACGACGCCTTCGGGCTGCCCGCCGAGCAGTACGCCATCAACACCGGCCAGCACCCGCGGGTGACGACCGAGGCGAACATCCGGAACATGCGACGCCAGCTGGGCCGGCTGGGCCTGGGTCACGACACCCGCCGCGAGATCGCGACCACCGACGTCACGTACTACCGGTGGACGCAGTGGATCTTCAAGAAGATCTTCGACAGCTGGTACGACGAGCGCCTGGACCGGGCCCGCCCGATCGCCGAGCTGGTCGCCGAGTTCGAGGCGGGCACCCGCGTCCCGAGCCAGGAGACGAACCCGTCCGGCCTGCCCTGGGGCGAGCTGGACGCCACCGAGCGTCGCAGGGTCGTCGACGGCCACCGGCTGGCCTACCTGGCCGAGGGCCTGGTCAACTGGTGCCCCGGGCTGGGCACCGTGCTGGCCAACGAGGAGGTCACCGCCGAGGGCCGCAGCGACATCGGCAACTACCCGGTGTTCCGCCGCCCGCTGCGCCAGTGGACGCTGCGGATCACCGCCTACGCCGAACGGCTGATGGCCGACCTGGATCTGGTCGACTGGCCGGACTCGATCAAGCAGATGCAGCGCAACTGGATCGGCCCCTCCGATGGCGCCCACGTCACGTTCCCGGCCTGGATCGGCGGCCCCGACGACCCGCCCGGTCCCGCGCTGGCGGTAGAGGTGTACACCACCCGCCCGGACACCCTGCCCGGCGCGACGTTCATGGTGCTGGCGCCCGAGCACCCGCTGGTCGAGCACCTGACGGCCGCCGCCTGGCGCGACGGCACCCCGGACGGCTGGAAGTTCGAGGAAGCTCGCCCGGTCGACGTCGCCGAGGCCGAATGGACCCCCGCCGCCGCCGTCGCCGCCTACCGGGACTTCGCCGGCAAGCGCAGCGATCGCCAGCGCGGCGAGGAGGTCGACCGCACCGGCGTCTTCACCGGTGCCTACGCCCGCAACCCGATCACCGGGGTGGCCATCCCGATCTTCCTGGCGGACTATGTGCTGCTGGGTTACGGCACCGGCGCCGTCATGGCCGTCCCCGCACACGACCAGCGCGACTTCTCCTTCGCCCGCGAGTTCGGCCTGCCGACCCCACCGGTGCTGGCGCCCAGCGACGACTTCCTGGCCGAGCACGGCCTGTCCTCGAAAGACTCGGTCGACGTCTGGCCGGTGGCGTTCTCCGGCGAGGGCGAGTACCTGCCCGCCCCGCCCGGCGCCCCGGTGCTGACCGGCCTGTCCAAGGCCGACGCGGTGAAGACCACCGTCTCCTGGCTGGAGGACGCCGGCCGTGGCCGGGCCGCCCGGTCCTACCGGCTGCGCGACTGGCTGTTCTCCCGGCAGCGCTACTGGGGCGAGCCGTTCCCGATCGTCTACGACGAGACCGGCCTGCCGATCGCCGTGCCCGACGAGGCGCTGCCCGTCGAGCTGCCGGAGATGACGGACTTCCGGCCGACCCCGATGGCCGACGACGACGCGTCCGAGCCCGTGCCGCCGCTGGCCCGGGCCACCGACTGGACGACGGTGACGCTGGATCTGGGCGACGGGCCGCGCCAGTACCGGCGCGAGACGAACACGATGCCGCAGTGGGCCGGCTCCTGCTGGTACTACCTGCGTTACCTGGACCCGACGGACACGGAGCGGTTCGTCGACCCGGAGATCGAGCGCTACTGGATGCAGGCCGTCAGCGGGCCCGCGGGGGACGGCGGCGTCGACCTGTACGTCGGCGGTGTCGAGCACGCCGTGCTGCACCTGCTGTACGCCCGGTTCTGGCACAAGGTCCTGTACGACCTGGGCCTGGTGTCGACGAAGGAGCCGTTCAAGCGGCTGTTCAACCAGGGCTACATCCAGGCCGACGCGTTCCTGGACGCCCGCGGCATGTACGTGCCCGCGGTCGAGGTGACCACCGACTCCGGCGGCGCCCTGCGCTACCAGGGCGAACCCGTCACCCGACGGTCCGGGAAGATGGGCAAGAGCCTGAAGAACAGCGTGACGCCCGACGAGATGTACGACGCCTATGGCGCCGACACCCTGCGCGTCTACGAGATGGCGATGGGCCCGCTGGACGCCGACCGCCCCTGGCGGACCGATGACATCGTCGGCCCGCACCGGTTCCTGCAGCGGCTGTGGCGCAACCTGGTCGACGAGGCGACCGGCGAGGCCAGGGTGGTCGACGCGGAGCCGGACGACGAGGCGACCCGGACGCTGCACCGCACGATCCTGGCGGTGCGCGCCGACTACGCCGGGATGCGCTTCAACACCGCCGTCGCCCGGCTGATCGAGCTGACGAACTTCGTCAGCAAGCACTACAGCGACGCGAACCGGCCGCCGCGCGCGCTGGCCGAGGCGATGGTCCTGATGGTCGCCCCGCTGGCGCCGCACATCGCCGAGGAACTGTGGGCACGGCTGGGCCACGACGGATCACTGGTCCACGAGCCGTTCCCGGTGGGTGACGAGGCGCTGGCGGCCGAGTCGTCGGTGACGCTGCCGGTCCAGGTCAACGGCAAGGTCCGCTTCACCCTGTCCGTCCCCGCCGGCGCCGGCGAGGACGACATCCGGACCGCGCTGACCGCCCACGCCGACTACGCCAGGCACACCGACGGCAAGACGGTGAAGCGCCTGATCATCGTCCCCGGCCGCATCGTCAACATCGCCGTCGCCTGACCCGATCCGGCCGGCTGTCAGGAGCCGGGGAGGGGGATCCGGTCGAGAAGTACCTCATGGGGGCGGGGACGGCGGCGGGGGGACGGGCTGTCGTAGGCGACCAGGAGCGTCCCGTCGTCGCCGGGGGCGTGGGTGATGCCCTCCGCGTGATCGACGCCGTCCCCATAGGGAATGTCGAGGACCTTCTCGAGTTGGTTGCCGGTGACCACGACGCTGGCGCGCGCATGGGCCGCGCCGCGCCAACGGTAGACGCGGACCGGGCCGTCCAGGTCCATCGTCGGGCCGGCGAGGAGAAGAAGGTCGTCGCCGTGCGCCAGGAGGTCGCGGACGCCGAGACCGTCGAGATCGAGGAAGTGCTTGCGGTAGGGCACGCCGGTCGCGCGAGGCCGGCGGCCGTCGACGGGGGCGAGCAGCAGGTGCTGGCCAGGGCCGTCGACCAGGCGCAGTTCGAGGACGACGGCCCACCCGCGCAGCACCGGGCCGCGCAGGCCGACGTAGATCCTCTCGCCGGCGACGGCGAGGCCTTCGACGTCCAGGCCGTTGTCCTTGCTGGGGATCTTCAAGAAGCGGCCGAGATGCTCGTCGTCGGCGAGCGCCGTCGTCAGCCGGGTCCGCCTGCGCAGACCAAGCGCGGCGGCGGTGAGCCGGGTGCCTGGCCGGGTGGGGTCGGGCGCGGACGCGACGAGCGTCGGCAGGCCGCCGGCCGTCACCACGGGGATGCGCCCGATCAGGAAACGGTTGCGGTTCCTGGCGACCTTGGCGAGCCGGAGCAGGGCCTTCTCGGTGGCATGGCCCGGCTTCACCCGCCTGCGGGTCAGACTGTGCGAGCCGACGAACCAGAGGTAGCCGCCGGCTCGGTCGATGCCCTCGATGTCTATCTCCGGCACGACGCCGTCATCGCCCGGCCCCTCGGGTAGCGGCAGGAAGTCTCCGATCGGGAACGAGACATGGCCGCCGTAGGCGTCGCCGGCGGCGTCGAGCGTCACCCGCTCGATCGCGACCGTCTCGTCCGCGCCAAGCCAGAGGCAACGCCCCTCCGCCTTGAGGGTCGACAGCGACTCGGTGGCGTCGACGAGGTCGGCGGCGCGCCCGTCGGGCCTGACGGTGTCGTCCCCGGGACCGCCGAGCCGGACGACCACCGTGGCGATGCCCGTGGCTGGAGGCGATCGGCGGTCAGGAGGGGTCATCGTAGCCCTCCCGGACGGCAAAACGGGCCAGTTCCACCCGGTTGCGAAGTTGAAGCTTGCTGAGGACGTTGTGGACGTGATTCTGCACGGTGCGGGGGGAGACCCCGAGGCGGTCGGCGGCGTCCCTCGCGGTCAGGCCCTTGGCGACGAGACGCAGCACCTCGACCTCGCGGGCGGTCAGCCGGGGCGCGGCCGCCGACCTCCCGGGGGCGGGGCTCGGTTCCCTGGCGGCGCGGGACATCTCGCCGAGGACCAGCGCCGCGAGGCCCGCGCTGAAGACCGGTTCGCCCGCGGCCGTCCGGCGCACCGCGTCCACGAGCTCCTCGGGACGCGCCGACTTGACCAGGTAGCCCGACGCCCCGGACTTGACGGCCGTCAGGACGTCCGCCTGCTCGCCGGACGCGGAGACGACGAGCACCGACCCGCGAAACCCGGTCGCGCCGGCCTGCGCCCGCAGGCCACGGATCACCTCGACCCCGGAGCCGTCGGGCAGCGAGAGGTCCAGCACGACGATGTCCGGCCTGGTCGCCGCCACCACGCGCAGCGCCTGCGCGACCGACCCGGCGGTGCCGACCACCCGGAAGCCCGAGGCGTCGAGGTCCCGGCTCAGCGCGTCGCGCCACAGCGGGTGGTCGTCCACGACCACGATCCGCCGCGGCTGCTCTGGCGCGGCGTCGCCCGGCGGTCCCGACCCCGCGGGTGTCGCGCCAGATCCCGCCGGCTCATCGGGGGACACGCAGCTCGACCTCCGTTCCCTGGCCGGGGCGGCCGGACACCGCGACCTCGCCACCCAGGTCACGGATGCGCCCGCGGACGCTGACCGCGAGGCCAAGGCGCCCCTCGGCCGCCGCCTGCTCGGGCCGTCCCGGCGCGATACCGACACCATCGTCGCGAACCGTCACGGCGACCTCGTCACCATCGTCTTCCAGCAGCACCCAGGCCAACGCACCAGCCCCGGCATGCCGGGCGACGTTGTCCAGCGCCGCCCGCACCGCCGCGACGACCTCGGCGGCCCGGTCCGCCCGCAGGAGCACCGGGACCCCAGGAGTAGCGACCGTCACCACCAGCCGCCGGGCCGGTCGCCCGGTGGCTGGCTCACCGGTGGCGTGCGCCAGGGCCAGCAGCGCCTCCGCGAGGTCGGTGCCAGCGGCACCGCTCCGGCCCACCGGCCCGTTCGACCTGCCGGGACCTGCCAGGAGGACGGGCGCGGTGCCCTGGGCGGTCGTCGCCGGCCCGCCGGGGCCTGGAGTGCGCAACAGGTCGCGCAGCAGGGCCTCCTGCTCGGCGGCGAGCCTCGCCACCTCCGCTGTCGGCATTCCTCGTGGTGCCTCCCGGGCGATCAGCGCGAGGACCTGCAGCACGCCGTCGTGCACCCGGCGTGCCAGCCGCTCGCGCTCGGCGTCACCGGCGCGCGCCTCCAGCACGTCGGTGAGCGCCGCCTGGGCGCGCAGCGCCGTGCGGCTGAGGTGCCCGGCCACCGCGCCCGAGACGAGGAGCAGCATGCTCGTGCCCACCAGCGCGTCGGTCAGCATCCGCCACTCGGCGATGAAGATGGCCGACATCAGCAGCCCGCTCGCGATCCCGCCCGCCGCGCCCCAGAGCAGCGCGGCGCTGAACACACCGCTCGTCACCCACATCATCGGCAGGGCATGGCTCGCCCGCGGGCCGACGAGCTCGGCGCCGGCCACCAGGCCAGCGCAGACCGCTACGTCGGCGAGGACGAGGCCGTGCAGCAGGCGAGACCGGTTCCCTCGGTTGGCACGGGGCACCAGCACGGACAGCGCCGCCGACCAGCCGACCATCACACCCAGCAGGCCGACGCCCAGCGCCGGCCGGTAGGCGTCGTCGAGCCGCGCCGCCCCGGCGACGGCCGCATAGCCCAGCGACACCCACCGGAACACCGAGAGCGACCGCCACAGCGCGCCACGCACGCCATCCGGGCCACGACCGGTGATCACCACGCCCAGCTCGGTCAGCCGGGTGCTCGAAGCGTGGAAGGGCTGCCGCCCACCGGGTGCCGCTCCCAATACCGCGCCGTCGGCGCCGTCCGACACCGTGTCGTCGGCGCCGCCCGCCATTGTCGCGCTCCTGCCGCCAGACACGGCGCCAGTCTCGCAGAAGCGGTCAGAACGCACCTGAGCGTACTTACTCAGGACATCGTGTGTGCTCTGGCTCAGGTCGGCCGCCGCGTTCGTCCCGACACTGGCCGCATGACGAAACCACCGGCTTCGCGGACGACCACGTCATTCTTCGTGCAGTCCATCCTGTCCTTCGCCGTCTCGACCGTCTCGGTCCTGGTCGCCATCGCGTATCTGCCCGGCGACGCCTGGATGCGCGGGCTCCTGGGGCTCGGCCTGCTCTACGTCGTCACCTCGACGTTCACGCTCGCCAAGTGCGTGCGCGACCATCAGGAGACGGCCAGCGTGGTCAGCCGGGTGGACCAGGTCCGCCTCGAGCGCCTGCTCGCCGAGCACGACCCGTTCCGTACGACCTCCAACACGTGACGACCACCCGTCGGCCGCTCGGACACCCGGATGTCGGGATGTCCGGGCGGCCCGGTGTCTGAGCAGTCGATCTCCGAGCAACCGGGTGCCTGAACAGGCGGGTGTACGAGCGGTCGACGTCCTACCCGTCGACGTCCTACCCGTCGGCGTCGGAGGCGCCCGGCCGGCGGGTGCGCTTGGTCGCCGAGCGGCGGCGTTTGGTGTCCAGGCGGCGCTCGACGGAGCCCCTGCTGGGCTTGGTGGGGCGGCGGCGCCGGGGCGGCGGCGCGGTGGCGTCGTGGAGCAGCGAGACGAGCCGGTCGAGCGCCGCCTCGCGGTTGCGCAGCTGGGAGCGCTGCTCGGAGGACGTGACGACGAGATCACCGTCCACCAGGCGCCCGGCCAGGCGGGCAAGAGCTCGTTCGCGCAGCGGTTCGGGGATGGCACGCGAGCGAGCGACGTCGAAGCGGACCTCGGCCCGGCTGTCGGTGGTGTTCACTCCTTGGCCGCCGGGACCGGACGAGCGGGAGAACCGCCAGCGCAGCTCGGTCTCGGGCAACGCGAAGCCCGGGCGGACCGCGCGCGCGGCCCGCTCCTGGGGCACGCGTGCGACAGGCTCCTCGGGCATGAACCCATGGTGCCAGGATCCCCCGCCCGCCGGAACCGGATAAACCGGACGCCGGCCGAGGCGGCGAGCGAATCCGCCGGCGGTAGCTTGACGCTGTCTGTGCCCTGCCGTGGTTGTGAACCGGCCCGCTCGACGACCACCGGAGGGCGGAAACGGCGATCGCCCCCGCCGATGGGAGCAGCGGGGGCGATCGTCGGGCGCGAGCCGGATCGGGCGTAGGGCGGGTCGGCCTGGGTCAGGCGTCGGCCGGGGTGGTGGCTAGCTGCCCAGTCGCTCCACCAGGGCCTCGTGCTCGGCCCAGAGCTCGGCGGGGAGGCGGTCGCCGAAGGTGTCGTAGTGCTGCGGGATCAGGGCGGCCTCCTGCTTCCACACCTCGGTGTCGAGGGTGAGCAGGGCCGTGAGGTCGGTCTCGGAGACGTCCAGGCCTTCCGTGTCGAACGACTCCGTCGTCGGGTGGACGCCGAGCGCGGACTCGACGCCGTCCGCCTCGCCCTCCAGCCGGCCGACGATCCAGGCCAACACGCGGCTGTTCTCGCCGTAGCCCGGCCACAGGTACTTGCCCTCGGGGCTCTTGCGGAACCAGTTGACGTAGTAGATCCGCGGCAGCTTCGAGGCGTCAGCCTTCTGCCCGACCGAGAGCCAGTGGGCGAAGTAGTCGGCCATGTTGTAGCCGCAGAACGGCAGCATCGCGAACGGGTCGCGGCGCAGCTGGCCGATCGCGCCGGCCTGTGCCGCCGTCGTCTCCGAGGAGACGATCGAGCCGAAGAACACGCCGCGCCGCCAGTCGGGTGCCTCCGTCACCAGCGGCACCGCCGTGGCCCGGCGGCCGCCGAACAGGATCGCCGAGATCGGCACGCCGCGCGGGTCCTCCCACTCGTCGGCGATGGTCGGGCACTGGCCGGCGGGGACGGTGAACCGGGCGTTCGGGTGCGAGGCGGGCTCGGGCGAGTCCGGCGTCCAGTCGCGGCCCTTCCAGTCGATCAGGTGGGCGGGCTTGTCCTTGGTCAGTCCCTCCCACCAGACGTCGCCGTCGTCGGTGCGGGCGACGTTGGTGTAGACCGCGTTCCCCCACAGGGACGCGATCGCGTTCGGGTTGGTGTCGACACCGGTGCCGGGCGCGACGCCGAAGAAGCCTGCCTCCGGGTTGACGGCGTAGAGCCGGCCGTCCTCGCCGAAGCGCATCCAGGCGATGTCATCGCCGACCGTCTCGGCCTTCCAGCCGGGGATCGTCGGGATGAGCATCGCCAGGTTGGTCTTGCCGCACGCCGACGGGAAGGCCGCCGCGACGTAGCGAACCTGGCCCTTCGGGGAGGTGAGCTTGAGGATCAGCATGTGCTCGGCGAGCCAGCCCTCGTCCCGCGCCATCACCGAGGCGATCCGCAGCGCGTAGCACTTCTTGCCGAGCAGCGCGTTGCCGCCGTAGCCCGAGCCGTACGACCAGATCTCCCGGGTCTCCGGGTAGTGCACGATGTACTTCGTGGTGTTGCACGGCCACGGAACGTCTTCCTGTCCGGGCTCCAGCGGGGCACCAAGCGAGTGCACCGCCGGCACGAAGAAGCCGTCCTCACCTAGCTGCTCGAGTGCCGGGGCGCCCATGCGCGTCATCGTGCGCATCGAGATCGCCACATATGCAGAGTCGGTGATTTCGACGCCGAGAGCGGAGATACGCGATCCGAGTGGCCCCATGCAGAAGGGCACAACGTACATGGTGCGGCCTCGCATACACCCGCTGAACAAGCCGCGAAGTGTGCCGCGCATTTTCTCTGGCTCGACCCAGTTGTTTGTCGGACCGGCGTCCTCGCGATTCTCCGAACAGATGTATGTCCGGTCTTCGACGCGGGCGACATCGTTCGGGTCGGAGGCGGCGTAGAAGCTGTTGGGACGTTTCTCCTCGTTAAGCTTCACCAAGGTCCCGCGCTCGATGAGCAGGCTGGTGAGCCGGTCGAACTCCTCGGCGGAGCCGTCGCACCACTCCACCCGGTCCGGCTGAGTGAGTTCGGCGATCTCGCGCACCCAGGCGATCAACCTGGCGTGCTTGGTCGGGGCGGCATCCAGCCCGGGAATCTGTGCCGCGGTCGTCACAGCTCACACCTCCGCTCGCGTCGAACCTGCCGCGTTCTCGCCTCGGTATACAGGTGCAGCTTGCGCACCCGAACGACCTCGTGTACCGGCGGTCACAAACCAACGGCTACAGTGGAAGCCGCTACCCTGTGAAGTCTGTACTGGGGACGCTCGAGGCCGCGTTCAGGATCATTAGACTGTACCGCTCTTTCCATGCACAGTCGCGCGGTACGCCGGGGGGCGGAAACGTTGGATCCATCACGCATCGGGACGGGCTGGCCAGGCCCGGTGCGCCGGGGCGCACCGCCCTCGGGGGCGGGTGCGGTTATCGTTCTGGCGTGGTCACTCACGCAGCGACGCAGCCGACCGGGCCGGGACCTGACGGCAACCGCGCCGAGGACGGCGCCGACAAGCGGGCTCACCCGCGTGACCTGACGCGACCGCGCATGCGGGGATGGCTACATGCGGGCGCATTTCCGGTAAGTCTGGCGCTCGGCGTGGTGGCCGTGGCGCTGCCGACGACGCTCGGCGCCCGGCTCGCGGTCGGCGTTTACGCGATCAGCATCACCGCATTGTTCGGGACGAGTGCGCTCTACCACCGGACCATGTGGTCGACCTCACGGGCGCGCGCGCTGATGAAGCGGCTCGACCACTCGATGATCTTTGTTTTCATCGCGGGGACGTACACGCCCTTCGCGCTGCTGGCCATGCCCAGACACATAGCGCAGCCGATCCTGGCCGTCGTCTGGGGCGGGGCGGCGCTGGGCGTCGTCCTGCGCATGCTGTGGTTGCACTCACCGCGCTACCTGATCGTGCCCCTCTACATCGCGCTGGGCTGGGTCGCGGTCTTCGTCTTCCCGGAGGTCCTGCACACCGCCGGCGTCGCCACGCTGACCCTGCTCGTCGTCGGCGGCGCCTGCTACAGCGTCGGCGCGATCATCTACGCGCTGCGCCGCCCGAACCCGTCGCCGACGGTCTTCGGCTACCACGAGGTGTTCCACGCGTTCACCCTCGTCGCGGCTTGCTGCCACTACGTCGCGCTGATGCTCGCCATCTACCGCTAGGGCGCTCCCGTTGCTGGACGCTCCGCGCCCACAACCGGGCAGCGCCTCGGGGTTCCTGCCGGATCGGCGGAGCTTGCGGAGCCGATCTGGGAGGTCCGGGGCGCTGAGCGCCCTCTCCACGTGGTTCCGGGCCGAGGCATATGGCGGTGGCTGGGCTGGATCGGGGGCTGACGAGGTGGCCGGGTTGGCACTGCGCTGATGCGCCGTCACGATCTGTGGCTGGGTTGGGGGAACGCGTCACTAGAACGAGGTCCCACCCGACGACGTCGGCCTGGTCGGCCCGCGCGGCGGGCGGGAAGGCGTCGTTGGGCAATAGCGTCACAGACTGTGTCGTGACCGCGTTAAGGAGCTTCTGTGGCGAACAGGCTGGCTGACCAGACGTCCCCCTATCTGCTGCAGCATGCCGACAACCCGGTCGACTGGTGGCCGTGGGAGCCGGCGGCGTTCGCCGAGGCGGCCAGCCGGCAGGTTCCGGTCCTGCTCTCGGTCGGATATGCGTCCTGCCACTGGTGCCACGTCATGGCGCACGAGTCGTTCGAGGACGACACCACCGCGGCCTACATGAACGAGCATTTCGTCAATATCAAGGTCGACCGGGAGGAGCGCCCGGACGTCGACTCCGTCTACATGGACGTCACGATGGCGCTGACCGGGCACGGCGGCTGGCCGATGACGGTGTTCCTGACCCCGACGGGGGAGCCGTTCTTCGCCGGCACCTACTTTCCGCCTACCCCCCGGCCCGGGATGGGCTCGTTCCGCCAGGTCCTCTCGGCGGTGTCGTCCGCCTGGGACACCCGCCGCGAGGAGATCGAGTCCTCCGGCGCGGACATCGCCCGCAAGCTCGCGGAGGCCGCCGAGGCGCCCGTCGCCGGTGGCCGCGGCCCGGCCATCCGGCTGGACGGCGAGCTGCTCGACACCGCGGTCGACCAGCTCGCAGCCAGGTTCGACCCCCGTCACGGCGGATTCGGCGGCGCGCCGAAGTTCCCGCCGTCGATGGTCGCCGAGCTACTGCTGCGTCACCACGCCCGCACCGGGAACGAGCGCTCGCTCGGCATGGTCGCCCTCACCTGCGAACGGATGGCCCGCGGCGGGATCTACGACCAGCTCACCGGCGGATTCGCCCGCTACAGCGTCGACGCGACGTGGACGGTCCCGCACTTCGAGAAGATGCTCTACGACAACGCCCAGCTGCTGAGGGTCTACCTGCACCTGTGGCGGACGACCGGCGACGCGCTCGCCGCGCGGGTGGTCCGCGAGACGGCCGCCTTCCTGCTCACCGATCTGCGCACCCCGCAGGGCGGCTTCGCCTCAGCCCTGGACGCCGACGCGGTACCGCCCTCGGACTCGGACACGGATGGCCACCCCCACCAGCCGGTGGAGGGGGCGAGCTACGTGTGGACGCCCGGGCAGCTGGCCGACGCGCTCGGCCCGGATGACGCCGCCTGGGCGGCCAACCTGTTCGAGGTCACCGCGACAGGCACGTTCGAGCATGGGTCATCCGTGCTCGCGCTGCCGGCGGACCCCGACGACGCGGACCGGTTCGCCCGGGTCCGGGCCACGCTCGCGGCCACGAGAGCCGCCCGCCCGCAGCCGGCGCGCGACGACAAGGTGGTGGCGAGCTGGAACGGCCTGGCGGTCGCCGCGCTCGCCGAGGCGGGCGCGCTGTTCGAGGAGCCGGAGTGGGTGACGGCCGCCGAGCGAGCGGCGGTGTTGCTGCGCGACGTGCACCTCGTCGACGGCCGGCTGCGCCGCACCAGCAGGGACGGCCGGGTGGGTCCCAATGTGGGCGTGCTCGACGACTACGGCAACGTCGCCGACGGCTTTCTCGCGTTGCACCAGGTGACCGGAGCCGTCGAGTGGCTGGAGCTCGCGGGCCAGCTGCTCGACGTCGCCCGAGCCCGCTTCCGCGCCGCCGACGGCGGCTTCTACGACACCGCGGACGACGCGCCGACGCTGCTGCGCCGGCCCCGCGAGGTCTCCGACTCGGCGACCCCCTCGGGCCAGTCGGCGTTCGCCGGCGCGCTGCTCACCTACGCCGCGCTCACCGGCTCGGCGGGGCACCGCGAGGACGCCGAGGCCACGATCGGCCTGCTCGCCCCGTTGCTCGCCAGGGACGCCCGGTTCGCCGGGCACGCGGGCACCGTCGCGGAGGCGCTGCTCGCCGGCCCGCCCGAGGTCGCCGTCGTCGGCCGGCCCGACCTGGAACGGCTCGCCCGGCTTGGCACCACGCCCGGCACGGTCGTGGTGACGGCCGGACCGCTCACCGTCGACCGTCCCGAGCCCGGGGTCTACGTCTGCCGGCATTTCGTCTGCGAGCGACCCGCGCGCACGGCCGAAGAGGTCCGCCGCCTGCTCGGCGCGCGCCTGCCGGCCTGAGCCTCCGCGCGCCTCGCCGGTAGCTGTCCGTGACCGGCTTGGGCGGGGGGACCGATTGAGTGATGATCGTCTTCTGTTGGGTATGAGCGGAGGGTGATAGAGCGCGGCGTGAGTTCGTGCTGGACAGCGATCGCGGCGTGGCCGGGGGGTGACGGGTATCACGTAACGGCAGCGCCTTCGGCCGCATCGCGCAGGCGTCGACGCGGCGACGTCATGGCTCATGGCGAATGCGCAGGGTAACGGTTCGCGTCCGATGTCGGCGGTCATGGTGATGCCGTGGCATCTGCGTTACGGAAGGCGTCGATGTACTTTCGCGACGTGTTCGGCAAAGTTGGTCGCCAACGCTCCGACCTGCGGCTACCGTGATGCCCTGACGTCTCAAGTCGTGGTCCGGCATTGGGCTGGACCGCTGGGAGGCCCCTACGTGCCGCAGTCGCGACAACGCCAGGAGGCCGGGACCCGGCCCCCTGTGGGGCTCTTCCCGGACAACTCCTAGTAAGCGGGTGGGCGTGTGCCACGAACGCATGTCGTCGACACAAGCGTGCTGTTGTCTGACCCTCGCGCGCTGCTGCGATTCGCGGAGCACAACGTCGTGCTCCCCCTCGTTGTGATTGGGGAGCTGGAGGCCAAGCGAAACCACCCCGAACTGGGCTGGTTCGCCCGGGAGGCGCTGCGCATCCTGGACGACCTACGCATAAAGCACGGGAGGCTTGACCACCCGCTGCCGCTGGAGACCGGCGGCACCCTGCGAGTAGAACTCAACCACACTGACCCGACAGTGCTACCACCGGGGTTCCGGGTCGGTGACAACGACTCGCGCATCCTTTCCGTCGCGCTCAACCTGGCCGCGGACGGCGACGACGTCGTCCTCGTCACCAAGGACATGCCGCTTCGCGTCAAGGCCTCCGTCGTCGGCCTCGACGCCGAGGAGTACCGGGCGCTGCAGCCGGTCGACACCGGCTGGGGCGGAACGGCGGAGCTCGGGGTGAGCCAGGAGGACCTCGACCGGCTGTACGCGGGCGAGCACCTGACCCTCCCGGCCGCGGCCGAGCTGCCCTGCCACACCGGTCTGGTGCTGACCGCCGCCGGCGGCAGCGCGTCCGCGCTCGGCCGGGTCTGCCCGGACAAGTCGGTGAAGCTGGTGCGCGGCGACCGGGAGGCGTTCGGGCTGCACGGTCGCAGCGCCGAGCAGCGCGTCGCCCTCGACCTGCTGCTCGACCCGGAGATCGGGATCGTCTCGCTGGGCGGCCGGGCCGGCACCGGCAAGTCGGCGCTGGCACTGTGCGCCGGCCTCGAAGCGGTGATGGAGCGCCGCGCGCATCGCAAGGTCGTCGTCTTCCGCCCGCTCTACGCCGTCGGCGGTCAGGATCTCGGCTACCTGCCCGGCAGCGAGAACGAGAAGATGGCGCCCTGGGCGCAGGCGGTCTACGACACCCTCGGCGCACTGGTCTCCGAGGACGTCATCGACCACGTCGTCGAACGCGGAATGCTCGAGGTGCTGCCGCTGACGCACATCCGCGGCCGCTCGCTGCACGACTCGTTCGTGATCGTCGACGAGGCGCAGTCGCTGGAGCGCGGTGTGCTGCTGACCGTGCTCTCCCGACTGGGTGCCGGTTCCCGGGTGGTGCTCACGCACGACGTGGCGCAGCGCGACAACCTGCGCGTCGGCCGGCACGACGGCGTCGCGTCGGTGATCGAGACGCTCAAGGGCCACCCGCTGTTCGCGCACGTCACGCTGACCCGCTCCGAGCGCTCGCCCATCGCCGCACTGGTCACGACGATGCTGGAGGACCTCGTCCTATAAGGGCTCCATAGGAACTCCAGAGGAAAGGGACACCTCGCCTGACGGCTCGGTTCGGGCTCACGGCGCACGACGGGGTGGCGGATCACGGGACAGCCCTGATCCGTCACCCTGTTCCGTTCCGTCGCCTTGTTCCGCCGTGCCGGGGAACGGCTCACCCGGCCCATCGGCCACCTGGGTCCGGCCGGCCGATGGTCAGGACGGGCAGCGCAGGTCCGGCGCCCCGAGAGAGCCGATCAGATGGCAGTAGCTCGTCCGGCTGATCTGCCAGCCGTTGGCGGTGTGCACCGCCTCGCCGAAGGTGTCGTTGGGCGAGGACGGCGCCCCGCCGGGGACGGTGGGCATGGATGTCCCCTGGCCGAGCCGACTTGGCACCGTTGGGTCGGTGAACGAGACCAGGAGCCAGGCGGAGACCGCATCCGGGGCGACGGTGAGCATCTGATCGACCCGTACCGAGAGCGTGGCGGCGAGCCCCGGATGCCGAGCCGCGATCTCGTCGTGGAGCGCGGCCAACGCCGGGGCGTCCTGGACCGCTGCGGCCCACCGGCTGTCGGGGACACCGGGGGCGAAGGCGTCGTGGAACGCCGCGCGGACCGCCGCCGCCGTCGTGTCGTCCGGCGGCGCCGGTGGGGCCGGCCGCTGGCCGAGCGTGAGCCTCGCGGCGATCCGGGCGACGACGGCCGGGTCCACGGGGCTCGGCCCGGCGGCCTCGACAGCCAGCTCGGTGTGGTCCGGCGCCGTCCACAGCAGTGCGGTGCGGTAGCGGTGGTCGGCGGGGCCCGGCCGGCCGCCGGTGTCGGTGTCGGCGCTGGCCAGGACCGCGGGCTGGCCGGCGACGGTCGTCGCGGTGACGTCGACCTTCCCGACCGGCCCGAGGGATGGGTTGGTTAACTGCGCGGCGATGCCGGCGGTGTCCCGCGGGCTGTAGCGATCCCAGGTGGCGGTCACCCAGACCAGCGCCGGGGGGGCGAGCGCGGCGGCCGGGGCGGTGGACGCGGACCCGGCCACCGCGTCCAGGTTGGTGGCGCCGGGCAGGGCGAACTCGCTGATGTAGCTGAAGGGGCCGAACAGGTCGGCCGCCGCGGTCAGCAGGGGAAGGTCGTCGAGCTCGATGGCGAAGGCCAGGTTGTTGGGCGCGACCCCACGCGGGCCGGCGTAGACCCTCGCGTCGGCGTCGGCGCGATGGGTCATCCCGGTGGGAAGCCAGGTCACGGTCACACCGCCGTGGGTGTGGAGTCCCGCGCGCGCCGGCGGAGGGGCCGACGACGGGCTGGTCGCGGGGACGACGGTACTGGCGGACCCGCCGCCGAGCAGGCGCAGAGGAATGACGACGCCGGCGGCGACGAGGACGGCCACGAGGCCGGCGACGACCGAGATCCGGCGACGGCGGGCGCGGGCGTGGACACCGGCGGTGAACGCGGCTGGTTCGACGGCGCCACGGCGGGAGAGCGGGCCGCGCAGGGCGTGGATGCCGTTGGCCAGGTCCTCGTCGGTCGGGGGGTGATTGGCCGGGGTGTGGTCGGTGGCGGTCACCGCGCCTCCCCACGGGAGCGCCGGATCGCCGGGGCGGCAGCGGTGGTTTCCCCGGTCTCGTTGGTAAGGATGTCGGCCCGCGGGCCGTCGGTGGGCGCGGGAGCGGGTGCGCGGCCCGGTGGGGTGAAGCCGTGCAGATGGTGGCTGCCGCGCAGCTTCGCCAGGCCGCGGGACGTCTGGGAGCGGACCGTGCCGACGCTGCAGCCGAGGGTGGCGGCGACGTCGGCCTCGGGCAGATCGTCGAAGTACCGCAGCACCAGGACGGCCCGCTGCCTGGGGGGAAGGGTGCGTAGCGCCCGGATGAGAGCCTCGTGCGCGGCGAGCTGGTCTGCCGGATCCGCACCTTGGTCGGCGGGGTTGGCGGCCCAGTCGTCGTCGGCGAGCAGCGGCACCTCGCTGACCCGTGCCCGCAGCCGGCGCCATCGCGAGGTGGCCGCGTTGACCAGGGCGCGGCGGACGTAGGCCTCCGGCTTCGGGTCGTTCATCCGGCCCCAGTGCCGGTAGGTGCGCTCGAACGCGCCCTGCAGCAGGTCCTCACCCGCGGCCCAGTCACCGCCGACGAGCAGCACGGCGCTCAGTAGCAGCCGCTCGGCGCAGTCAGCGACGAACTGTTCAAAGCTGGCGTCACCATCGGCCCGCACGCTTTGTCTCCCTGGAAGTCCGGCATCGCCTTGTCTCATACGCATCCGGCCCTGCCGGCAATGCCTGGCGATTCCGTACGAGTGCCTTGAAGATCCCTGCGGCTGCCTGGTCAGCGGTCGATCTGCGCCGCGGCGCCCAGCCGTCAGCGCGTGGCGTCAGATAGGCGGCGGAGGGCCTTCGCGAACCGGGTGGCGAGGT
Organism: Pseudofrankia saprophytica; assembly: GCF_000235425.2. NCBI lineage: Bacteria > Bacillati > Actinomycetota > Actinomycetes > Frankiales > Frankiaceae > Pseudofrankia > Pseudofrankia saprophytica. The sequence goes on from NZ_KI912266.1 coordinate 2,379,098, forward strand.
AGCGCTGGAGCATCGGGCCGATCGGGCCCGCGAGGCGGGGGAGGAGTGTCGCCGGCCGGCTGAACGCCCTGATGGTCAGCCACACGACGTCGTCGCCGTCCCGGGTGAGCACGAACGATTCCTCGCCCGACTCGGGATGGCCCGGCAGCGTCCCGTAGGCGAAGCCGGCGCTGTCCGCGTCCGGCTGGTCGTCGGCCCAGACGACCCGGCAGGGAGCGCTGATCCGGAGCGGTCCGAGCCCTAGCCGTGAGGTGACCGCCACCCCTGGCGCGGCTCTCGGCGCGGAAGTGGGTACGCGCAGGCCCGCCGCCCGGTGCATCTGCCAGGTGAGCACCGCGTCGGCCGCCGCGCGGAAGCCGGCGGCACCGCTGGCGACGGGCACCTGGTGAAGCAGGTGATGGTAGGCGGCGGGAAGAGACGTGTTCCTGGTCGCGCCGACCTCGTTGTACGTGAAGGGGCGGGGGTCGTCGTCGGGCCGGTCGCCTGCCGTCATGGTCGTGCCTCCCTAGAAGTCGCCGGGGTAGAAGTCGCCAGGGTGGGGCGGTCGAGCCTGCGCCAGGCGAGCAGGGCGCAGACCGCGAAGCCGAGTGCGTTGGCGATGCCGTGGGTGGCGATCATCCAGGTGACCGAGAGGTGGGGGAGACCCGCCGCTCGCCCCACCGCCCAACTGAGCGCGAGCGCCATGCTGAGGGGGAGCACCGCGCACGAGACGGCCACCAGGCAGCGCGCCAGCCGGTCGCCGCGCGGACGGATCCGCCGCCAGGTGAGCCAGGCGGCCAGCCACAGGCCGACCGTCAGGATCACGGCGCCGGCGAGCTCGACCCAGTCGGAGAGGAAGAACCCGGCGAGGACGACCAGGGTGCCGGCGGGAACGGACCAGGCCGCGGCCCCAGCGCGTGGGTCACCGGGCAGGGCGCGACAGACGAGGGCGGCGATGAGTGCGGCGGCGAAGCCGGCGTAGTGAAAGTGCGCGACGGTGAGCGCGAGGACGGTCGGCGAGTATCCGAAGAGCGGATAGCCCGCGCCCGTGGCCACCAGCGCGCTGGACGCGATCACCGGTGCGACCAGCGCGCTCGCCATGGCCGCCCGGACCGGGGCGGGCAGCCGGCCACGGCGCGGGTCGTCGCGCCCGGCGTCTCCGGACTCGACCCGCGCGAATCCGGGCTCGACCCGCGTGAACTCGTCCGTCGCGCGTCCCGCGACCTCGGGCAGGGCAGCCAGCAGGGCAACGGTCCCGGCGGCGTAGACGCCGGCCAACGCGGCCGCCACCGGGCCGCGCGGGACGAGGAACGACACCGCGCCGGGCAGCGCGGCCAGCGGCCACAGGCGGCGCAGCGGGTCAAGGGTGCGCAGGTCGAGCAGCCCGAGCCCCCACGGCATGACGACGAGCATGCCGATCGCGATCAGCAGGGCGAGCAGGGTCGCGCCATATGGAGTCAGCCCCGTCGCCGGGGCCGCGGCTGACACGACTGGCGGGACTGACGACGCGGACACTCGCGGCAGCGCGGCGAAGGAGGTCGCCGTCCGCATCATCGGCGCGAGCCCGGCAGGCGCAGCTCGGACAGCAGCGCGTGGAGGTCGTCGGCGACGGAGCGCAGCACGGGCACCCTGGTCAGCGCGATCGACCGGGCGATCAACGGCGCGATCGCGTCCACCAGCCGGCGGGTGCGAACCTGGCCGGGCGAGGTGTCGTAGACCCAGAACAGGGTGATGCCGAGGTAGGCGAGCCAGAGCAGCTCCGGCAGGTCCGGCGCCAATGGGCCGCCCGGCGCCTTGGACCGCGCGGCGCCGGGACGATCGGCGGGGCCTTCGAGCACGTCCCGGAACAGCCCGATCGCGGCGTCCCTGGCCGCCGTCGACTCCTGGCTGAACGGGCTGGCCGCCGCGCCTGGCGGGATGGCCACCTTGATGAACGAGCCGGCGAAGGAGTGGTACCGCGTCATCTCGTCGATCCCCGCGTGGATCACGCGGCGCAGCCGGTCCGCGAGGTCCGGCGACCGCAACGCCTCGGCCGCTCGCCGCCGGTGCCCCGCCTGGATGGCGTCATAGAACTCCTGGACCAGGTGTTCCTTCGAGCCGAAGTAGTAATAGGCGTTGCCCAGCGAGACGCCGGCCGACTGGGCGATCCCGCGCATCGTGGTCCGCTCGTAGCCCTGGCCTCGGAAGGAGGCCAGGGCCGTTTCGAGGATCAACGCGCGGGTCGCGGCGCCCCTGCCGGGGGGTTGCGCCCGCCCCGCGTCCCCCCCGGCCCCCCCGCCCCTCGTGTCCTCGGCGCGCTCGCCGTCATGGTGGTCGCCGTCACTGTGGTCGCCGTCGTTCTGATCATGAAGCTTCGCGCTGTCGTCGCCAGCCACCGGACGCCTTCCGTGGGGGTCTGCGGAACCCGTCGGCATCGACGTTAGCCAGGAACTTGAACGTGTTCAACTCGCGCGCTGGGTGGTGCGTTGGTAGGAGGTTGGCTGCCGTCAGATTGATCCGGTCGGTCACAGCATGGAGGCTGACAGACATGCCGCCCTCGTCCCGGCCGCCGGCAGGCGCGCCGAACGTCGTCGTGATCCTTCTCGACGACCTCGGTTTCGCCCAGTTCGGCGCCTACGGCTCCGACATCGCCACACCGGCCGTGGACAGGCTCGCTGCGGCTGGGTTGCGCTACAACCGCTTCCATGTGACCGCGCTGTGCTCGCCCACCCGCGCCGCGCTGCTGACCGGCCGCAACCACCACGCGGTCGGCATGGGATTCCTCGCCGACCTGCCGACGACCGACCCCGGCTACACCGCCCGCATCCCCCGCTCGGCCGCGACCCTGCCGCGCCTGCTGCGCGACGCCGGCTACAACACGATGGCGGTCGGCAAGTGGCACCTCGTCCCGTCCGGGGAGCGCAGCTCGGCCGGCCCGTTCGACCGGTGGCCGCTGGGCCTCGGATTCGAGCGCTACTACGGCTTCCTGCGCGGCGACGCCAACCACTGGGCGCCAGAGCTGGTCCGCGACAACTCCTACGTCGAGCCGCCCGCCGGCCCGCGCGACGGCTACCACCTGACCGAGGACCTCGCCGACCAGGCGGTCCGGATGGTGGTGAACCAGCAGGAGTCGGCGCCGGGCAAGCCGTTCTTCCTCTACTTCGCCACCGGCGCGATGCATGCGCCGCACCACGTCGAGCGGTCCTGGGCTGACGCCTACGCCGGCCGTTTCGACCTCGGCTGGGACCGCTGGCGCGAGGAGGTCTTCGCCCGCCAGCTCTCCTCCGGGGTCGTTCCGGCGGGCACGACGCTCACCGAGCGGCCGTCCTGGGTTCCCGGCTGGGCGGACCTGAGCGCAGACCAGCGCCGGGTCTTCGCCCGCATGCACGAGGTGTACGCCGGGTTCCTCTCGCACACCGACGCGCAGATCGGGAAGGTCGTCGAAGCGCTCGAACGGCTCGGCGTGCTCGACAACACGCTGCTGTTCGTGATGTCCGACAACGGCGCGAGCGCCGAGGGCGGCGTGAGCGGCACGTCCAACGAGCACACCTTCACCCACCGGGTCGTCGACGACCTCACCGACAACCTCGCCCGGCTGGACGACTGGGGCGGCCGGCGCGGCTACCCGCACTACGCCTGGGGCTGGGCCTGGGCCGGCAACACGCCGTTCCGGCTGTGGAAGCGCTACACCTGGCTCGGTGGCACCCGGGTGCCGATGATCGTGCACTGGCCGGCCGGCATCGACGCCGGTGCCGTCCAGGCGGCGAGCGGCGTGCGCGGCCAGGTCGGCCACGCGATCGACGTCCTGCCGACGGTTCTCGACGCCTGCGGGATCGAGCTGCCCGATTCGGTCGACGGTGTGCGCCAGCAGCGGATCGCGGGCGCGAGCCTCCGGCCGACCTTCACCGACCCGGCGGCGCCGAGCCCGCGCACGACGCAGTACTTCGAGATGCTCGGCTCCCGTTCGATCATCGCCGACGGCTGGAAGGCGACCACCGACCACGTCTCGGAGGGGGTCATCGACGAGGAACGGCTGATGGAGGGCAGCCGGCACTTCGACGACGACCGCTGGTCCCTGTTCCGGCTGGCGGACGACTTCTCCGAGGCGCACGACGTAGCCGACGACCATCCCGAGGTGGTGGCGCGGTTGGAGCGGCAGTGGTACGTCGAGGCGGGCGCGAACAACGTGCTTCCGCTGTACGACGGCATGCTCAAACGGATCGCTACGCTCCTGCCCCGCGCCTACCCGCCGGCGCAGACCGTGGTGCTTCGACCGGAGGGCGGGCCGGTCTCGGACGACTCGCTGCCGCTGATGTTCGGCGGCGCCCGGATCATCGCCGACGTCGAGGTCCCGGACCCGGCGGAACGAGCCGCCGGGGTGCTGTTCGCCCTCGGCGACTGGACCGGTGGGTTCGCCGCCTACGTCGTGGACGGGACGCTGCGCGTCGCGGCGGCCATTCCCGGCGCGGACCTCGAGGTGGTGGCCGGCCGGCCGCTGCCCACCGGCCGGCACTGGGCCGGGCTGGTGCTGCGGCCCGAGCCGGCGGGCGGCCTGCACGTCGACGCCGTCGTCGACGGTGAGGCGGTCGGGACCATCCACGTCGACCACACGCTGCCGTTCGTCTGGCAGCACGGCGGCACGTCGATCACGCTCGGCGCCGATCGCGGCCTGCCGGTCAGCGAGGGCTACGACCCGCCGTTCCCGTGGACCGGCACGCTGCACCAGGTGCGGATCGACGCCGGCTCGCAGCTGCCGCCCGAGCGCGACTTCCTCCGGATGGCACTCCAGGTCGAGTGAGGCACCGGTAAGGCGTGGCCTGCCCGTTGCGAGCGGTGGCCGGGACGAAGCGCTGCCAGGACGAGGCGCTGCCGGGACGAAGCGCTACACCTGTTCGACGTCCTGCGTCAGGGTGCGGACGTCCTGGCCGACCTGGATGTCGGCGACGCTGCCGACGACGGCGGTCGGGCGGAAGGGGTAGCGCCCGATGTCGGCGCGGGCGGTGATGCCGGACAGGACCAGGACGGTGTCCATGCCGGCCTCGAGGCCCGCGATCACGTCGGTGTCCATCCGGTCGCCGATCATGACGGTGGTCTCGCTGTGCGCGGAGAGGCGGTTGAGACCGGTGCGCATCATCAGCGGGTTGGGCTTGCCCACGTAGTAGGGCTCGACACCGGACGCCTTGGTGATCATCGCCGCGACCGAGCCGGTCGCCGGCAGCAGGCCCTCGGTGGACGGGCCGGTCGGGTCGGGGTTCGTCGCGATGAACCGGGCACCGTCGCGGACCAGCCGGATCGCCTTGGTGATCGTCTCGAAGCTGTACGTCCGGGTCTCGCCGAGCACGAAGTAGTCGGGCGAGCGGTCGGTGAGGACGTACCCGATCTCGTGCAGCGCCGTCGTCAGCCCGGCCTCGCCGGCGACGTAGGCGGTCCCGCCGGGGCGCTGGGCGTCGAGGAACCTGGCGGTGGCCAGCGCCGACGTCCAGATCCGGTCGGCCGGGATGTCGAGGCCCGAGCCACGCAGCCGGGCCTGCAGGTCCCGGGCCGTGAACATCGAGTTGTTGGTCAGGACCAGGTAGCCGAGGCCCGCGGCCGTGATCGAGGCGAGGAACCGGTCCGCGCCCGGGACGAGTTGCGCCTCGTGCACGAGGACGCCGTCCATGTCGATGAGGTAGTTCTCAATGACCCGAGTGCCCACGACTCGGGGATTCTGCCGTCAGTGACCTGCGGATGCTCGCACCGGGTCGACAGGCACGTCACCAGTGCCTTTGGCCGATCCGGTGTCGGGCTCATGGAGGCCATGTGGTGCGCTAGTGGCATGGCTGACAACCTGATCTTCCGGCTGCCGCCGACGTTCGAGACCGTCGAGCAGGAGCGCCAGCACCGCAAGGAGCGGCTCGCCGCCGCCCTGCGGATATTCGGCTGGTTCGGCTTCGAGGAGGGCGTCGCGGGCCACATCTCCGCGCGCGACCCGGAGCTCACCGATCACTTCTGGGTCAACCCGTTCGGCGTCTCGTTCTCCCACATCCGGGTGAGCGACCTGATCCTGGTCAACCAGGCCGGTGAGACGATCGAGGGCCGCTACCCGGTGAACCCGGCCGCGTTCGCGATCCACTCCCAGATCCACCAGGCCCGGCCGGACGTCGTCGCCGCGGCGCACAGCCACTCGCCCCACGGCCGGGCGCTGTCCACCCTCGGCCAGCTGCTCGAGCCCATCACGCAGGACGCGTGCGCGTTCTACGAGGACCACGGCCTGTTCGAGGAGTTCGGCGGCGTCGTGCTCGACCTCGACGAGGGCAAGCGGATCGCGGCGGCGCTTGGTGGGCACAAGGCCGTCATCCTCGCCAACCACGGCTTGCTGACCGTGGGCGACTCGGTCGACACGGCCGCCTGGTGGTTCATCACGATGGAGCGTTCGGCGCAGGTGCAACTGCTGGCGAAGGCCGCGGGCACGGTGAAGCACATCGCCCACGACAACGCCCGGCTCACCCACGACCTCAACGGGAACCCGCTCACCGGCTGGCTGAACTTCCAGCCCCTGTGGGACCAGATCACCCGGCGCGAGCCCGACCTCCTCGACTAGCTCGGCCAACCACCGCCCACCGCCCCGGGCGGCTCATATCCACTCCGAACCAGGTGGTCCAACGGGATGTTCGTCCCACTGGAGTGCCACTTAACCCATGGTTCCTGGAACGTCGGCAAAACGCCCAGCGTGGGACGAGACGGCGCCTCGCGTGGCGGGACAACGTAGACCCGAGGCCGCGCGTCTGTCCTGAGGGTGGCCGACTCCTGGGCCCGCGCTGGCGCGGTCGAGGCATGGTCGCGACCCTCGGTGACGCCGGGGGGCACGGGGTGGGTCTGATCGCAAGGAGCCGGGGTGGCGGGGCGGCGCAAGGAGTACCGGACCTGGGACGAGCTCAGCGTCTCGGAACGGCGCCGGGGACTGACGATCCTGGCCGGGGCCGGAGTCGTGGCGGTGGGGGCCGTGGTCCTGGTCTACGGCGGTACCGGCGGCGGCGGTACGCCCGTCGGCGCCCCGCCCCCGGCGACGGTCGCCGCAGCGGCTGTCGAGTCCCCGGCCGACACCGGTCCCGACCTCGACGAGTGGTACGCCGCGATCGACGGCTACCGCAAGGACATCGGCCAGGCCGAGGCGGACGTCCGCACGGCGATCGCCCAGGCCAACGGGATGGCGCTCCAACCCGCGTGCGCCCTGCTGGAGACGCACGCGACCGCCGCCGACGGCGCCGGCGTCGCGGCGCCGGCCGGCGACGCGGGCCAGGCATGGACGGACGGCCTGCGCGCGTTCACGCGGGCCACACGATCCTGCGCGCAGCTCTTCGACGGCACCCAGGTACCCCCGTCCACCCTGCTGACCGAGACCAGCACCTCGCTGGACGCCGCCGACACGGCCTGGGCGCGGCTGTCATCGCCCGGCACCCGCGTCGCGGATGCCGCCGCCGGGTCGGGAGGCTCGCCCGCGCCGACCGCGTCCGCGGTCGCGGGCTGAGACCCGGCTCAGGGTCAGGACCAGGCCCAGGGCGCGCCCGCGGGCCAGCCCCGCTGGGGCCGGCCCGCGGGCGCGGACGAACGGAACGTCAGGGCGTTGTCGTCGGCGTCGGCGCTGCCGCTCGCGTCGCGTCGGTGGACCTCGGGGCGGACGGCTGGGTGGCGGTCGCCGACGGCGACTTCCCGGGCAGGTTCAACGGCATGCTCGGGGCGATCGTGACACCGGGCAGCAGCCCGGTGTCGGTCGCCGACGGCGTCGCGTTCGGGTCGGCGGACCCCGTCGGGGACGCGCTGGTCCGGATGATCGGTCCGTTCGCGCGGTCGAGCAGGGTCACGGCCGGGCTTGCCGACGTGAGCGTGGCCTTTACCGGCGCGAACAGGAATGACTCCTGCGGCTTGTAGTCGGCGTCCAGGAAGAACGCCCGCTCGATCGACTCGACCTGGACCGTCGCCCTGCTGTCCCGACCGGTGCCGACGACCCGGATCGCGCGAATCTGCTCGATGTCCTCGGCCACAGATCCCGGCGGCAGCTCGATCGCGGTCGCGGCCGGCTCGTCGCGCCGAAGCGACCACTTCGCCACCCCGAGGTCCGACCGGTAGATCGTCGGGTTGCCGGCCAGCTTGACGCCGACCGAAACCCCTACCCAGGCCGCGTCGGTGTTGGGTGTGCCCTGGGTGGACTTGCGCAGCACCAGGTAGAGGTAGGACCGCGGGTCACCGGCCGACTCGGTCGGGCTCGCGGACGGGTCGTCGATCGGGTCCTCGGCGGTCTTGCCCTCGCGGACGAGTTCCTGCGACATCATCCAGTAGGTCCACGGATTGCGGTCCATGATCCCTTCGGGCGCCTCGCTGCGCGGGTCGAGGCTGTCGAGCGCGGACAGCGAGAAGCGCATCTGCCCGTCCGTCTTCCCGCACACGTTGTTGGCGAGCCCGCAGATCTGGATGACGGGGTGCGCGCCCTCGTAGCCGCCGGTGAACGGGACGGTGGAGCCGTCCTGGCCCTGGACGGCGGCGCTTCCGGGGACGGCCTGGCCGGCGGCGTTGACCTCCACCTGGTAGACCCAGGCGATGTCGGTGCTGCGCCCCCACTGGGCGAGCGTCTCCGGGACGGAGGCGGCGCCGTCCTCGTTCGAGTAGATGACCGAGTAGCGGTAGATCTTGTTGCCGGTGCTCGGCGAGGTGGCCTCGGTGTGGAACGCGACCATCGGCGTGTCGGTCACCGCGCTCTGGAACGGCCCGTTGACGTCCGGCGTCACTCCCTGGCCGCTGCGCCCGTAGATGATGGGGGCGTACTGGGTGGCGGCGAAACCGGCGTCGGCGGCGGTGACGGTGCGGAACTTCAGGCCGGTGAGGTTGGCCGTGTGCGTGGCGGCCGGGGAACGGTCATCGGCGAACCTCACCTTCAGCGTGTGGCTGCCGGCTGGCACGTTGCCCAGGTCGAGGCTGCGGGGGATCGGGAACGACGCCGGGATGACGACGTCCGTCGTGTAGGTGTCGTCGACGTAGAGCGAGATGACCGCGGACTCGCCGCCGTTCGTCCCCCAGGATGCCTCCGGCGACGCCGTGCCCAGGTCGAGGATGACCTCGCCACCCGTCGAGGTGAACGGCGTCGACACCTCCTGGCCACGGGTAACGGTGAGGTTGAGCGGCCCCGTCGGCTTGTCCTTGCCCCCACCGCAGGCGACCGCGGTGGTCGCCAGCACCGCCGCCGCGACGCCGGCACCCAGCAGCCGCAGCGTGGCCCGGCCGCGGGCCGCGGGCCGGCCGGGACCCGTCTCGGTGGTCGCCGTCGCCTCCGGGGTCCCGGTCTGATCGCCGACGCCGATCAGGGAGGTGTGCGCTGTCCCGGTCACTGGCCTCGCCTCCGCCTCCGTGCTATTGCCGTCCTTCATCCTGGACTGTCCTGGTGTGGCGGGTTCAGGCGGCTCCCGCAGGTCTGACCTCATTGGTCGCGAACGTCGCCGGGGACACGTCTTTGGGGGTGGCCCGCCGCAGTGGGCGAACGTCGGAGTGACTTTCCGTGTTTGATCCGGTACTCAAAGGCTTGTTCGTCGGCGTCGCCGGATCGCCGATCGGCTCCGGCGTCCGGGTGCTACGAAGGTCGGGGTGCCGGGAGTCGGGGTGCCCGGGAGAGGGAGGGACGGGCGTGCGCGAGGATCGCGGTGCGGACAGCGCCAGTGCGGACAGGGCCAGTGCGGACAAGGCCGAGGCGGAACGGCCGGCCCGGTTGTCGAAGTCGGCCGCGGACTCCGAGCTGGAGCGGCTACAGGTCGAACTGGTTCGTATGCAGGAGTGGATCGTTCATTCCGGCATGCGTGTCGTCGTGGTCATGGAAGGCCGTGACACGGCCGGCAAGGGCGGCACGATCAAGCGCATCACCGAGCGGCTCAACCCGCGGCACTACCGGGTCGTCGCCCTGACGACCCCGACCGAACAAGAACGCACGCAGTGGTACTTCCAGCGGTATGTCGCGCATCTCCCGCCGGCCGGCGAGATCGTGTTCTTCGACCGAAGCTGGTACAACCGCGCCGGGGTAGAGCGCGTGATGGGCTTCTGTACCGACGCCGAGTACGACGAGTTCATGCGCACCTGCCCGCAGCTCGAACGGGCACTGACCCGCTCGGGGATCATCCTGCTGAAGTACTGGCTGTCGGTCAGCGACGAGGAGCAGGAACGCCGCTTCCACGCCAGGATGAAGGACCCGGGAAAGCGCTGGAAGCTGTCGGAGATGGACCTGCAGGCCCGGGCGCACTGGGTGGACTACGCCGAGGCGAAGGACGAGATGTTCGCCTATACCGACATCCGCGAGGCGCCGTGGTTCGTCGTCGACGCGGACGACAAGCGCTCCGCCCGGCTGAACCTCATCGCGCACCTGCTGTCCCAGGTTCCCTACCAGGAGGTCCCGCACCCGAAGGTCGCGCTGCCGCCGCGCCAGCAGCGCGCCTACAAGCGCCCGCCGATCGACAGCCAGACCTGGGTGCCACGCCGCTACGCGGTCGACTGACCGGGAGACCGGGCACCACGTCCATCGACCGGCGGCACCGGGGACAGCACCGGCCGGGACGGCGCCAGGCCAGGGAGGTGGCACGCGTGCGCAAGTACGTCATCATGGGCGTCCAGGGCAGCGGCAAGGGAACCCAGGCCCGGCTGCTCGCCGCCGACCTGGACCTCGTCCACATCAACGTCGGCGACATCTTCCGCTGGAACGTTCAGAACCACACCAAGATCGGTGCTCAGGTGCGCCGGGCGGTCGAGCGCGGTCACCTGGTCGAGGACGACCTGGTCGAGCGGGTGGTACGGGAACGGCTGGCCAACCACGACTGGAACTACGGCTTCGTCGTCGACGGCTTCCCCCGCAACGCCCGGCAGGCCGAGTTCTTCCTGGAGAGCTACGACCTCGACGGAGTCATCTACCTCGACCTTCCGGATGAGGAGGTCGTGCGCCGGGTGCTCGCCCGCCGGCTCTGCTCCCGTTGCGGCCTGGACTACAACCTGATCGCCAGCCGGCCGAGGCACGCCGGGGTGTGCGACGTGTGCGGCGGCGCGCTGGTGGGCCGGGCCGACGACAACCCGGAGGCGCTCGCCGTCCGGCTGCGCGAGTACCACGGCAAGACTCGGCCTGTCCTCGAGATCTTCCAGCGCAAGGAGTACGTCGCGGCGGTCGACGCCCGCCAGCCGGTGCCCGCCGTCCAGGCCGACATCCGCGGGCGGCTGCGCCTGCCGCCGGTCGGCGCTGCGCCGGTCGTCACGCCCAGTCGGTAGCGGTATAACCGTGCATTTGCACGCGCATTTTCCACGGAAAGCCGCTCGGCGGTTTTTGGCGGTATTTGGCCATTAGTGTCACGATTGGTGACGCGTAGAGTTATCGGACCTAGACCTTAAAGTTTGCCCAGGCTGCCCGGTCGTGTACATGGATGAGGCAATGCGGGGGTACGTTGCGTGGCGTGTCCGTGTCGAACAACGCAGTGGTCAGCACCGCGCTCGGCTACGTAGAGGCGAACCCCTCTGAGCTGGATACGGTTCGCGACCTCGTCATCCTGTCCCTGCTCGGCCCGCCGATCACCTTGCGCGGCACGCTCCCGGCGCACCTCGCGTGCCGGGCGGTCGTGCTGACGTCCGACCAGCATGTTTTGACGATTCGTGACGGGGAGCGGCCGGGATGGCAGTTCCCGGGCGGGCACGTCGAGGACGAGGACTGCTCGCTCCTTGGCTCGACGCTGCGCCAGTTGCGCGAGCTCACCGGCATCGATCCGAACGTGCTGCGCCCGGAGTCGGCGCTGCCCTGCGATCTCGAGGCGGTCCCCGTCGACACGGTGCCCGGGCTCGACGAGCCCGAGCACGTCCACTACGACTTTCGCTACCTGCTGCACCTGCCGTCCCAGGAGCTCGGCTTCGACGTAGCGGTGGACGTTCGGTGGGTTCCGGTGGACGAGCTTCCTGGAAGACTGGGCGCGAAGCTCCGGCGCAGCTCCCGGACGCCGGCCGCTCTGCGCTAGCCGCGCGGTTCCTGGCCGCGGCCGCTGGCGCTTGCCCGGCCGAGGCGGGAGGTTCAGGCATGGCGCGGGACGACGGTGGCGCGGGTAGTGGTGGCGGCCGCGCCGCGAACGGATTGCAGTCCTTCGAGCTGGTCGTCGAGTCCTCGGCGCCCGCCACGGCCGTCTTCGCGTTGCTCGCCGACGGCGCGAGCTGGTCGTCCTGGGGCGGCCTGCTCGTCCCGCGCTCCCGCTGGTACCGGACGGGCACGCCCGCGCCGGGCGGCGTAGGCGCGGTGCGGGAGCTGGGCATGCGCCCCGTCCTGTCCCGCGAGGAGATCGTCGAGTTCGTGCCGCCCCACCGCCTCGTCTACACGATCGTGTCCGGCATCCCGGTCCACGGCTACAAAGGGATCGTCGAGCTCGATCCACTGCCGGGCGGCGGCACCCGCATCAGCTGGCGAGCGACCTTCGTGCCGGCCTACCGCGGCACGGGCCCCCTGCTGAGGCTCTTCGCCCTCACCGCGGTCGGCTCGTTGGCGCGCCACCTCGCCAAGGCGGCGGCCGCCGGCCGCACCCCCGGCGTGCCGACGGCGGTGCCCGCTCCCGGGACGACCCCGGACCGCTGAGGGCGCCAGCCGTCCGGCACCGGAACATCGGGCGGCGACAGATCGGGCAATACCCGCGCGAGCTGCGCCCGGTGTGACGGAAATGATCCGGCCCGCTGCTTCCCGTCGTAATTTCCTCATATTGACAAAATATCGCCACGGAGCGTGAAGAATAGTTTCGACAACTTTTACGGCGGGCAATCTCAGTGCTAGGGCGCCGTATGTATACATGCGGTCATGGCGCTTTTTCGTGGTCGTTCCGTTCCTTCGTGCCGTCCGGGTGGTGCCTCGCGCCTCCAGGTGCGTCTAGCCGGTTTGGTGGGTGCTGGGATCATTGCCGTCGCCCTGGTCACGGCCGGTCCGGCCGCCAACGCGGCCTCGGCGTCGACGACGCCGTCGTTCACCTCCGCCCTGGCCGCGAAGTGGCGTTCCTACCTCGCGACCAGGCCGGGTTCCGTCAGCGTCGCCCTTTATGACCGGAGTACCGGTCGGACCATCTACGTGACCAAATCCGTCGGTAACGGATGGGAAACGGCGAGCACGGTAAAACTGGACATCCTTGCCCACCTGCTCTCGAGAACCGGGCAAAACGGAAATCTCACGGCCGCGCAGCTGAAGCTGGCCAGGCCGATGATCTCGGTCAGCGACAACGCGGCGGCCAGTTCCCTGTGGAACCAGGCCGGCGGGCAGAGCGGGATGGACGCCTTCTTCCGCGAGCTCGGGACGACCGCGACGGCAGCCGGCGCCGGCGGCAAGTGGGGCCTGACGAAGACGACGGCCCTGGACCAGCTCAAGGTCCTGCGCGCGGTCTCCTACCCGGGCGCCGTCCTGTCCAAGAACGCGCGAGCCACCGCCACCGGCCTGCTGAACACGGTCGTGCCAGCGCAGCGCTGGGGCCTGACCGCCGGCGTGCCGACCGGCGTCTCCGTCCAGGTCAAGAACGGCTGGCTGCCCTACGACGGCGGCTGGGTGGTCAACAGCCTCGCCCACGTCCACGGGGCAAACAAGGACTACGTCATGGCCGTCTACACACGCAACAGCGCGACAGAGCAGACAGGAATCAACACCATTGCCGGCCTGTCGCGCCTCGCCTGGTCGACCGTGCCGGCCGCCTGACCCCGGCCGTCGGCTGTGCCCACGCCATCTGGGCACGGCCGATCGTCCAAGACCGGGAAGAGTTGAAGAATTTGTAACTATCCGGAACATTGCGCGTAGTCCAGGATATGTACAAATTCGGTCATGGTTTCCGGCCGCTCGGCCCGCCGACCCCGCACGCGGCGGCGTTCTCGCGCGCGGCTGGCGAGCCTGACGGTCGCGGTGGGGGCTGTGGCGCTCGCGACCCTCGGTGGCCCGCCCTTCACGGCCGCCGCTACCGCCGCTACCGCCGCTACCGCCACCGCGACGGCGACGGCGACCGACGGTCGCGCCGTGTCGACGGCCGCGGCCGTCGTCGTCGATCGGGCGGTATCGGCGAGCCCGACCGACGTCGCCGGCGACTCCGCGCTCGTGGGAGTTCTCGGCATCGACTTCGTGGTCGCGGCGTCGGCTGGTACCAGTTCGGCTGGCCCGGGTTCGGCCGGCGTGACGCCGTCGGCTCCCATCGCCGCCGCGACCGCTCCGACCGCCACCGCCGCGACCGCCACCGCCGCGACCGGAACCGCCCCGCCCGGAACCGCCCCGCCCGCGACGACACCCGCGTCGGCGCCGCCAGCGGCGACCTGGGAACCGGCGCCGGCCGGGCCGACGCCGACGCCGTCGGCGACCGCGAGCGGGCCACCCACCACGGCCGATCCGGACTCGTCGTTCGCGCCGGTCCTCGCGGCCGAGTTCCGCTCCTACCTGGCCACGCGTCCCGGCGCCGTCAGCGTCGCCCTGTACGACCGGACCAGCGGGCTGACCGTGGACGTCACGAACTCCACCCGGACCGGGTGGGAGACCGCCAGTACGGTCAAGCTCGACATTCTCACGGCGCTGCTCACCAAGACCGGTGAAAGCGGTCAGCTACCGGCCTCGCAGCTGCGGCTCGCCAAGCCGATGATCTCGGTCAGCGACAACGCGTCGGCGAGCGCCCTCTGGCGCCAGGCCGGTAGCCAGAGTGGGATGAACGCCTTCTTCCGCGCGTTCGGAATGACCGCGACCACGGCCGGCGGGAGCGGGGCGTGGGGGCTCACCAAGACGACCGCCTATGACCAGCTCCGCGTCCTGCGAGCCGTCTCGTACCCGGGTTTGGGCCTGTCCGCCAATGCCATGGCAACCGCCACGAGCCTGCTGGGCACGGTGGTCGGGTCGCAGCGCTGGGGCCTGACCGCCGGCGTGCCGGCCGGTGTGTCAGTGGAAATCAAGAACGGCTGGCTGCCCTATGGCGGCGGCTGGGTGATCAACAGTCTCGCGCACGTGCACGGGGCCGGCAAGGACTACATCATGGCCGCCTACACCCGCGACAGCCGAACCATGGGCATCGGCGTCGAGACCATCTCGGGCCTGTCCCGTCTCGCCTGGCAGTACGTCCCGGCAGCCCCGGTCCTGGACCCGAACGCGCCGCCGGAGCCCTGACCGCGCCGGCTCGGTTCCGGCGGCGCGGCGGCGATCGCCCAGGCCTCAGCCGCTGAAGCGAGCGACGGCGCGCATCTTGTTCATGGCATCCAGCGCGGCGACCTTGTAGGACTCGGACAGCGTCGGGTAGTTGAAGACGCTGTCGACGAGGTAGTCGATGGTGCCGCCACAACCCATCAGGGTCTGGCCGATGTGCACGATCTCCGTGGCGCCGGTGCCGAAGACATGGACGCCGAGCAGCTTGTGGTCGTCCGGGCTGACCAGCAGCTTGAGCATGCCGTAGGAATCGCCGACGATCTGGCCGCGGGCGAGCTCGCGGTAACGGGCGATGCCGACCTCGAACGGGATCGAGCTTTCCGTCAGCTCATCCTCGGTCTTCCCGACGTAGGAGATCTCCGGGATCGTGTAGATCCCAATCGGCATCAGATCGGCGCGCAGCCCGTGTACCTCCTCGCCGCAGGCCGAGTAGGCGGCGAGCCTGCCCTGCTCCATCGACGTCGCCGCGAGTGCGGGGAAACCGATGACGTCGCCGACGGCGTAGATGTGGTCCGCCTCGGTGCGGAAGTCGCTGCCGACCTTGATGCGGCCGCGGTTGTCCGCGGCGAGCCCCGCCGCCTCGAGCGCGAGCGCGTCGGTCAGGCCCTGCCGGCCGGCGGAGTACATCACCGTGTCGGCCGGGATCTTCTTGCCGCTTTCCAACAGGGTGAGCGTGCCGCCGTTGTGCCGCTCGACGGACACCACGGCCTCGCGGAACCGGAACGTCACGGCCAGGTCGCGCAGGTGGTACTTCAGCGCCTCGACGATCTCGAGGTCGCAGAAGTCGAGCATCCGGTCGCGGCGTTCGACGACGGTCACCTTCGTTCCGAGCGCGGCGAACATCGAGGCGTACTCGATGCCGATGACGCCCGCGCCGACGACGACCATCGAGCCGGGAATGCGGTCGAGGTTCAGGATCTGGTCGCTGTCGACGACGGTGCGGCCGTCGAAGGCGACCGTCTCCGGCCGCGCCGGCCGGGTGCCGGTGGCAATGATGATCTTCTCGGCGGAGATCCGGCGCACCTCGAGGCCGTCCAGCCCGGTGACGGAGACCGTGTGCGGGTCGAGGAACTTCGCCATCCCGGTCACGACCGTGACGTGGTTGCGGGAGAGCTGGCTGCGGATGACGTCGATCTCGCGGCTGATCACATGCTGCGTGCGGGCCGACAGGTCACCGACGGTGATGTCGTCCTTGACCCGGTAGCTCTGCCCGTACATCTCGCGCTGTGAAAGACCGGTGAGGTAAAGGACGGCCTCGCGCAGCGTCTTCGACGGGATCGTGCCCGTGTTGATGCAGACGCCGCCGATCATGTCGCGCTTGTCGACGATCGCTACGCGCCGGCCAAGCTTCGCGGCGGCGATCGCGGCCTTCTGCCCGCCCGGCCCCGACCCGATGACCAGGACGTCGTAGTCGAACATTCGGGCTCCCCCTCAGCGACCCGCCCCGGGTCCGTGTCGGCCGGCCCGCGTGCGTGCGTGCTGAGAGTATCCAGACTGAACGGGAAATAAGGCCACAGTGCTGGGGTTGTTACCCGCATTTTTCCGTCGCGGTTCCGTCGGCGACACCAACGGTGGGCCGCCGCCGGAGCCCGTAGCCCGCCAGCATGAGCCGGCGGCCCCCTGCCGATGCCGACGGAGGCGGCACGGGCCCCCGGAGTGGGGCCGGTCAGCCAGGCCGGACCGGGTGAGGTGGCACCCGAGGCGCGGGCTGGCGCCGTCGCGGGCTCGAGATCACTGCCAGTCCGGCAGGTACCACGACGCCGAGGCCAACTCGTCGCGCAGACTCTCGGCCAACGCCGCCACATGCGGTTCCCGCAACATGGTGTCGTGCGTGCCGGGCATTCGGTGAACGGTGGTGTGGCCCCGCAGCAGGCGTCGCCAGGCTGCTTCGTCCGCCTGGCTGTCCTGCTCGGCCATGTACAGCACAGTTCTGCCGTCGTAGGGACGGATACGGTAAAACGACGTCAGCAGCTCACTCTGCTTGAAGAAGCGTCGGTATGGGCTTGTGCCGGTCCGGATGTATCCCGTCAGCGCCAGTTCCGTCAACCAGCGCGGGGTCCCGCGGGTCGGACGGTACCCAGACGGCACGAGCCGCGGCCGCCGCGATTCTCGCCGGGATTCCTCCTCTGGCCGGGAAACCTCCCCGGATATCGGCTCCGCGTCGAACAGCGGCACCTTGCCGCCCGAGGCCAGGAAGGGAAGCCTGGTGTCAACGATGGCCAAAAGGGCAACCAGCTCGCCGGCGGCCGTCAGTCGTTTCGCGATGTCGTAGGCGACGAGGCCGCCGAAGGAGAATCCCACTAGGTGATATGGCCCGCGGGGCTGGACACGGCGTAGGTCGGCCAAATGCCGACGGGCATGCTGTTGCACGCTCCAGTCGGCCCGCGCGCGTTCTTCCAGGCCCCTTGCCTGAAAGCCGACCACGGTGCGTACGCCATCCAGACGGCGAGCCAGACGGAGAAAGCTCAATGCCATGCCGCCGCCGCCGGCGAAGCAGAACAGCAGCGGCGCGGAGCCATTCCCGACCAGGCGGACACAGGTCGCGCCTGGCGTGGCCGTCGGTGAGCGGTTGATCTTTTCCGCGAGTGCCGCGACCGTCGGTGCCGCGGCCAGGACCGACGGGGGGAGGTCGACGCGGAGGTTCCTGTTGATCTCGAGGATCAGCTGCTGCGCCACCACCGAGTCGCCGCCGAGTTCACCGAACTCCTCGAAGACCCCGATGTCGTCCAGGCCCAGCACCTGCCGCCAGACCTCCAGGAGGAGCGCCTCCGGATCCGTCCGCGCACGGGTGCGGTCCGCGCCAGCCCGTTCTGGGATGTCGGGCAGCGCCCGCCGGTCGATCTTTCCCCGTTCGGTGCGGGGTAGCGCGTCGAGCAGCAGGATCCCCGTCGGGACCATCCAGGGCGGGAGCTTCTCGCGCAGATGGCGGCGGATGTCGGCGATGGTCGTGCTCGCCTCCGGAACGAGCTCGACATAGGCGCAGAGCCGGGGCTCGCCGGTCGAAGGCGACGGCCGGCCGGTGGCCACGGCGGCGCGGACATCCGGCAGAACCAGCAGGGTGGCCTCGACCTCGGCCGGTTCGACCAGATAGCCGCGAATCTTGACCGCGGCATCGGCCCGCCCGGCGAGCCGCAGAAAACCGTCGTCGTCGACCTTGCCCAGATCCCCGGTTCGGTAGAACCGGCGGCCGTCCGGGGAGGCGCCGAAGCGCTCGGCGGTTCGCTCGGGGTCACCCAGATATCCAGAAGCGAGGTAGTCGGAGACGATGACGACCTCGCCGGTCTGACCTGGGCCGAGCACGGTGCCGTCTTCGTCCCAGATCTGCGCCTCGCGGTCCGGGACCGGCCTTCCCGCGGGCAGGGCGCCAGGAGGCATCGGCGACGTCCTGCCATACACGTTGAAGGCCAGGCAGCCGATCTCGGAAGCTCCCGTCCAGTTGGCGAAGACGGCCTCGTCGCTGAGGCGCGGCCAGAGCGCGGCGACGTCCCTCCCGTTGACCGGTTCGGTTGACGTCGTCACCAGTCGCAGATGGTCGAGGACACGGCCAGGCGGCAGGTCGGCCAGCAGCCTGCTCAGCAGCGAAGGAGCCATGTGCAACGTCGTCGGCCGCCGCTCGGCGAGCCAGGTGAGCGTACCGGCGGTGCCCGCCGAGCGCGGGTCGAAAAGACAGAGGGTGGCCGCGCTGCACAGCGCCCACAGGACGACCTCGAAGCCGGCCGCGAACGAGTACGGCAGCAACAACGCGACCCGGTCCGCCGGTGTGAAACCCAGCGCGGCGCATCCGGACCACGCGTCGCACATCACCATGCGCTGGCCGCGGATGACGCCCTTCGGGGCACCGGTGGACCCGGAGGTGAAGAAGATGGCGACGGCGCGGTCGCCTACGGGCGGCGTCGGTCCGGCGTGCGGGCCGTCATGGGCCGGGAGCGCGGTGTTCTCGGCCGTGGCCAGGGCCTCCGCGAGGAGGGCGACCCGACCGTTCGTGCCGGCGGCCGCGCGCGCCGCGTCCGCGTGCCTGGCACTGGTGAACAGAAGCGGCGCCCCGCTGGCCGCGAGCATGCTGGCCAGCCGCGCGGCGGGCGCCGTCGGGTCGAACTGCGTGAACGGCCGGCCGGCCTTTATCGCCGCAAGAAGTACGACAATCCCGTCCACGTCCTGTCCGAACAGGGTCGCGATCGGTTCCGTACCGGTGCCGAGCTGGGCCGTGATGACGTGGGCGAGGACGGTCGACCGGCGGTCCAGCTCGGCGTAGGTGATGCTGGAGTCCGCTGAGACGACGGCCACGCGTTCCGCCGCGGCCGCCGCGACCTCACCCACCCGGATCGCCAGCGAGCTTTTCTCGTATGCCTTTCCAAAGGGCGGGACCGAGATTCCCCAGGACTCCGTCGAGGTGACCGCGGTCATCTGCGGGTGATCCCTCCTTGGCATTACGTCTCGCTGGTGAGAACTGCTCCAGCCCCGACCACCGCGAACACCACGGGCCGACCGGCGGGCGCTATGCGTCAACAACGCGATGTTGATTCCTGTGTTGCGGCGTGATGCCGCGACAGATGGCCACGCCGGCGGCAAGCGTGGCCGGTCGTGGCGATACGTTAGCGCGTTGCGCTAGCGGAGCATAGCAGGCGGAGTTGACGCGCTGCCTGGATCTCTCCGCTCCGCGGCGAGGCGTTAGTCGTGTCAGTCGCCTCGTAACTAGTCGGCGGGTACTGGTCGGTGTCGGCGGTAAAAAGGATGTTGCGTGGGTCCCGCGGGCGGGAACATCCGCCGCGGGGCTCAAGGACGTCCTTCGCGCTCGGAGCATCCAACGCTCCCGGCCGGTCGGCGGCGGTGGCACGCGTGCTAGCGTCCGTCCTAGGTCAGGACGCGGTTGGGGGACACATGGCCGACGAGAATGCTCGCGGGGTTCTGGGGGAACTTCCGCGCCGTGCTATTCGGCGGCTGCGAGGGAACGATTCCCCTGAGGCCAAGACCCACTTCGTATGGAAAAGGGTCGTGCGCTATGCGCGCGGCCACACGACCCGACGTGACCCGGTCCTCGCGGATCTGGCCGCCGCGACGCGCGAGCTCGACGGGCCGAAATGGCTTCCCATGATGGAGGTCCCCCACGAGCAGGGAGTCCTGCTGACGATCCTGGTGGCGGCCGCGGCGCCCGCGCAGGCCATCGAGATCGGTACCTTCACCGGTTACTCGGCGCTCTGTATCGCCCGGGGGCTGCCGCCCGGTGGGCGGCTGCTGTGTCTTGATGTCGAAGACAGCTATACCGCGGTCGCGCAGCGGCACTGGAAGGCGGCCGGCGTCGATGACCGGATCGAGCTGCGCATCGGGCGGGCCGTGGACAGCTTGGCCGAGCTCCCCGAGCAGCCGACCTTCGGGCTCGCGTTCGTCGATGCCGACAAGGAGTCCTACATAACCTATTGGGAGCAGCTCCTGCCGCGGATGCTTCCCGGCGGGTTGATCCTGATGGACAACGTGCTGTGGCATGGGCGGGTGGCCTATCCGTTCCTTCTCGGGAAGAAGGAGCGGAAGCTGCGCCGGTTCAACGACCACGTCGCGGCGGACCCCCGCGTCGAGCACGTGATGCTGACGGTGGGCGACGGCATGACGGTGGCGCGGGTCCTGTCGTGATCTTCTCCGGGACGGGTACCGCGTTCACCTGACCGCGCGGAGGCCGCGCTCCGGAGTGGCACCTGGCCGCCCGCCGGCCGCGCGGGCGGGCGCGGGCGGGCGCGGGCGGCGGGCACCGACCGGCCGCGTCACCGGGTCGCCGCCATGATCGCGGCGTGGACCCCGTGGGGCGGGCGCTCTGATCCGGGACCGAGTACGGCCGGAGATCGTCAGAACGGGACCGTCGAGTAGGCCTGCAGTTTCGTGAGCTGGTGCTGGCTGTCGACGCGGCGAATGGTGCCGCTGCGCGAACGCATGACCAGCGACGACGTGTTCGCGCCGCCCGGCCGGTAGCGCACCCCGGCAAGCAGCTCGCCGTCGGTGATGCCCGTCGCGACGAAGAACACGTTGTCGCTGTTCACCAGGTCCAGCGTGGTCAGCACGCGGGTGGTGTCATGGCCGGCGGCCTCGACCTTGCGCCGCTCGTCGTCGTCGCGCGGCCAGAGGCGGCCCTGGATCACGCCGCCGAGGCAGGTCACCGCGCAGGCGGTGATGATCCCCTCCGGCGTGCCGCCGATCCCGAGCAGCAGGTCGACGCCGGTGTCCGCGGAGGCGGCCATCACGGCGCCGGCGACGTCGCCGTCCGAGATCAGCTTGACGCGCGCACCCGTCGCCCGGATCTCGTCCACCAGCTGGGCGTGCCGTGGCCGGTCGAGCACGACGACGGTGACGTCGCGCGGGTGAATGCCCTTGGCCTTCGCCACCGCGCGGACGTTGTCGTCGACGGAGGCGTCGATGTCGACGACGGCGGCGGCCTCCGGGCCCGTCACGAGCTTGTCCATGTAGAAGCAGACACTCGCGTCGTACATCGTGCCGCGCTCGCTGACGGCCATCACCGAGACAGCGTTGTTCATGCCCTTGGCCGTCAGCGTGGTGCCGTCCACCGGGTCGACGGCGACGTCGCACTCCGGGCCCTCGCCCGAGCCGACCTCCTCGCCGTTGAACAGCATCGGGGCCTCGTCCTTCTCGCCCTCCCCGATGACGACGACGCCGCGCATCGAGACGGTGCCCACCAGCCGGCGCATCGCGTCGACGGCGGCGCCGTCGGCGCCGTTCTTGTCGCCGCGGCCCACCCAGCGGGCGGCGGCGAGCGCGGCGGCCTCGGTCACCCGGACCAGTTCTAGAGCCAGGTTGCGATCAGGTGCCTGACCCTGCACGGCAAGCGGTTCGGGGACTGCCCGGCTGTCATGTGCCACAGCTGAAGACTAGTTCGCCGGCCCGGCCGCCGCCTGCGGTTGTGACCGCCATCCGATCTCGCCGCAAGGCGCGACGGACCGCGGGCGCCGCGGTTACGGGTGGGCACGGACGGGTAAGGGCGCGGGCGGCCGTCATGCCCCCTCCGCACGGCGGCCGCCCACGCGTCACGTCCGACGCGCGCCTCGCCGGAAAGGTTGCGCCGACGTTTTCGTGTCGCGCGCCACGCTCCGCCCGCCCGCCCGCGCTCCCCCGGCCGTCCGCCGTTTCGCCGACCAGCATCATGGGAGGGTGGCACGCAAGCGTGGTCAGGAGACCATTCGGGACATGGCACTCTCGCTCGCCGTCGTCATGGCGGGCGTCTTCGCCTTCGCCTTCTTCGTCCTTCCGCGCGGCGACGACGAACAGGCGGTCAAGGTCGTCGACAATGCCGACGTCTCGGTCACCTCGTTCGCGCGGCAGGCCCCTTACCAGGTGCTCGCGCCGGCCGGCCTCGCCGATGACCTGTGGAAACCCACCTCCCTGCGAGTCCAGGCCCCCGGCGCGGTCAAGGGCGTCGACACCGGCCTCACCGTGCTGACCATCGGCTATGTGGTCGACCGCAAGGGCGACCGGACGTTCGCCCGCTACGAGGTGAGCAACGCGCCGGACGCCGTGCAGCGTCTGCTGGGCAACCGCCCGGTGACCGGCCGGCGCACGATCGCCGGTGCGACCTGGGACGAACGCCGCGCCGACGACGGCCACCTGGCCCTCACCCGCACGGCGGGCGGCTCGACCGTGATCATCGATGACGGCGACGGCTCCGGCGGCGCGAGCTCCGCGGACCTCGAGGCGCTCGCTGGTTCGGTGCGCCCGGTCTCGACGTCCGCCGCCTGACCCTCGACCGCTTGACCATCCGGCCGTGACCGCCCTGGACCGCGCCCGCCGGCCGGCGGGCGCGGTAGGTCAACCGCTGTCAGGGCGACGGGCGCCCCGGCCCTGGCTGGGGTTCGGCGGCGGCGATGCGGGCCCGGGCGCCGTCGAGCAGGGCCTGGCAGGTTCTGGCCAGTTCCTCGCCGCGTTCCCAGAGCGAGAGCGACTCCTCCAGGGTGACGCCGCCCGCCTCCAGCCTGCGCACGACGTCCTCCAGCTCCGCGCGGGAGTCCTCGAACGTGGGTCCGCCCCCGGCGGGCCTGCCGGGCCGCGCGGCGGCCTGCTCGGTGCTCGGCTCGGTCAAAGCGGGGCTCCTTGGGGTTCTCGGGCGGGGGTGGGTTGGCTGGAGGCGGGGCCGGCTGGGTCGGGGACGGCGGCCGGGTCGGGGACGGCGGCCGCTTTGGTGACGACCGCTTCGAACGAGCCCGCCGCGACCCGGATCCGGAGCGCCTGGTCCGCGGTGAGCGTCGCCGGGTCGCGGACGAGGGCACCGCTGGCCGCGTCCTGTACGAGCGCGTAGCCGCGATCGAGGGTCGCCGCCGGCGAGAGGGCGCGCAGGCGGGCGGTGGCGTGGACGACGTCGCGGCCCGCGACGTCGACGGCGTGCGTCACGCAGCGCCGCGCCCGCCGGGCGAGCGCGTCCACGGCCTCCGCCCGCCGATCCAGCTCCCGGTACGGCGCGGCGAGCACCGGACGGCCGCGCAGGTCGGCGAGCGCCCGATGTTCCCGCTCGATCCGCTGCTCGACCACCCGGCGGGCGCGGGCGCGCAGCTGCGCGACGATCGCCCCCTGTTCCGCGACGTCGGGCACCACCCGCTTGGCCGCGTCCGTCGGGGTCGAGGCGCGGACGTCGGCGACGTAGTCGAGCAGCGGGCTGTCCTGCTCGTGCCCGATCGCCGACACGACCGGGGTGCGCGCCGCGGCGACCGCGCGCAGCAGCGCCTCGTCGGAGAACGGCAGCAGGTCCTCCAGCGAGCCGCCACCCCGGGCGATCACGATGACCTGTACCTCCCGGTCGGCGTCGAGTTCGCGCAACGCGTCGATCACCTGGCCGGCGGCGAGCGGCCCCTGCACGGCGACCTCGCGGGTGACGATCCGCACCGCCGGCCAGCGCCGCCGGGCGTTCTCCACGACGTCGCGCTCGGCGGCACTCGCCCGCCCGGTGATCAGCCCGATCGCCGTCGGCAGGAACGGGAGCCGGCGTTTGCGGGAGGCGGCGAACAGGCCCTCGGCGGCGAGCAGCTGGCGCAGCGCCTCCAGCCGGGCAAGCAGCGCGCCCACGCCGACCGGCCTGATCTCGAAGACGTCGAGCGACAGCGTGCCCCGCCCGGCGAAGAACGACGGCTTGCCCCACACCACCACCCGCGCGCCGTCGACCAGCGCCGGCCCGACGGCGTCACACACCGCTCGCGCGCAGGTGACCTGCAGCGAGACGTCCGCGACCGGGTCGCGCAGGGTCAGGAACACCGTGTTCATCCCAGGCCGGCGGGAAATCTGGGTCACCTGCCCCTCCACCCAGACACGCCCGAGCCGTCCTATCCACTCACCGAGCGCGCGGGACACCGTCCGCACCGGCAGCGGCTGTTCGGGGCTCGATGTCAACGCCACGCCCGCACCGTAGGACATACCGACGGGCAGATCCCGGCCCTGTCCTCCCTGGCGCGTGGCCTTGGCACGGTTTTCCACCTGGTGACGGCGTGTTCCCGGGTATGCCTTGCTCATCACACTGCGGGCCCGCCGTGGCACGACGCGCCGTCGACCGGCCGACACCCCCATCCGGAACTCTTCGCGGTCCAGGCCGCTGACCAGGCACGACAGGTGGAAGCGCTGAGTAGGACGGAAGCCGGCAACGCGTGACGCACCGGCAGCCGGTCTTCCCGCCGGGCCCGTGCCGCGTAGACTGCCGAGACATGGGGCGGGTCCTGCTGGCCAAGCCGCGCGGCTACTGCGCCGGTGTCGATCGAGCGGTTCAGACCGTGGAGAAGGCACTGGAGCTGTACGGCGTTCCGGTATACGTGCGCAAGCAGATCGTGCACAACGCTCACGTCGTCAAGACGTTGGAGGCGAAAGGCGCGATCTTCGTTGAGGAGACGGAAGAGGTGCCGCACGGCGCTACCGTCGTGTTCTCCGCACACGGAGTAGCACCCACGGTGCACGAGGAGGCGACGGAGCGGAAGCTCCGCACGATCGACGCCACGTGCCCGCTGGTGACCAAGGTTCATCATGAGGCGCGCCGGTTTGCCCGTGAGGACTACGACATCCTGCTCATCGGCCACGAGGGCCATGAGGAAGTCGTGGGCACGACGGGCCAGGCGCCGGACCGGATCCACCTGGTGGACGGGCCCGAGGACGCAGCTGGGGTGGCGGTGCGTGACCCCAAGCGGGTTGCCTACCTCTCCCAGACGACGCTCTCGGTCGACGAGACCATGGAGACGGTCGACGCGCTGCGCGAGCGGTTCCCGCACCTGACGGGCCCGCCGAACTCCGACATCTGCTACGCGACCCAGAACCGTCAGGTGGCGGTCAAGGAGATCGCTCAGGCGGTCGACCTGATCCTGGTCGTCGGCTCGCCGAACTCGTCGAACTCGGTCCGCCTGGTCGAGGTCGCGCTCGACGCCGGTGCGCCGGCCGCGTACCTCGTCGACAACAGCGAGCAGGTGCAGGAGCAGTGGCTCGACGGTGTGGAGACCGTCGGCGTCACCAGTGGCGCCTCGGTGCCGGAGGAGCTCGTCACCGAGCTGATGGCCTGGCTCGCTGACCGCGGCTTCAACGACGTGGACGAGGTCACCTCCACCGAGGAGCACCTCCTTTTCGCCCTCCCGCCGGAGCTCCGCCGCGACATGCGCTCCAAGGAACGCGCCGCCGGCTGAGCCACCGGGGTGACGCTCGCCCACGCTCACTGAGCGTGGGCGCGCCGCGCCGGCTGTTCGTGTGCCTGGACTGGTGCTTGTCGGCCGGGGCCGCGGTCGGGAAGTGCTCCGACGCACCTGTGGCAAGGACCAAGCCTCGAACGGGATGAGTACGCGGTCTTCCGTTCAGGGCGGTCGCCCATCGAGCGCTAGAACGGCACGCCGCCCCGCCAGATCGATACGGGCCCGACAGTCATGGTCTGGGGAAAGGCCGTCGACGCGGGGTTACCGGCGCCGATGGCGATGTTCAGCACGAGGTACTGCGGCTTGCTGAACGGCCAGTCCCATCCCGAGGCCCGCGCGTCGTCGGCCCAGATCCGCATGTGTTCGCGCCGGTCGACGTAGAACCGCACGGTCTGGCCATCGAAATAGACCCCGTAGGTGTGGGGACGGGCACGTAGGTTCTTCCCCAGGTCGACGGAGCCGCCGGCGTCGCCCCAGCCGAACTCGGCTTCGGTCCGCGGGTCGGCCGCCATGGACATATGGGCCGCGCTGTGCACCCAGGTCGTGTCCTCGCCGACGACCTCCATCACGTTCAACTCGCCGGACCGCGGCCAGCCGACCTGTCGAATGTCGCCCCCTACGAGCCAGAACGCCGACCAGACGCCCGCCCCCACGGGCACGTCGATCGATGCCTCGACGTACGAGCCCGGCTGCACGGCGACCTTGCCCTCGGTGCTGAGCCGGGCGCTTGTGTAGTGACGCGGGATGCCGTCCGGGCCGGTGGCGTCCTCGCGGTACGCGGTGATCCGGAGATGGCCGGCGCCATCGACCTGGGCGTTGGCGGCGCTCGCGGTGTACGTCTGCAACTCGTTGTTGCCCCAGCCGTTGCCGCCGATCTCGTGGTTCCACTCGGCCGGGTTCGGCGACCTGCCCGCCGGGCCGGCAAAGGACACCACTCTGGTCGGCGGGCCGTTCACCCGCGCAGGCCCGGGCGCGGCCACCCGCCGGACGCTCGCGGCGGCAAGCTGGAAGTGGAAGGACCCGGTCGCGGGCAGGTCCACGTACAGGGATGTGCCGGAACCGCCGGGCGCCGTGCAGACAAACGTCCGGGACAGCAGGTGCCAGGAGCGGTCCGCGAAGCCGCCGTACTGGCTGACCTCCGTCGGCCGCTGCTGGTAGTGCCCGTCACCGAGCAGCATCCCGACCTTGCCACTCGCGGCGTCGGCGTCGCGAACCCACAGCTGCATCCGGTAGGTGCGACCGATCTGGAAGTACTCTTCGGGCGTCCGGAGCGAGATCAGCGCCCACGCCCACGTCCCGTTCCCGCCGCGACGGCTGACGTCCACCGCGGTCGTCCCACCGGCGGGTCCGCTGATCCCGGTGACGCGCCTGAGCTGGACGGGGCCGGAGTCGGACTCGGCGCGCCAGCCCGACAGGTCGGTGCTCGCGGACTCGTTGAGGACGGCGTTCTCGGCGAGCACCGAGGTGGCGGGCGTCGGACCCGGGCCCGACGTGTCGGGGGCGCCCGCCTCCTGGCCATTCGCGGCCGCCACCGCCGAGGCACCCCCCGACGGCGCGGCTTCGCTGGCCGGAGAGACGCGGGTGCTCCTGGGGGCGCGGGTGACCTGCACCAGGACGACGGCCGTGGCCGTCAAGACGACGGCGATGGTGAGCGCGACGACTCTGCGCCGCTGACCGCGTCGGCGCCGGGCGACGTGCCTCGGTGAGGCAGGCGCCCCCACGCTCGCGGACTCGGGCGGAAGGCCGCCAACCATGGATCCTCCCGCCATTGGCCTGGTACGCCGGAAATAGTAGATCTATCTGGCGGGGGCTATGTAGGTGGTCCCGGTTCGCCCGTGGTGTCGCGGTCAGGATCGGGATCGGTCCAGCGCGGTCATCCCGCCCGCGCCGCAAAGCGGTCCGGTTCGAACCGGAACAGCACCGTCCCGTCATCCTCGCGGGTGACAGACCAGTACGGGGAGGCGCGGAAGGCTTCGCGAAGGGCGGCGAAGCGGTCCGGCAGGTCGGTCCCGTAGGCCCAGCCATAGTCCGACGACACCGGCGACCACACGGCGTACAGCTCGTAGGGCCCCGGCGACTGGTTCTGGACATACGTGACGAACCGGGCGGTGAGGCTTGCCATCTTCGCCGAGCCAGTGAGATTTTCGTCCTCGGGGTCGGCCGGCGTCGGCAGGTCCTGGACTCGCAGGCCGGTCGGACTGCCCGAACTGCGGGCCGGGGAAACCGGCAGGTCGCCTGGCCCCAGGCTGAACATGAAGAACTTCTCCTCGGGGTGGGCCTCCCCGTACGCCTGGAAGTACCGGACCGTTCTCAGGTCCCCGCCACGAATGACGTTCACCGCGTCCAGCCCGAACGCGGCCACCAGGAACGTCGCGGTCAGCAGCGCGGACACGCCGAACCACGGCAACCGCCGGAGGCCGGCGCGGGATCGAGGGAAGACGCTGGCCCCGAGCAGCGCGAGCCAGGGTATGGCGAACAGCATCGCCCGGAAGATGCCTTCGTTGCCGTACGGGTTCACGGCGACGAGGACCAGGCCGACCGCCGGGCAGCATGCCTGCGCCCACGCGGCCAGGTCGCGCCGTCTGCGGACCAGCGTGACGAGGGCCGCCACGCCGAGTAGCAGAACCCCACCGCAGAGCGCCCGCACCGTCTCGCCGACGATGGGCAGCCGGGCGAGTCCCGTCATGTTCGTCGTCGAGGGCGGCTTGAAGTTCTGCGACTGCCCGATCTCGCCCAGGTTGATGAAGCCGCTGACCGCGTTCCAGTGAACGAGTGCCCACAGCACCGCCGGTCCCAGGAACAACGCCGGGATCCAGAACGGGCGCGCCTGGCGGAACACGACCAGCACGACCAGGACGCCACCGACCACGTAGGGGCTCAGCTGGTGGGTGACCGCCAGCAGGCAGCCGGCGGCGAGCAGGAGGCCGGCGCGCGTCCTGGAATGGCGCTTGGTGAGCGCGAGCCCGAACACGGCGAGCCCCACGACGAAGCCGACGGACTGGGGCGAGAAGTAGTCCGCGCCGATCGGGTCCGCGAGCACGGCCAGCGTGACCGCGACCCAGCAGTGGTAGGAATTGTCGAGCACCTTCCCGGCGAGATAGCGCAGGGCGGCCACTCGGAACACGCCCAGCAGGGACGGCCAGAACGTGGCGAGCCCGAGCGGGTCGCGGATCCCGGTGACGTCGCAGAGCCAGGCCATCGCCGCGAAGAAGCCGGACCAGTAGTTGTAGACGTCGACGCTTGAGTCGAGCCGGTGGATCGAGCGGATCTGCTGTACCAGGTCGATGTGCTTCTCGGCCGACTGCGAGCGGGGCCCGTCGTAGACGAGCGAGGGCGTGAGCGTCAACACCACCGTCAGCAGCAGCACGGCGATGGCCAGGTCGCGTTCGTTCTCTCCGGAATGAAGGACGATCGCTATCAGAATGAGGGCCAGGCCCACGAACCACAGCGGCCCGATCAGCGGAACAAAGCCGTAGAAACCGGGGTCCAGATGGCGATGGGTGAACGCGGAGACCACGCACAGCAGAGCTCCCGCCGTCGCGCAGAGCACCGGCCAGGACTGGCCTGTCGATCGGCCGCCCGGCCACTGCCGGCGTAGCCAGCCGCCGATGCCCTGTGGCCCCAGGTCGCGCATGGCCAGCCGGATGCCGGCCGCGTGCGCCGGAACGCTCGCGGCCGCGACGATGACGAAGGCGGCTATCGGGTGCCAGGCATGGGTCTCGACCATGGCGACGGACACGAATACCAGCACGCAGAACCCGGTGACCATCGTGAGGGTCATCCGCGTCGCCAGCCGGACGAACCGGTTGAACGCCCACGGCGCGGACCCGGGACCCAGCAGGCAGAATGCCAGCAGCGCCCCGAGCCGTGGGCCGTCGGCGCCAAGCGCCGCGGCGACGCTCCCCACCGCCAGCAAGGCCAGACTTCCGGCCGACAACGCCAGCCGGGCCGCGGCGGTGCCGGCCAGGACGGCGTCATCCGCGAGCCCGGCGGGCGCTGGAGGCGCGCCCCGGCGCCCGCCTCGCCGGATGGTGATAGTCGCTGGTTCCGTGTAGCGGCTTCGCGTGGGCGGCGGCGCGTCGCCGTCGCCCACGCGAAGCCGCATCGTCGGCTCCGCGTCAGTCGATGCGGCCCGCGGCGCCGGATCCTGTGCTTCCTTGGACCCCGCCCACCGCGGCCGCTCGGTCTGCCCTGCGCCGGTCGCCGACGCGGCGTCGTGGCGAAGACCGCCTCGAGCGCGCCACGGCGGAGGCGGAATCCGAGCTGGGCCGGCGTCTCCCGCCGTCACCGGCGGCCGACCGCGCCGACGGCCGCTGGAAAGGCATGTTCGACCACGCGCACCAGCGGTCCCCACGGCACGACCAACATTGTCCCCCCGATTGGCTCATGCTTGCGCGCCCGTTTCTGCCACGACCGTTTCGTTTGGGCGGCCACATAACGACGGTGCGTGACCGTCGCCACTCGTCCGAATCGGGATCCGGTGCTCGCGCTTGTCCCGCTCGCTATGTGTTCCATATCACGGCTACCGGCCAGATGGCGGCGGGGTCAGCGTAGCAGGGGCACTCTCGCGCTGGTCCCGTGACTAACCCGCCGAGGAAGGTGATCGGTCGCTCTTCTCGCCAGGCATCACCCGTCCGCACCGACTTTGACGCGTCGATGAATCCGGATTGAGGCGTTGGCGCCGGGGGGTGGGCCGGGACACCGGGCCCGCTGGCCGGCGAGCGCTACCACAGCGCGGGGCTGGATGGCGTGAGACTCGTTAGCCTGCGGAAGGGCGGGACGCCGGCCGGGGGCGTGGCGCGGCCGCCACCACAAAGGCGGCGGCACCACCCGCACATGACCGAAGATAGCCGGGGCAGTGTCGAGGACGACGACGGCCGGTTCAGGACGAGGGGTATCGAGCAGCATGACCGAGCAGGAGTACCGGATCGAGCACGACAGCATGGGGGACGTGCGGGTCCCGGCCAGCGCGAAGTGGCGGGCACAGACCCAGCGCGCGGTCGAGAACTTCCCGGTCTCCGGGCAGCGCATCTCCCGGGCGCACATCGCCGCCCTGGCTCGGATCAAAGCGGCCGCCGCGACGGTCAACGCCAAGCTCGGAGTGCTCGACGGCGAGATCGCCGAGGCAATCGCCTCCGCGGCCGCCGAGGTCGCCCGCGGCGACTGGGACGACCAGTTTCCGCTGGACGTGTTCCAGACCGGCTCCGGCACGTCGTCAAACATGAACACCAACGAGGTCATCGCGACGCTCGCCAGCGAGCGGCTCGGCCGCCCGGTGCACCCGAATGACCATGTGAACTGCTCCCAGTCGTCGAACGACGTGTTCCCGTCGTCGATCCACATCGCCGCGACCCAGGGCATCGTCGCCGAGCTGATCCCGGCGCTCGAGCATCTGGCGGCGTCGCTGTCGCGCAAGAGTGAGCAGTTCGCCGACGTGGTCAAGTCGGGGCGTACGCACCTGATGGACGCGACCCCGGTCACCCTGGGCCAGGAGTTCGGCGGCTACGCCGCGGCGGTACGCCTTGGCGTCGAGCGGCTGAACGCGGCGCTGCCCCGGATCGGCGAGCTGCCGCTGGGCGGAACCGCGGTCGGCACCGGGATCAACACCCCACCTGGCTTCTCCGCGACCGTCATCTCCGAACTGGCGGCCAGCACCGGACTGCCGCTCACCGAGGCGCGCGACCACTTCGAGGCGCAGGCCTCCCGGGACGGCCTGGTCGAGGCATCCGGCGTCCTGCGGGTTGTCGCGGTGTCGCTGTACAAGATCTCCAACGACCTGCGCTGGGCATCCTCCGGCCCGCGCGCGGGCCTCGGTGAGATCCACCTGCCTGACCTGCAGCCCGGCTCGTCGATCATGCCCGGCAAGGTCAACCCGGTCATCCCGGAGGCGGTCTGCCAGGTGGTCGCCCAGGTCGTCGGCAACGACGCCGCCGTGGCGTTCGGCGGCTCGGCCGGCAACTTCGAGCTGAACGTGATGCTCCCGGTGATCGCCCGCAACCTGCTGGAGTCGATCCACATCCTGTCGACGATCAGCCGCCTTTTCGCGGACCGCTGCATCGACGGCATCGAGGCTAACGTCGAGCGCTGCCGCCGGTACGCCGAGTCGTCACCGTCGGTCGTCACCCCGCTGAACAAGTACATCGGCTACGAGGAGGCCGCGAAGGTCGCCAAGCAGTCGCTCGCCGAGGAGAAGACCATCCGCGAGGTCGTGCTGGAGCGAGGCTACGTCGAGGCCGGCAAGCTCACCCTGGAGCAGCTCGACGCCGCCCTCGACGTTCTCTCCATGACCCACCCCTAGCGGCGTGCCGGCGGCGGCGCCCCCGGCCGGCGCCGCCGCTCTGGTTGATGCCACGCCAACGCCAGGACCGTTGGCGTGAATCGCTCACGTCCGCTGGCATTCTTGCCACGATGGGAGTCGGCGGATCTCGCCGGCTCAGCCCGATCTGTCGAGCCGTCGTCTGTCATGTCCGTGAAACAAGAGCGGTAACGGCTGTCACCTCTCGGGTGCCGTCAGCCGCCGTGCCCGTGAGCCGCGCCCAGCCGTCATCAGGTCCTCGGCCGGTTGGGGCGCGGCTCACCCAGTCCGCCCGCGTCATCAAGGTGGCCGACCTGCGCTGCTGCTAGACTGACCGCGCCGGCAGCCGGCTGGAATGCCGTAGGCCGGCGCGCGACGGTTGGGGGAGTTCGTCGAAATTCCAACACCACTTGACGTCGCCACGTCGCCACCGTCCGGCGCTCTCGTCGAGGGTAATTGGTCGGCGCGGAATGTGAATATGGGCCGTGTCGCATAGCCCGGCCGGCACGTAAGCGACGTCGGTGGGGATCCCGGCCGGGGTGACGCGCATTCATCCAGTCCCTCACCCTGCGTCGGCCGCTTGTCGGGCTGCCAGTAGTCGGGGGCGAAATGGTGTCGGTTCCGCCGCGCGGCGAGCCGCTGAAGAACGGATCGGCTCCGGGTCGGCGGTCGCGGGTTCCGCGGGCCCGCGGAACCCGCGGTGGCGTCGCCGCCGCCTCTGGCCCCGGCTGGCTCACTCGGCCGAAGAGGACCGCGAAGCCCGAGCCGGCTCGAATCCGCGGTTCTTGCCCGACCGTGTCTGGCCGCGCCGGCGCTGACCTGGCCCGCCAGGGCGCGTCCGCGCGCCTGGCGCCTGGCCAAGGACCGCGGCGATGAGTTCTGGCGCCTCGGACGAGACAGTCTGGCTCCGGTCGCTGCCAAGGTCCGAGCCGCTGATTCTCGGAGCGGCCGACGCGACCATGTGGCTGCGCTGGCAGCCGCCGACCCGGCCGGCCGCGACCGCGACCGCGCCCGCGGACGGGCCGCGGGCCGGTCGAGCCGGAGCGGAGCCCGACTCGTCCGTGCTGCTCGAGCCGCTGCGGGAGGTGGGCGCCGGCGCGGGCCCGCGGGGAGTACCGGAGCCGCGGCCCGCCGCGGAGGCATCGAGTTCGTCCGACGACGCCGTCGCGCGCGAGGTCTCGGGGATGTTCGGGCGCGACTCCCTCTACATGCTGCTGTGGGCCGTCCAGATCGTCGGCGCTGCCGGGGTGACTCCCTTCGTGACCCGGCTGATGGGAGCGGACGAGTTCGGCGCGGTGGCCGCGGCCAATGCCGTCATGCAGGTGCTGTTCCAGGTGGCCGGGCTTGGCCTGCAGACGGCGATCCAGTGGAAGTACGCGGATTCGGCGGCTGGCAGCTCGGACGGCCCGGCCGAGGCCCGCAGGCTGCTCACCTTGTGCATCCTTGCGGCGACGGCGATCACCTGGCTCGTCGACACGACCGGCCGGTGGTGGGCCCCGTCGCTGGGATTCGAGCACTACGGCGGGGCGCTGCGGCTGGCGGTCTTCTGGGCGGGCATCGCGGCCGTGACCAACGCCCAGCTGGCGCTGCTGCGCAGCCAGGACCGGCTCCTGGGCTTCGGGCTGGTGAGCATGCTGCAGTCGGTCGTCGCCGAGATGGCGAGCCTCGCGCTCGTCGCCGTGACGACGCCGACCGCGACGAGCTTCATTCGCGGTCAGCTTGTCTCGCAGATCGCCGCCACCGCGCTCGCCGTGTTCCTCGTGGTGCCGGGACGGCTGGGACCGCGGGACCGGCGCCTCGTGGGGGCGAGCCTGGCCTATGCGCTGCCGCTGGTGCCGGCGGTGCTCGCCACGCTCGTGCTGAACGCGGGCAACCGCTTCATCGTCCAGAGCCATCTGGGCCCCGCCGCCGTGGCTCGCTACCAGATCGCCTACAACATCGGGTCGCTGCCGACGCTGCTGCTGTCGGTGCTCAACTCGGCGTGGATGCCCCGCATCTTCGCGGTCTCCGACCCGGCCACTCGGGCGGCGGTGCTCGCGGCGAGCCGGGACGCCCTCTACCGGCTGCTGTCGCCCGTGCTCGTCGGGCTCGCGCTCGCGGCGCCCCTGCTGCTGCGCACCTGGGCGCCCGCGGGTTACGGCCCTGGGCAGTTGCTCGCCATCACCTCGATCGTGATCGTCTGCGCGGTGCCGGCGACCGCCAGCCTCGCGCCCACGCGGGCGCTCATGGCGGCGGGCGCGACCGTCAGCATCGCCGTCGGGACCGCCATCGCCGCCGCCGGCAACATCGCCCTCAGCCTCGTGCTGGTGCCGAGGCTCGGCCTGTCAGGCGGTGCGCTGGCGACCGGTGCCTCCTACTGCCTGTTGCATGGCTTCCTGCTGGCAAGGGCGCGGGTGGCCGCGCCCACTGCCCGCACGAGCCCGCTGATCCTCGTGGAGCTGGGCCTCGTCGTCGCGGCGGTGCTGGGGCTGAGTCTTGTCCCGGCCGACGGCCCGGTGGCATTCGCGGGTCGGGCGGTCGCGATGCTCGCCGCGCTCGCCTGGTTCGGCGTCATCTTCCGAATGATCGCCCGTGGAAAGGGCGCCGCTCGCCCGGCGGGCCGCCGCCGGGCGAGCGGCCCGCGTCGGCACGAGGCGCTCGAGGCGGCCCCGAGGGCACGCCACCGCGCCGACAGCCACTCGCGGCCGGTCCCGACGGCCGGACCGGCCGGGCTGCGTGCCGACCTACCCGAGCAACCCAGCCGGCGCTACGAGGAGGCGCCGACCATGCAGCTGTCGTGGCGTTCGCTTGGAGGATGGAGATGACCTTGCTCGCGGCGGTGGTCATGGCGCACACCGACCCGACCCACCTACGGCGGCTGGTCTTGGCGCTCGACGACGTGCCCATCTTCCTGCACTGCGACGCGCGTACGCCCGAGGCCACGTACCAGCGGATGACCAGCCGGCTACCCCTGCGGGTGACGCTCTGCGCACGCCAGCCGACGACGCTGTCGAGCTGGTCGCTGGTGGACGCGGAGCTGCGCGCGCTGCGCGTGGCGCTCGCCCGTACGTCAGCCAGGCATATCGCGGTCCTCTCCGGCGCCGACTATCCGTTGCTGGCAATGCCGGAGCTGGAGCGTGAGCTCTCCCGGTGGGACGGTTTCTCCTGGCTGTGGAACGTGCCGTTGCCATACCGGCCGTGGAGCACCCCGAGGCATCCCGACGGCGGCCTGTGGCGCCTGCGGCGGAGGTTCCTCACCTGGCGTAACCAGGTGATGTTCGTCAAGGACGTGCCGTTGCGCCTGCCGGTCAGCCGGTCGATTCCGGCTGACCTGGAGCCGCGGGCCGGCTCGCAGTGGAAGATCTACGCCCGTCACCACGCCGAGGCTCTTGTCCGGCTGATGGACGGGCGGCCGGACCTCGTCCGGTACTGGCGCGGCACGCTGGTTCCGGACGAGACCTTCGCCGCGTCGATGCTGGGCAGCCGCTCGCTGCTTGGCTCGGACGCGCTTCCGGCCTGCTACAGCCATCCCTGGCACATGGCGTGGCCGGCGGGTGGCGCGACGCATCCGGGCTGGCTGACGATGGCGCATTTCGACGACCTCGCGCGCGCTCAGAAGGAGCCCCCCGCCGATCCGGTGACCTCGTTCGCGGCTGTCGCCGGCGAACCGCGGGAGCACCGCAGGCTCTTCGCCAGAAAATTCGGTACGGCCGTGGACACAGACGTCCTCGACCGCATCGACGCCGAGCTGCGAGCCTGACCAGCCCCGGCGAGGGCCGAGGCCAGGCGCCGCCTGGACGGGTGCGGTCCCGGCGCGAGCTCCCGGGGTCCGCCTCAGGGACGACTGGAACTGTCGTGGTCGGCCCGGCCCACCGGCTCGGCGGCCTCATCGTCTCGGTGGCACGCCCCCGGGCCTGGGTGCCCTGGCATTCGGGGTGCTCAGGCCACCGGTGCGCAACGCGACCAGGCCGCGGGCGTATCCGGCTCCGGTGACCGCGACCCCCGCGAGCACCGCGGCCGCTTGTGGCCACCTGGCCCGCTCCCGAAGGCCCCGCGCGACGGCGCGGGGGAGGGTTCGCCGGACGTAGGCGCGTTCCGCCTCGAGCGCGGCGGTCGCGCCGACCAGGTTCGTCACGACGGCCTTCGAGATTCCTTCGGCGTAGCACCGCCGCTGGAAGTAGGCCCACTGGGCACGCGTCCCGGGAACCTTGTGGTAGACCACCGCATCCGGCACGTGCAGCACGGACGCTCCCGGCAGGGCCCGGCGCAGACGGATGTAGAACTCGGTCTCCTCGCAGCCGAGCGGTGTGTTGCCGACGCGCCCAATTCCGTCGGTGAACCCCCCGACCAGCGGAAAGAACTTGCGGCGGAACGACATCGCGGCACCTATGGGGTTGCGGATCTCGCTCACCGTCGTGGGCAAGCCCACGTAGCTGCATCCGACGACCCAGTCGAACTCCGGGGGAAACCAGCCGGGGCGCGTCGTCAGCCAGTCCGCCGCGACGGTCCCGCCGACACCGACCACATTGGGATCCACGTAGGGCGCCGTCAGTTTGGCGAGCCAGTCCGCGGCGGCGCGCGCGTCGTCGTCGAGAAACGCGACGATCTCGCCGGTCGCCCGCTCGACACCCGTGTTTCGGGCGCCAGAAAGTCCTCGCGAGTTCTCGTTGGCGACGACGATGACGTCCGGGAACGCTGCCCGGGCACGTCCCAGCAGCGCATTGTTGTAGTCGACGACGAGGATGATCTCGCTGGCCGGCGGATCCTGTGCCCTGATGCTGTCCAGCGCGGCGGTGATGTCGCCGAACCGGTCCTCGGTGTAGGCGCAGATGATGACGGACACAGCCGGCTGGTCAGGCTGACCGGTCGACGGCGTCGCGCGTCCGTCACTCGCGATGGCGTCGCCCGTGGTCATGCCGGCTCCACCCGCGGGACGCCCGAGGTGAGGGTTGTGTCCTCCCGCGGGCGTGTGATCGGCGCGGCTGGCGCGCGCGCCGTTGTGGCGGCGCCGAGCTGGGCGGGGTCCGTCGTCGCGTGCCGCGACAGGTCGAGGCGACGGCGCACCGCCTGCCTGTCGAGGGCGACCTGGCGGCGTAGCCGGCTCGGCATGGGCCGGAATGCCTCGGCGAAGATCGTCCTCAGCACACGCAGCCCGTCCGAGAGCGCGTTGAGGTTGGTCACGCCCATGAGCCGCGGGTGCTCGAAGCTGGCGACCTCGACAATCTTCAGGCCGCCGCGGGCTGCCCGGATGTTGATGAGGGTCTCCACCTCGAAGCCGTCACCCCACTGGGGTTCGTCGCCTCGTTGCCCCGGCTGCAGGTCGAGCACCGGCAGGCAGTAGGCCCAGAACGCGTTGTAGCCATAGCAGAGGTCGGTGAACCGATGCCGCAGCAGGATGTTGACCAGGGAGCTCAGGGCGAGGTTGCCGCGGCTGCGTAGCTTGGTGATATCGCTGCTCCCACCGCCCTCGATGAACCGGGAGCCCTTGGCGTAGTCGGCGCCGCCGAGCAGCGCCTGAACGAAGTCCTCGATCTCCGCGGGGTCGGCGGAGCCGTCGGCGTCCAGCATGACGATGATGTCGCCCGTCGCGGCCGCGAACCCGCTGGCCAGGGCGTTGCCCTTGCCCTTGCGCGTCTGGTGCACGACGACGCAGTCGGGCCGCATGGACTGGGCGACATCCTCCGTGCCGTCGGTCGATCGGCCGTCGACCAGGACGACCTCCGCGTCGGCGGGCAGAATCTTGAAGATATGTGGAAGGTTGCGGGCCTCATTCAGTGTCGGAATGACGATGCTGACTCTTGGCCGCGGTTCCCCTACAGTCAACTTCCGTCCCCCTGGGATGCCTGGGCGCCGCCTGGCAGGTAGGCGGCGCGGCGCGCTCGATGCGCCTCAGAGGTGGCCGCGGCCCAAGAACCCCAAAAGGAATCGGCGCGGTATGGCTCTGTTGTTGCCCGGGCTGTCGATGTGGACGCTCTGGGCGCTCGGCGGTGTTGTCGTTCGAAACGAGAAGTAATTGAATCCCGCGGGTCATGTGTACGCAATATGCGGGAAATTGATCGATACCGACGCGCCGCCGACCCCCGATTCCAGTGCCTTTCCGCGCTTGCATTCCCCCGTTGTCCGGTCAAGCAAGACCGTCTGCCCGACACGGTAGCACTCACCCTCCGGCAGGGTTCTCGCGCTACGTCGTGTACCACTTGTGCGTCTCGCCAGGTTCGAACAATGCGCCGGAGCGTGACTCGGCCACCGCGCGGCGTGACTGATTGCGGGTCGACGGGCGGAGGTATTCACCCTGGTTCGCCAATTAGGGCGACGTCGACCGGGGGCCGGGGAACGGCTAGCTGCTGTGGTCGGGGGGCTGTTTCACGCCGCTGGGCGTGTTGCCGGAACGCCGCCTGGGGCCCGGTACCGATGCGCGCCCCCCCATTCGCCGCACCGAGGGGACCGATATTGGGTCGGCTGGTGGAGTGTCCCGGGCGGTGTCGGGCGAAGAGGGGCCAGTGTCGATCGGGGGCGGCTCTGGCTCGGTTGTCCGGCGTCTGGCGCGTCGCGGTTGCGCGAGCGGTTCATCGTGTGGATATCTGTGCCAGAAATGCGAAAATCGGACGCAGCCGCAGATACCGCAGTCGTTTCCGGAGCGGTAATGGCGGTGAACCTGGCGCGTGTGGCCGCAGGTACAGGTTCGCAGCCAGCTCGGCATCCGGGCCGGCTGCGAAGCGCTCGCGGACATGATTCGTTGATAACACGACGGCAGGGGTGGAAAGTCTCAGTTTTTGAATCCCGCGTGTCGGATGTCCGACCGGACCGCCTGCGTCACGGTCGGGTGTCGCGGCGGGCGCGGTTCGCCATCGTCCGAGCCCGCTCGCGGCGGACCACTGTCGCCCGGCGGGCCCGGACCAGCGCGATGATGATCACCAATAGCTCGGCGATCAACAGGCTCGGCGCGCGCAGGATCAGTTCGGAACCGATGTCGATTGCCTTCGTCTTCAGCCCGCCGTCGCTGCCGGTCGCCGGATGCAGGAAGCCGACCCCGGTGGTGATCGCCGCATAGACCAGCGGCGGCATGATGGCGACTCCGACCAGATCGTCCACATGCGTGCGCAGCGTGCTCGCGACGCAGGCCACGACGAACAGGACGCCGAAGATCCAACCCAGGTGCCCGAAGACTGCCACGTCCGCGGCGGCGCCCGCGGCCCCGATGATCAGCACGATCAGCGAGGCTCCGAAGGCGGTAAGCCCGCGGCGGTTGTTGCTGATGACGGTCGTCGGTTGCAGGGTCGAACGGCGCCGTCCCGTGGGGGCACGGTCGGCCGGTCCGCGCGGCCGGTCGGTGCGACCTCGGGGGCCGGCGGGTTGCCTGTCGGGCAGACTCACGTGGGCAAGGTACCGCCCCAGGTTTAAGAATGCGTCAGCACGATACGTCGTGGCTGT
The DNA here is from genome assembly GCF_000235425.2 of Pseudofrankia saprophytica. Classification (NCBI taxonomy): domain Bacteria; kingdom Bacillati; phylum Actinomycetota; class Actinomycetes; order Frankiales; family Frankiaceae; genus Pseudofrankia; species Pseudofrankia saprophytica. The sequence continues at coordinate 2,418,579 of NZ_KI912266.1, forward strand.
ACCGGTGGCCGATTCCTTCAGCTCTCCGTGTTCGCTCCGGCACCCGGTGGAGCCGCCTGAATGTCCGCTGTGTCGGGTGCCTCCATCGGCGGCCTGAAGGGCGAGGATGGCACCAGCTCCAGCTCTTCGAGGGGTTCTCGTCCATCAGGAACTGAGAGGAGCTCGACGGCCGTCAGCGGGCGGACACCTGCCTCCACTGGCTTGGGGCTGGGCAGTTCGTCCTCGACGACCTCCATCGCGGCCAGTCGGCGGGCCGACACCAGCACCCGGCCCTCCAGCGACCCCACGGCCGCGTTGTAGTCCTTGACCGCGCGTCCCAGGGAAGCGCCGAGCCGGTCGACGTGCTCGCCGAGCGTGCCGATCCGGGTATACAGCTCACGGCCAAGCTCGTAGACCTCCTTGGCCCGGGTTGTCAGCGCGTCCTGCGTCCAGGCGTAGGCGACGGTGCGCAGCAGCGCGATGAGCGTCGTCGGCGTGGCGAGCACCACGCCCCGGCCAGCCGCGTACTCGAGCAGGCCTGGGTCGTGGTCGAGCGCCGGTGCCAGGAACGCCTCCGCCGGGACGAACAGCACGACGAACTCGGGTGAGTCCATTCGGCGCCAGTAGGCCTTCGAGCCGAGCTGGTCCACGTGCGCGCGCAGGTGCCGGGCGTGCGCGGCCAGCCGCTCGGCCCGCACGGTCTCCTCGGCGGCTTCGGCGGCCTCGAGGAACGCGGCCATCGGGACCTTGGAGTCGACGACGATGCTGCGCCCGCCGACCAGGTGGACGACCATGTCCGGCCGCTGTACCGACTCTCCCTCCTCACCGGCGACCGTGTGCTGCTCCGTGAAGTCGCAGCGTGCCAGCATGCCGGCGACCTCGGCGACGCGGCGCAGCTGCAGCTCGCCCCAGGCGCCGCGCGCCTGCGGCTTGCGCAGCGCGGTCACCAGCTGCGAGGTCTGGGTGCGCAGGGCGTCGGAGGCCTCGCGGGTGGCCCGAACCTGCTCGACCAGCGTGGCGTAGGCCTCGATGCGCGCGGTTTCCAGATCGCGCAGTCGTTCCTCCATCCGGGTGAGCGTCTCGCGCAGCGGCGTCACCAGGTTCTCCACGGCGGCGCGCCGCATGTCGAGGTCGCCGCGCGCCCGAGCGCCCGCCTCGTCGAGGCGGGCGGCCGCGAGCTCCAGGAACTGTCGGCTAGCCCCTTCCAGCGCCCGCGCCGAGAGCGCCTGGAAGGTGTCGGTGAGGCGTCGCTGGCTCTGCTCGACGAGCGCGACGCGCTCGGCCGCCGACTTGCGCTCATAGTCCAGCGCGGTCCGCATGCCGGCGACGTCGGCGTTCGCCCGCTGGGCTCCGGCCTGCCTGCCCGCGAGGTAGCCCCCCGCGGCCCCGACCACCAGGCAGGCCAGCGCCAGCAGCACCCCCGACGCATCCATGACCACAGCCAACCACCCCGGTCCGACATTTGCCCTGACCCGAAGCCACGCAAGGAGCAGGGTTCCTGCCGGATCCGGGGTTCCTGCCCGATCGGCGGAGCCGATCGAGGAGGTCTGGGAGCTTGCGGAGCCGATCCGGCAGGTTAGGCGCACCGCCCGACAGGATCGGGGCGCTTCGCGCCCCGATCCGTAGACTCAAAGCCATGGGTCTGTCGATCGGCATCGTCGGGCTGCCCAACGTCGGTAAGTCGACGCTGTTCAACGCGTTGACCCGCAATGACGTGCTGGCGGCGAACTATCCCTTCGCGACGATCGAACCGAACGTCGGCGTCGTCGGCGTGCCCGACCCCCGGCTCGAGCGGCTCGGCAAGCTGTACAGCAGCCAGCGGATCGTGCCCGCCGCGGTGAGCTTCGTGGACATCGCCGGCCTGGTGCGGGGCGCCTCCGAGGGGCAGGGCCTCGGTAACAAGTTCCTCGCCAACATCCGTGAGTCGGACGCTGTGTGCCAGGTGGTCCGGGTGTTCTCCGACCCGGACGTGGTGCACGTCGACGGCCGGGTTGACCCGGCGGACGACATCGCCACCATCAACACCGAGCTGGTTCTCGCCGATCTGCAGACCATCGACAACCGCCTGCCCAAGCTGACGAAGGAAGCGAAGGTCGACAAGACCAAGCAGCCCATGCTTGCGGCCGCCGAGGCGGCCAGGGCCGTCCTCGACCAGGGCAGGCCCCTGTCCGCCGAGCCCTCGATCGACCGTGCGCTGCTGCGAGAGTTGTTCCTCCTGACCGCGAAGCCGTTCCTCTACGTCTTCAACGTCGACGAGGACGCCCTCGCCGACGATGCCAGGCGTAAGGAGCTCGCCGACCTCGTCGCGCCCGCGGACGCCGTCGTGCTGTGCGCCAAGGTCGAGGCCGAACTGCTGGAGCTGCCCGAGGAGGATGCCGCCGAGCTGCTCGCCTCGCTCGGGCAGAGCGAGAGCGGCCTCGCGGCGTTGGCCAGGATCGGCTTCCACACGCTCGGCCTGCAGACCTACCTGACCGCGGGCCCCAAGGAGGCGCGCGCCTGGACCATCAAGAAGGGCGCCACGGCTCCCGAGGCCGCGGGCGTCATCCACAGCGATTTCCAGCGTGGTTTCATCAAGGCGGAGATCGTTTCGTTCGGCGACCTGATGGCGGCGGGCTCGATGGTCGCGGCTCGCGCGGCCGGCAAGGTTCGCATGGAGGGCAAGGACTACGTCATGGCCGACGGCGACGTCGTCGACTTCCGTTTCAACGTCTGACCCTTCCTCGGGCCGGAATGCCGAGGCTGCGGTGCGCGCGTTGATGGCCTGAGCCCGGCGGCGGTGGGAGAGCCGTGGCGCTTGGCATTGCTCATGGAAATCAGCGGCGGCCGGACGCGGCCGCGGCGCGCAATGTGGTAACGCTGCAACGTGGTCGTTCTACTCGCGGTGCCCAGATGGCCTACGTCGGCGTTAGGCGGAAGGACCGGATGAGGGGGCCCGACGGGCCATACACCGCACCAGCGAATCCGTGCCTCCGCTCGGCGAGATACGGGCCCGTCCCCGCCTACCGCTTACGATCGCTACTAGTGTGAACATCGGGACTGCCAAGATGACTCGTGCGTACCCTGGCCCGCGGCGCTGGGACGCGCCGCCGAGGCTGACCGCGCCGACCGCCGTCATCGAGGTAGAACTCTCGGCCGAGGCGCCGCGGTTTCCGTCCGCCCGCGCGGTCCAGGCGCTCATCCGCCTTCACGGCCACCCGATGGGTATTCTGCGGCTCTCGGGCGCTGATATCGCCGGGGGTCTCGGGACGCTGCGCGAGAAGATAGAATATGATCTTGGTCCGGCCGTGCGGGAGCATCTCGCCGCGGACGGTGTCGCGGTACCTCCCGGCCCGTTGGCCGCCATTCTTCCCAGCTCGGACGCATGCCGTAGGACGGCGCCGAAGGATTTTGGGGTCAGCGTCGTCGTCAATGCGTGTGAAGCCTCGCCGGAGCTGGTGAGGGCCCTGGCCAGCATCCAGGCACAGACCAGGTTGCCCGACGAGCTGATAGTGGTCGACAACCGTCCCACGACCAGCGGGATACCCGGCCTGCTCAAGGAGCTGGAGCTCGGGTCCGTGACCTATGTACCCGAGCCCGTCAAAGGACTCGCTCGCGCCCGCAACACCGGCCTGGCCGTGGCGTCCGGCGAGCTGGTCGCTTTTACGGACGACGACGTCATCGCAGACCCGTCGTGGCTCGAGGTTCTTGTCTCCGGATTTGAGGACGAGAATGTGGCTGCCGTGACGGGGTTGATTCTTCCGGCGGAGCTCGAGACCGAGCCGCAGATCCTGTTCGAGGAGTTCGGCGGTTTCAACAAAGGTTATGAACGCCGGCGTTTCGACCTGCACCTGAACCGCCCCGAGAATCCGCTCTTCCCGTTCAGTGCGGGCATGTTCGGCAGCGGCGCGAACGCGGCCTTCAGAGCATCGCTGCTGCGGAGGCTCGGCGGGTTCGACGTGAGTCTCGGCACCGGCACGCCTTCGCGCGGGGGCGAGGATCTGGATATCTTCCTCACCGTCATCCAGGCGGGGGAGGCAATCGTCTACGAGCCCGGCGCCATCATGTGGCATTCGCACCACCGGGGATACCGGGACCTGCGCCGGCAGATGCACAACTACGGGGTGGGCCTCGGGGCGATGATGGCCAAGCGCGTCCTGACCAGTCGTGCCGAGCGGCGTGAGCTCCTACGGCTGGCTCCCGAGTGCGCGCGCTACCTGCTGGACCCGCGCAGCCCCAAGAACGAGAAGAAGAACCCTGCCTACCCCAGGTCGCTCACGCTGTTGGAGCTCGTCGGCGTCGTGCGCGGCCCGTTCGCCTACCTCGCCAGCAGGCGATCATCCTGATGCCGGCGCCGCGGCATTCATCCGTCGACCACCGGCGGGACCGCCGATCGCCGGCCCTGACCGGCGCCGTGTCAGCGCCGGTCAGGCCGCCCTGGTGAGGACGGCGACCTCGAACGTTCCCGCGCCGGCCTTCACCACGCCTGCCACCCGGAAGCTCGCGTGGTTCTTGGCCAAAGATTCCAGGAGCTCGGCGGTCGTGTAGTCGTCGTGGCATTCGACGACGATGTTGCGAACCCGCCCGATCCAGCTTTCGCAGGAGTCGAAGAGCTCGCGTTCGGCGCCCTCGATGTCACATTTGAGCAGGTCGATCTCGCGCTCGGCCCCGGCCTCGTCGAGGATCGACTCGAGGGTGCGCACCGGTGCCTCAAAGGACGTCGCGTCCGCTCGGCCTGCCTCCCCGGAGGTGAGCCGGAAGGCGTACTCGCCCTGCGACGTCGTCAACGTGGCCATCCGTTCCCACCCGCCCACACACACCTGGTGGACCGTGGCTGAGGCGCCGGCGAGATTGGCGCGGAGTACGGCGGCGTTGCCCGGCTCGGGTTCCACCGCGACGACGTGGGCGTCCGGCCACCGTGCGAGGAACCATCGCGCGGACAAGCCGATGTTCGCGCCGAGATCGACGATCAGCCGTGGGGATGGTCCGACCACGGCGGAGACGGAGTCGTAGTCCCCGCGCTGGAAGATCTCGCGGAAGACCTCGAAGTCGGTGGAGTGGGTACGCAGGTGCAGCGGACCGCGCAAGGACTTCATCCGCAGTCGGACGGTCGCCGGGCGCGGCACGACCAGTGGCTCGAAGCGGGTGCCCGCGGACCGGAGGCGGAGGAGCGCCACGAGGTCGGCGGGGCCGGTCAGGTCTCGGGTGACCTTGCCCCAGAACTGGGCCAGCCCGGCGAGCTCACGCAGCCGTCGCCCTGGAACGGGCCGCGCCCCGCCCGGCGGCGAACCGGAGGATGGCGTGGCGAGCGGCGGTCGTGATGACGATGCCGCTGTGTCGATCTGAGCCCACGTGCGCGGTGGGCGCTTCCGCCGGGCGCGGACGTACAGCACCGGGCCCACGACGAAACCGCTGAACTCGGCTCCGATGAGCCGCCACCTGGCGCTGTTCGCTGTCGGGCTGACCGCCTCCCGGGTGCTCGTGCTCACCTTCCGGGACATCCAGACTCCGCGGGGCACCAACAGCGCCACGTCGGCGCGGTGCTCCGGTATGTAGAGATGTTTCATCAGATACGCCGTCATACCGGTGCCGTAGTGGTACATCTGGCGGCGCAGCGACGAGAGGCTGCTGCGGTGGGTGTGCCACACGATGGCAGAGGGCTCGTAGGCCAGCCAGTGCCCGGCGAGGACGATCCGGGCGAAGGCGTCAAGGTCCTCGCCGCCGCCCGGAAGGGTGCCCGCGCCGAGGGCCTCGTCGAACCCGTCCAGCGCCCGCATCACCGAGGCGCGCACGGCGAAGTTGGCCCCAGTTCCGAAAATGCCCGAGGAATAGGGGTACGAGGGAATGCCCGGCGGGCGCTCGGTGAGGTGCCATAGACGGGGCCGGAAGCTGCCGGCCCAGTCGAGGCGCGCATCGAAATACCGTTCCGGCATGCTCTCCAGCGTCGCCGTCGGGACCAGACCGGTCACGCAGGCGACGTCTGGCCGGCGCTTGAACCCGCGTACCAGGCCCTGTATCCATTCCGGGTCGACCCGGGCGTCGTCGTCGGTGTAGGCGACGATCTCGGTCGTCGCCTCGAGCAGGCCGCGGTTGCGCGCGCACGAGAGGCCGGGACGGTCTTCTCGGACATATTGAAAGCGGGGGTCTGTGCCCACCTCGCGGTCGAAGACCTGTCGGGTGGTCTCATCCCGGGACGCGTTGTCCACGATCAGGAACCGGAGCGGCTGGTAGGTCAGCGTCGACAGGCTGTGCAGCGTCTCGCGCAGCTGAGGGCCGCGGTCGCGCGTGCAGACGATGACGGTGACTTCGGGGCCGCCGTCGACGAGGGACACACAGGTCGCCGGGCGGGCCGGCACCGCGAGGCTCGGCGGGCCGGCCCACTCGAGCCCGTCGGCGCGCAGGTGTTCCGCGATCAGGTCGCGGAACTCCTCCGTCGATCGCGCCTGGACCTCGCCGAGGTCCAGGGCCCCCTCCCGGAGCGGCACCTCGATGAACCCCAGCGGGTCGCCATGAAGACGGACGAGAACGCGGGCATCCGCGTACCGAACGCTCGTACCCTCGGGCTGGCGAGGGTCGGACAGCTCGAGCTGACAGCAAAGAGTCGGCTCGGGTTCCGCCAGGACATGTCCTGCCTGCCCAAGGCCGCGCGCGGCTCCCCGTAGCCCCATCAGTGCCCAAACCTCTCGTCAAGTAGCCGGCGAGTCATTGTCGTACCGTCCGCGAACGATCGACTTCCGGGCCGTGGCTGATGAAGCCGGACGACCGCGGTCGGAGGCGCTGGCGGCGACCCGTCAGAACCTCCGCGGCCCGATCGTCGTGGGCGACCCGCGACGACGACCGTGGCGGCGCGCCGCTCGCGCGCCGCCAAAGACGGAGCACGGCCAGCTCGGCCGACACCTTCGCTCCCCGTCGCTGGTAGCCGATTAAGCGGTCCGTTCCTGATTTTCGGGCGGCGTCGGGCAACTCACAGAGGGCCTAATGTTTGTCACCAAATGATGGCGTCGTCGCCACGTGACGTGACAGTCGCGTGCCGGCCGGCCTCTCGTGGTGATCGTGTTCGGGCCGCGCTTTCTCGGCTATTTTTGGCCGAGTGTAGCAGGCTGAGACGAACTCATCCCTTGGGGGCGGTCCGCTGGTGAGTTCTGAGGTGGCGTGTGATCCACGACCTTCGCCTTGCTCCACTTTGCGGATCGTCTCTGGCGAACTCATGTCGCGGATCAGGGCGGAGCGATGGCCATCAGCCGGTCCAAGGAGGTCGAGGACAATATTTGTCGAGGGCAATATTTACAGGCGAGTAGAAGTCTGGTGTCCTGGATGCCGGGGGGCGCCGCGTTGGTGCTCATGAAGCGCGGGCGTTGGTCGCCTTCTCGCGCCATAAAGTCGCCGAATTGTGCGTATCGCCGTCATGTAAACAAAGACTGGCCGGATCGGGCCGGGCGACGGTGGAGGAGGGAAGAAGAGCGCGGATGGTCGCCTGGTGAACCGCTGCTCGCCGCGTTGGCAAGACAAGTACGTCATCACGGCGCGGGACTGGTGGGCCTATTCCCGTGTCGGCCCTGTGCGCGCCTGGCGGGTGGAGTCCCCGCCGCCCTCCGGGTCGCCCGGGCGCCGGATAGGATCGAACCTGCTGGCATATCCGTCCTGGGCGTCGTCCCGCCATTCGGGGAAGGTAGTTGACCACCGCGGGAGTTCGTGGAGAGGGCCATCTTCCGGTCCTCATGTTCCACAGCATCGGGCGGGGAGCGAGTCCGGACTTCCAGCGCTGGCAGGTGGATCCGGGGCTGTTCAGGGAGCAGATCGACGCGCTGGCCGGGGCGGGGTACCGGCTTGTCGGGCTGTCCGAGGCTCTCGACGGCCCGGATGACCGGACGGTCGGGGTCACCTTCGACGACGCCTACAAGGATTTCGTCGAGGCCGCGGGAATCCTGCGCGCCGCGGGCTGTGGCGCCACGGTGTACGCACCGACGCGGTATGTCGGTGGCGAGGCGGCCTGGTTGCCGGGGCCCGACGCCCAGTTGCGGATCATGGACTGGTCGGAGCTGGCGGAGGTGGCGGCGGCGGGCATCGAGGTGGGCTCGCATGGGCACGCGCATCTCGAGATGGATGTCCTGCCGGCAGGTCGGATGCGTGGCGACATCGCGTTGAGCCGACGCATCCTGAGTGACAGCCTCGGGCTGACGATCCGCAGCTTCTGCTACCCGCACGGGTACAACTCGGCGGCGACCCGCGCCGCTGTCCGGGCCGCTGGCTTCGACTCGGCCTGTGAGGTCGGTTTCGGACTGCACACCAGGCAGGGGGACCGGTTCGCGGTCCGCCGCCTCATCGTCACCAACGACACCCGGCCGCAGGACATGGAAACTCTGGTGCGCCATGGGCAGGGCATCCCGGACTCGCCCGCGCGGCGGGCCGCCCGCATCCCGTGGCGCCTCTACCGTGCGGGGCGGTACTACGCACGCACGTCGGGCGGACGCCAGGTTCGGGCATCAGGCCGATGACGAGCGCGGCGGCGGTTGGTAGACGGCGCGGCGGGCCAGCGCCGAGATGACGGCCTCCAGCGGGCCGCGGCGGCCGGTCAGGCGCCACAGGGACGCGAGGACCAGCATGGGGATCACCTGCTGGAGGTACAGCCAGGCATAGCTGTCACCCCGTGGCAGCTCGGTCGAGAGCACCCACGCGTGCAGGGTGTACCAGGTCAGCGTCATCGAGCCCACCGCCGCCAGCGGCCAGATCACGACCGCCGCGGCCGCCCCGAGCCGGGCGACGAGCAGGGCGGCGCCGAGCAGCGCCACGGCCGTGCCGGTGGTGTGCAGCAGATCGAGCGGCGCGGACGCGTGCGGGGTGTCGACGGCGAGCCACCACCAGGACTGCGTGGGCGTGCTGCCGTACAGCCCGCCTTCGAGCAGGGACGGCACCTCGCCGGGCGCGATCGGGCCGACGCCCGGCAGGACCGAGTCCGCGGCCAGCAGCGCGTCGCGGCCGCCGAGCGGGCCGAGCAGCAGCCACGACAGTGATGAGGCCGCCACCGCCACCGCCGCGCCCGCGCCGAGCAGCAGGCCGGCGACCCGTGTCGAGCGCAGGTCGAGCCGGCCGACGAGCATGCCGGCACTGAGGTAGCCGATCCAGGCCAGCGCGGGGTAGTAGCCGGTCAGCAGGATCGTGAGGGTGAGCCGCCATGGCGAGACGACCAGGTCGTCGAAGGACGGGTTGCTCATCAGCGGTTCGGGCAGATGTGGCCGGACCAGCTGGCTCAGCAGCGGCTCGGCGAGCAGGGCGCTCGCCGCGACCACGGCGAGCACCCACCGGGGGGCGCGCAGCAGCGGCAGCGCCAACACGAAGAACACCGCGTAGTACGGCAGGATCACGGCGACCGGCGTGCCCGTCAGGCCGAGCATCAGGCCGATGGCGCCGATGCACACCGCCCGGACGAAGGTCGAGGTACGAGGGTGGGCGGCTCGGGAGGTCACCAGCGTGAGTGCCACGCCGGCGAGCACGGCGAACGCCGCGGCCGCCCTCCCGGCCGCCACCAGGTGCGCCGTGGTCAACCGGCCCTGGTCGTCGAACGGCGGTATGACGTGCGTCGCGACCATTCCCAGCAGCGCCGCGCCCCGCGCCGCGTCAACCCCGATGATCCGCCCCCGTGCCGCCGAGACCACGCTCGTCGTGGCGCTGGGCGTCGCGGCCGCGGGAACGGCGCTGGCGCCGCCCCCCGCGACCCGCTCGGGAAAGTCCGACATGCACCCAGCCTCTCAGCCCGCCAGCTGCTGTGACCATTGGCCACGGCCGTCCGGGTCTCGCGCGCAGCGAGTCTCCGACGACCGGCCTGAGATGCCAGCAATAGGACGATTGGGGGCGGTACTGTCCACGCCATGGGCCCGACGGCGCGGGGTGAGGCTGTTCGGCCGCCGGGGCGCACCGAACCGTCAGCTGACGGCGATGTTCTCGAGTGCGAAGGGCTCGTCCGGCGGTTCGGGGAGCGGACCGCTGTCGACCACGTAAGTCTGCGGATCGCGCCGGGCGAGACCTACGGGCTGATCGGGCCGAACGGCGCGGGCAAGACGACGACGATCTCGATGATCGCCGGGATCCTCGCCCCGGACGAGGGACGGATCGCCGTCGCCGGGCTGCCGATGACCACCCGGTCCGCGGCGGCGAAGGCGCTCGTCGGTCTCGTCCCGCAGGACGTCGCGCTCTACGAGGACCTGACCGTGCGGGAGAACCTGCGGTTCTTCGGCCGCCTGCAGCAGCTCCCGCGCCGCGAGCTTGCCGCTCGCATCGCCGAGGTGCTCGACGTCGTGGGCCTGGCCGACCGAGCAGGGGACCGGGTGTCGGAGTGCTCCGGCGGCATGAAGCGGCGGGCGAACATCGCCGTCGGCCTGCTGCACGAGCCCCGGCTGCTGATCCTCGACGAGCCGACGGTCGGCGTGGATCCACAGAGCCGCAACCAGATCCTGGAGAGCATCGGGGCGCTCGGCGTCGCCGGGATGTCGGTCCTCTACACCACGCACTACATGGAGGAGGCCGAACGGCTCTGCGACCGGGTCGGGATCATCGACGACGGCCGGATCGTCGCGGAGGGCACGCGCCGCGAGCTCATCGCCCGCATCGGCGAGCACGACCGGATCAACGTGGCCGCGACCGGCCCGCTCGACCGCTTCGCCGCGGCGGCGGCAGGCCTGTCCGGCGTGGTGAGCGCCGATGTGGTCGAGGGCGGCCTGACTGTGGCGGCGGCCTCCGCGGCCGCGGTGCTCGCGCCACTGGTCGCCGCCGGCGAGCGGGCGGGGGTCGCCATCGGCGCTGTCGAGGTGTCTGAGCCCGACCTGGAAACCGTCTTCCTGCACGTGACCGGCAAGACGCTGCGTGACTGAGGCGGACCTGTGACCGAGCCGGCCGAGGCCGCCGCGTGAGTGTCGCTGGCGGCCGGCCCCGGCCTGGGTGGGGCCAGCGGTGGCTCGGCCCGGTGCTGGTCATTGCCGCCACCGACCTGCGCCGCCGGCTGCGCAGCCGGTCGGCGATCATCAGCGGCATCGTCGGCCCGCTGGCCATGGCGAGTGTCTTCGGGCTGTTGCTGGGCGGGACGTCGGACGTGACGTTCACCATCGGGATAGCCGACGCCGACGGCTCGCCGGCCTCACGTGCCGTCGTCACCAGCCTGACCGCTTCCGGCGGGGACGGTGACGGCGGAACGGTCCGCTTCCGGTCGGTGGCTGTGCCAGCCGCCGAGCCCGCGGTCGACGACGGCGACCTGGACGCCGCGATCGTCCTGCCCGCCGGCCTGGGCGCGGCCCTGGGCTACGAGCGGCCGCCCGCGGCCGGCTCGCCGGCGCTCGCCGTGGCTGTGTTCGGTGACCCGTCCCGGCAGGTCGCGGCCCAGGTCGCGCGGGCGGTCGCGGACGGCGTGACGGCCGAGGCCAACTGGCGGGCGCTGGTCGCCGCCGGCCTGGCGAAGGCAGGCACGCCGCCGGCCGAGGCCTCGGAGCCGGCCGCCTCGCGCGGGGACGTCGAGGTGCTGGAGCTGGCACCGGTCGCCGCCGGCGGCGAGGGGCCCGACATCATCGCGTACTACGGCGCCGCGATGTCGATCCTCTTCCTGTTCTTTACGGTCGGCTTCGTCGCCCGATCGCTCGTCGGCGACCGGGATGAGGGCGTTCTTGGCCGGATCCTGGCGTCTCCGGTGCGGCCGGGCCAGCTGATCGCTGGTCGGGCGTTCTCGGTCGCCGTGCTCGGCGTCGCCAGCTTCGTCGTCGTCTGGCTGGTGACGACGCTGGCCTTCGACGCCCACTGGGGGCCGCCTGGCCCGGTCGCGGCCGTGGTCCTCGCCACGGTGCTGGCGGTGGCGGGTGTCGGGATGCTGGTCGCGTCGCTGGGCCGGACCGAGCGCCAGGCCGAGTCATACACCTCGCTGTGCGCGTTCGTGCTCGCGCTGCTCGGAGGCAACTTCGTCGGCCCTGGCGTCGGCCCGGACCTGCTGCGCCGGATCGCGATGTTCACTCCGAACGGGCAGTCGCTCACGGCGTTCGTCGACCTCGGCGCCGACGCGGCGCATCCAGGCGCGATTGCCCGCGCTATCGGCATCCTCGTCGCGATCGGCCTGGTCACCGGCGCGATCGGCGTGCTGCGGATCCATCGGGCGGTGACGCGGTGAGTGGTGACGTGGTGAGTGGTCGCGGGATGGGCGGTGGCGCGATGGGCGGTGGTGGTCGGCCGGCCGGGCCGGCCGCCGGGCGGGGCCGGTTGGCCGCGTTGTTCGCGTTCACGGCGGTGGTGCTGCGCATCCTGACCCGCGACCGGCTCGCCCTGTTCTTCCTGCTTGTCCTGCCCGTGGCCGTGATCACAGTGATCGGGGCGGCGTTCGGCGGCGCGGACCGGGCGTCGGTCGGGCTGGTGCGCCCTGGCGACGGGCAGGTCAGCCAGGCCGTCGAGAGGGCCTTGCGCGACGCGCCAGGGCTGCGGGTCCGCGGGCTCGCGAGCCAGGACGCGGCGACGGACGCGGTGCGTCGCGGCGACGTAGCGGCCGCGCTGGTGCTGCCGGCGACCCTGGACGCCGACGTGCTCGCCGGCCGGAGCGTGCGGGCGAGCGTCCTCACCGAGGCGACCAGCGGCGCGGGCGTGACCGCGCGCCTCGCGCTGGAGGGGGTCGTGAGCCGCGCGACCCTGCCCTTCGCGGCGGCGCGGACCGTCGCCGCCCAGGCGGGGGGCACCGTCGTGGCACGCGCGGACGCGCTCGCGGACGTGCCGCCGCCGCTGACCGTCCGCGTCACGGATGCTGGCGGCGGCCCGGCTGGCGCCTCGGCCAGCCGGTACTCGATGTTCGCCGCCCAGAACCTGGTGGTGTTCGTGTTCATCAACGCGATGGCCAGCGCCACGCTGATCGTCGCGGCCCGCAGGCAGGGCGTTCTGCGCCGGGCGCTGTCCACCCGGACCGGCCTGCCGTCGGTCCTCGGCGGCCTCGGCCTGGGATGGTTCGTGCTCACCCTGCTCCAGTCGGTGCTCATCCTGCTCACCGGCACGCTGCTGTTCGGGGTGCGCTGGGGGAATCCGGCGGCTGCCGCGCTGCTCGTGCTGTCCTTCGCCGGGGTCGGCTGCGGCGCGGGCCTGCTGGTCGGCGCGATCGGGCGTGATCCGGACAGGGTCGGGTCGATCACGCCCGTGGTCGGCATCGTGCTCGCCGCCCTCGGCGGCTGCATGGTCCCGCCGGAGTTCTTTCCACCGGTCATGACGACCATCGCCCACGCGACCCCGCACTACTGGGCGGTGACCGCCTGGGAGAGCGTCCTGTTCGACGGGGCTGGCGTCGCCGGCGTCGCCACCCACCTCGGGGTGCTCGCCGCCGCCGCCGTCGTGCTTGTCAGCCTTGCCGCTGGCCTGCTGCGTCGCGACCTCGCCCGCGGCTGAGCCCGCTGGGGTGGTTGCCGCGGTTGGGTCATTGGTCCGGTTGAGCGAGGGTCACTACCCGCAGTGTGCCGGCGATCTGGGAAAGTCACCAGGTATGGAACCCGACCCGGATGCCGGCCCCGCGCCGGATAGTGGGTTCCAGACGCGCCCCGCGCGGGGCGGGCGGTCGCCGCGCCGCGGCGCTCCGGTCCCGGCCGCTCCGGTCCCGGCCGCTCCGGTCCCGGCGGCACCGATGACCGGCGCGGCCTCTGAGGCCGCGGAGGCGCGCGTGGGCCGCGGCCGACTGGTGGTGGCGGTGGCGCTGTTGGATGGCGAGCGCCGGGTGCTGGCCGCGCGGCGGACCTCGCCGCCCGCCTACGCCGGGATGTGGGAGTTTCCCGGGGGCAAGGTCGAGCCGGGCGAGGAGGAGCTGGCTGCACTGGAGCGCGAGTGCCGCGAGGAGCTCGACGTCCAGATCGAGGCCGGCCCGGTGCTCGGCCAGGTCGAGCTCGCGAGCCCCGGCTGGCGCCTGCGGGTGTGGCTCGGTCGGATCCGCTCCGGCACGCCGCGCGCGGTCGAGGGCGGGGAGCTGCGCTGGCTGTCCGCCGCCCAGCTGGACGACGTCAGCTGGCTGCCGGCGGACCTGCCGCTCGTCGAGACCCTGCGCCGTCGCCTCCTCGACCCGAACCCGCTGGCGTTCCCCGCCGCCTGACCGGCCCACGCGCACGAGAGGCCGCCGCCGCTGCCGTCACCGCGCGCCTCCGATCGCGTCGGCTCGCATTCGCTTTTCCCAAGGACTCGCGTCGTACTGTTGTTGAAATCTCGTCGGCGGGTGGGTGTCCAGGCTCTCGCCGGGCGTAATGCCGCCGTGGGAGTCCGTACCATGGAAGGGACGCCCGAGGCCGGACCCGGGGTTCCTGCCGGATCGACGGAGCTTGCGGAGTCGATCTGGCAGGTCCGGGATCCGCCCGGGCTGTCGGCACGCCTGGCGGGCGCTGAACCGACGGACCATGACACGACGGACCGTGGTTGCGCGCCACCGTCATCGGATCCGGGCGTTCCTCGTAACGATCATCTCGGGGTCGAGCGCCCCCTGTCCGCCCCGGAGCCCACCACCGTGCTGACCAGCACCGAGCACACCAGCGCCACTCCCACCGGCGTCGTCCGCAGCCGCGGCGACCTTCGCAACATCGCGATCATCGCTCACGTCGACCATGGGAAGACCACCCTGGTCGACGCGATGCTGCGCCAGTCCGGCGCGTTCAGCGCGCACGCGAGCGAGGACCTCACCGACCGGGTCATGGACTCGATGGACCTCGAGCGCGAGAAGGGCATCACGATCCTCGCGAAGAACACCGCGGTCCGCTACGGCGACATCACCATCAACATCATCGACACCCCCGGCCACGCCGACTTCGGCGGCGAGGTCGAGCGGGGCCTGGCGATGGTGGACGGCGTGCTGCTGCTCGTGGACGCCAGCGAGGGCCCGCTGCCGCAGACCAGGTTCGTGCTGCGCAAGGCGCTCGCCGCCCGGCTGCCGGTGATCCTGGTCATCAACAAGGTCGACCGTTCCGACGCCCGGATCGCCGAGGTCGTCGACGAGACCTACGAGCTGTTCCTCGACCTCGACGCCGACGAGGAGCAGATCGACTTCCCGATCATCTACTGCAACGCCAAGGCCGGCCGGGCGTCGATCACCCGCCCCGCCGACGGTGACAGCCCGGACTCCCCGGACCTCAAGCCGCTGTTCGACCTGCTGGTGGAGACCATCCCGGCGCCCACCTATGTCGAGGACGCGCCGCTGCAGGCGCTGGTCACGAACCTGGACGCCTCGCCCTACCTGGGCCGGCTCGCGCTGTGCCGGGTGCACAACGGCACGATCCGCCGCGGCCAGCAGGTGATGCTCTGCCGCGCGAACGGGACCCAGGAGCGGGTCAAGATCAGCGAGATGCTGATGACCCAGGCCCTCGAGCGTTCCCCGGCGGAGCAGGCGGGCCCCGGCGACATCATCGCCATCGCCGGCATTCCCGACATCACCATCGGAGAGACGCTGGCGGACCCCGAGGACCCGCGCCCGCTGCCGATCATCACCGTCGACGAGCCGTCGATCAGCATGACCGTCGGCGTGAACACCTCGCCGCTGGCGGGCAAGTCCGGCAAGAAGCTCACCGCCCGCCTGGTCAAGGCGCGCCTGGAGGCGGAGCTCGTCGGCAACGTGTCGATCCGGGTGCTGCCGACGGAGCGGCCGGACACCTGGGAGGTACAGGGCCGTGGCGAGCTGCAGCTCGCCGTCCTGGTCGAGCTGATGCGCCGGGAGGACTTCGAGCTGACCGTCGGCAAGCCGCAGGTCGTCACCCGCGTGATCGACGGCAAGGTGCACGAGCCGGTCGAGCGGCTGACGATCGACGCGCCCGAGGAGTTCCTCGGTACCCTCACCCAGCTGCTCGCCCTGCGCAAGGGCCGGCTCGAGCAGATGATCAACCACGGCACCGGCTGGATCCGGCTGGAGTACCTGGTGCCCGCCCGCGGCCTGATCGGCTTCCGCACCGAGTTCCTCACCGAGACCCGGGGCACCGGCCTGCTGCACCACGTCTTCGAGGGCTACGAGCCCTGGTTCGGCGAGCTGCGCACCCGGGCGACCGGTTCGATGGTCGCCGACCGCTCCGGCCCGACGACCGCCTACGCCCTGTTCAACCTGCAGGAGCGCGGCACGATGTTCGTCCCACCGATGATCGACGTCTACGAAGGCATGATCGTCGGCGAGAACTCCCGGGCGGACGACATGGACGTCAACCCGACCAAGGAGAAGAAGCTCACCAACATGCGCTCGTCGACCGGCGACGAGCTGGTCCGGCTGACCCCGTACCGCCAGCTCACGCTGGAGCAGGCGCTGGAGTTCTGCCGCGAGGACGAGTGCGTCGAGGTCACCCCGGCGACGGTCAGGATCCGCAAGGTCGCGCTCGCCGCCCAGGACCGCGAGAAGCTCCGCTCTCGCCGCCGGGCGGCCGTCTAGGCCGGGCGCTCGATCGGTACGGTCGGGGTCGGACATCGACGCCGTCCGGTGCGCAACGACGCCGCCGGACTCCAGACCAGGGAGACGGTGGGCTGTGGGCGCGACGCCAGGTGAGACGGTGCTGGTGACGGGGGCGGCGGGGTTCATCGGGTCGCACACGTGCGTGGACCTGCTGACGGCCGGCTACCGGGTGATCGGGGTCGACAACTTCGTCAACAGCTCGGCGCGGGCCGTGGACCGGATCCGGGAGGTCGCCGGCCCGGCGGCAGGCGAGCTGGAGTTCGTCGAGGTGGATACCCGTGACGTCGCCGCCCTCGGGAAGGTGCTCTCCGCGACGCCGGTCGCGGCGGTCGTCCACTTCGCCGCGCTCAAGGCGGTCGGCGAGTCGGTGACGATGCCGGTCGAGTACTACGACACGAACATCAACGCGACGCTGCGGCTCGTCGAGGCGATGCGCGAGCACGGCCCCCGCCGGCTGATCTTCTCCTCGTCCTGCTCCATCCACGGCGACGTCGACGTCATCCCGATCCGAGAGGACGCGCCGGCCCGGCCCACGAACCCCTACGCGCGCACCAAGTGGATGTGCGAGCAGATCCTGGCCGACCTGTGCGTCGCCGAGCCGGACTGGCAGGTCACCGCGCTGCGCTACTTCAACCCGGTCGGAGCGCATCCGTCCGGGCTGCTCGGCGAGGATCCGCGCGGCGTCCCGAACAACCTGATGCCCTACCTGCAGCAGGTCGCGATCGGGCGGCGTGAGTTCCTGTCGGTGTTCGGCGACGACTACCCGACCCCGGACGGCACCGGCGTGCGCGACTACATCCATGTCATGGACCTCGCCGAGGGCCACCGGGCGGCGCTCGAGCACGCCGGCGCCGCCCCGGGCTTCCGGGCCGTCAACCTCGGCACCGGCACCGGGACGTCGGTGCGCCAGCTGCTGGACGCGTTCAGCGCCGCCTGCGGGCGGCAGCTGCCGTACAGGGTGGTCCCGCGCCGCGCCGGCGACGTGGCCGAGCTGGTCGCCGACCCGGCGCACGCCGCCGAGGTGCTCGGCTGGCGCGCCAGCCGCGGCCTGGCCCAGATGTGCCAGGACGCCTGGGAGTTCCAGCGGCGAAACCCTGGCGGCTACGACGGGGCCGCGGCATGAGCGAGGCACCTGTGGCCGCGCCGGCGGGGCTGCCGCCGCGCCGGGTGCTGTTCGTCCATGCCCATCCCGACGACGAGGTGATCGCTACCGGGATCACGATCGCCGCGTACGCCGCGCGCCTCGACACTCATGTGACCTTGGTCACTTGCACGCTTGGCGAGCTCGGCGAGGTGCTCGCCCCAGAGCTGGTGAACCTGCGCAGCGATCTCGGCGACCAGCTCGGCGGCTACCGGATCGGCGAGCTGGAGCGGGCCTGCGCCGCGCTGGGCCTCACGGACCACCGCTTTCTCGGCGGCGCCGGCCGGTTCCGCGACAGCGGGATGATGGGCACCCCCGGCAACGACGATCCGCGCTGTCTCTGGCAGGCCGACCTCACCGAGGCGACGGTCGAGCTGGTCAGGATCGTGCGGGAGGTGCGCCCCCAGGTGCTGGTCAGCTATGACGCCAACGGCGCCTATGGCCACCCCGACCACATCCGGGCGCACCAGATCACGGTCGCCGCGTTCACCGCTGCGGCCGATCCGGCCTTCGCTCCGGAGGCCGGATCGGCATGGGCGCCGTCGAAGCTGTATGAGACGGCGGTACCGAAGTCGTTCGTCGAGCGCGGCGTCGAGTACTTCGCCCAGGACGAGAACAGCCCGTTCCACGGCGCGCTGAGCGCCGACGACATCCCGATGGGGGTGCCGGACGAGCAGATCACGACCCGGGTCGAGGCGCCGACGTTCCTCGCGGCCAAGCTCGCCGCGATGCGGGCGCACCAGACCCAGATCGCCGTCGACGGGTTCTTCTTCGCGCTGGCCGACGGCGTCGGCCAGGAGGCGTTCGGGATCGACCACTACATCCTCACCCGCGGCGCCCTGAGCCACGACACCCTTGCGGCCGACGCCGACGCCGACGCGGCCGGTGCCGGTCAGGAGACCGACCTGTTCGCGGGCCTCGAGCTGTAGGCGGGGGCCCCGGGGTGTAGCCCCGGCGGGGCCGCACGGTGTGCCCTGGCGCGCCGTGGGGCCGTCGGGAGCCGGCGTCCGGCATCGGGGTGCACCGCGAGCCGGCGCTACTGTCGAGGTATGCCTCGTCCCAGCACAGGTCCGCGCCCGCCGACGCCCGGTGCGTCCGGCGCGGGTGGCGCGGGCCGGCTGGCCGACTCGGTGGCGGCGAGGGTGACGGGGCTGGGCACGTCGTCGGTCGACCAGCGCGCGGAGCCGTCCCGGCTCTTCCTCGGCTGCGCCTACGCGTTCGGCCTGCTCGCGGGGGTCGTCCTGGGTGTCTACGGGGTGGCCGCGGTGCCGGCTGGCCCGCGGCCGGGCGGCACGCTGCTGTCCCTTGGCCTGCTGCTCGTCGTCGTCGGCAACGTCGGGGTCCCGATCCTGGTGCGCTGGCTGACGGGGACGCGGCTGGGCGCGTGCATCATGCTGATCGGCTGGACGCCGGTCGTGCTCGCGCTGGGCTCCACGCGGGGCGAGGGCGACCTGATGCTGCGTGCCTCCTCCACCGCCTACCTGTTCATGGGCGTGGGCGTGGTGGCCCCCCTCCTGGTGGCCGTGCTGCGCCCCAGCCGCCGTGGCCTGACCGCCTTTCCGCCCATGCCCTAGCTGGTTCTCCGGGGAGCCCTGGGCTCCTGGGCGCAGCGGTTCCCTAGTTGAGGCGGGCTCGGGCGGAGATGGCCGCTGAGCGGGCCGCCGCGGCGGCGGTGGGTTCGGCGACCTCGACCGCGTCGGCGAAGGTGACCAGATCGTGCGCGCCGCTGAGGAACTCGCCGCGACGGATCAACAGCTCGCCGCGTTCCCGGCGCAGGCTGGCCGGGTGGTGGGGGAGCAGCAGCGACAGCTCGACGGCCCAGAGCCGGGTCGCGGTGGCGTCCGTGCGGGCGGCCAGTACCCGGATGTTGCCGAGCACCCGGGCGAGCAGGTCCTCGAAGCTCATCGGCGCGAGCTGCGCGCGGCTGAACGGGACCCCGGCGGCTCGGACCCGGGCCGCCGCGTCGTGGACGGTGATCCGCCGGCCGCCGGCGAACGGGTCGACGAGGACGTTCTCCCTAGGGGTGCCGAGCGCGACCACCACGTGGCCGGGCAGCCCGACCGGGTAGGCCGGCACGCCGAGCCGGGAGGCGACATCGAGCCAGATGACCGAGAGCACGATCGGCAGGCCGTGCCGGCGGCGCAGCACCGATGGCAGCAGGGAGGCCCGCAGGTCGTCGTAGTCGCTGCTGAGGCCGGCGAAACCGGCCCGCTGGCCCAGCGCCTCGTGCAACGCCTCGGCGACGTCCATCGGGTCCGGGCCGCCGCCCAGCTCTCCAGCGGAGCCGCCAGGGGTGGCGCCGGAGGCCGTGGCGCGAGTGGTCTTGGCGGCGAGCACCGGGCGTGCCTCGTCGGCGAGGCGGTCCAGCGCGCCGAGCAGATCGGCCGCCTCCGCGTCCGGCTCGGCCTCGGCGGCGATCAGCTGGCAGGCGAGCGCGAGGTCGATCGGTGTCCGGCGCACGACATCTGCGAACCGGGCTCGGCTGCGGGCGCTCATGGGCGGGCCTCCACATCCTGGGCGTCCGGATCCTGGGCGTCCGGGCCGGGGGTCGCTCCCTGGTCGGTTCCCGCGACCGGCGGAGTCCGCGTTGGTCGCTCGAAACCGTCCGCTGACCTACCCTGGCGCTGACCTACCGGCAGACCTCCCAGTTCGGCGATCTGGGAGGGGCTCTGCCGTCGATCGGGCCGTGACCTGCGGATAGGCGGCGGAGGAATGACCTTGGCCGCTACGAGCTCGCCTTCAGGAACTCTGATGATCTCGCCGTTCGCGTGCACGACGGTCAGGACCCCGGCTGTCCATGCCTGGAGGGTTCCGATAACGTCCGTCAGCGGCACCGGCCCCGCGATGCGGCGCCGGATCACGACCCGCGCGCCGATGTCGGCCCGAGTGATGCGGACGACATACACGACTAGCGAACGCCCTTGCTGTCGACACGGAACGGTCGAGGTCGATACTAAGGACTCAGTCGCCCGTGAGCCGAGGAGGAACATCCGGTGACCTACGTCATCGCCGAGCCCTGTGTCGATGTCAAGGACAGGGCTTGCATCGAGGAGTGCCCGGTCGACTGCATCTACGAAGGCGGTCGGATGCTCTACATCCAGCCTGACGAGTGCGTCGACTGCGGTGCATGTGAACCCGTCTGCCCGGTTGAGGCCATCTACTACGAAGACGATGTGCCCGACCAGTGGAAGCCGTACACCGACATCAACGCCAACTTCTTCGAGGAACTGGGTTCGCCCGGGGGCGCGTCGAAGGTCGGTGCGTTGGACCACGACCCGCCTGTTGTCGCCGCGTTGGCGCCGCAGGGTGAGCACTGAGCGGGGAAGCGGGGGCGCCGGGATCCTCCCGAATGCCACATCCCGCCGCGGTCTTCGGCCGGCGAGCCCGGTCGAAGGTCCGGCTGCCTGACTTCCCGTGGGATCTCCTTGCCCAGTACAAGGAGAAGGCCAGCCAGCACCCGTACGGGCTGGTCGACCTGTCCGTCGGGACTCCGGTCGACCCGGTGCCGGCGGTGGTCCAGCAGGCGCTGGCCGCCGCCGCGGACTCGCCGGGGTACCCACTGACGTGGGGCACCCCGCGGCTGCGCGACGCGGCGGCGGGTTGGCTGGCCCGGCGGCTCGGGGTGCTCGTCGACCCGTCGGCGGTGCTGCCGGTGATCGGGACCAAGGAGCTGGTCGCCCAGCTCCCGGGCCAGCTTGGCCTGGGGCCTGGAGACCGGGTCTGGGTGCCGACACCGGCCTACCCGACGTACGAGGTCGGGGCGCTGCTCGCCCGTTGCGAACCCGTCTACGGGCCGGCGGACGGCGTGGCGCTGGTCTGGTTGAACTCCCCGTCCAACCCGACCGGCCGCTGCCTGGGCATCGACGAGATGCGGGCGGTGGTCGCGTGGGCGCGGGAGCGCGGCGCGATCGTCGCGAGCGACGAGTGCTACATCGAGCTCGGCTGGGAGTCCCGCGCCGTCTCGGTGCTGCACCCGGACGTCTGCGGCGGCTCGCACGAGGGCCTGCTCGCGGTGCACTCGCTGTCGAAGCGGTCGAACCTGGCCGGCTACCGCGCCGGGTTCGTCACCGGTGACCCGGCGCTGGTCCGCGAGCTGCTCGAGCTGCGCAAGCACGCCGGTCTCATGCTGCCGGACCCGGTTCAGGCCGCGATGACGGCGGCGCTCGCCGACGACATGCACGTGGCCGACCAGCGGGCCCGGTACGTCAACCGGCGTACCGTCCTCGGCGCCGCGCTGGCGGTCGCCGGGTTCACGATCGAGCACAGCGAGGCCGGCCTGTACCTCTGGGCCACCCGCGGCGAGGACGCCTGGGCGACCGTCGACGCCCTCGCCAGCGTCGGCGTGCTCGTGGCGCCCGGCACGTTCTACGGCGAGGCCGGTCGCCACCATGTCCGGGTCGCGCTGACCGCGCCGGACGCCCAGGTCGCGACGGTGCCTGAGCGGATGGCCATGCTGCCGCCACCACGGCAGTCCGGCCCGCCGACGGGCGGTCTGCGTACCGGGGGGTACGCGTACCCGCCCGCCGGGCAGGCGTCGCCGGCCAACCAGCAGCAGCAACAGCAGCCGGGCCACTCCGGGGCGTTCGGCTCGGGCTCGCCCGGGCCGGTACCGGCGTCCGGCCGCGGGTACGGCGCTCCCGGATCCGGTCCGCCCCGGCCGGGATATGCCCAACCTGGCCAACCGGCCGGATACGGCCAGCGGGGATACCCGGACCAGGGATACCCGGACCAGGGTCGCTCGGCCTTCGACCAGCGGGCCGACGGCCAGCAGCCGGGGAACCAGCAGCCGGGGAACCGGCAGGCCTCACCGGTGTTCGACAACATCGCCGGTCTCGCCGACACCTACGGGAACCCGTCAGCTCCCGACCCCACCTGGCCGGCGGAGCCACCCGACATCCGCTGAGGACGGACCTTCTCGGCAGCAGCCGCGTGATCACCTGGTGATCACGCGGCTGCCGGCTTTTCGGCGGGATCTTCGGCCGGATGCCTTCGACCTCCTCGGCCTGCTCCCGCGGCCAGGCCGATTAGGGTCGGTCGGGTGAGCACCTCTGAATCCTTCGCCTCTCCGCTTGACCCGGTCGTCGACGAGCTCTGGGAGCGCCGGGCGGAGCTGAACCCGGGCGACGCCGACGCCCGCAAGGCCGTGGTCGCGGCCGTCGACGCCATCGACGCGGGCGAGGCCCGGGTCGCCCAGATCGCGGCCAGCGGCGCGATCGTCGTCGACGAGCGGGCCAAGCGGGCCATCCTGTTGTCCTTCAAGGTGCTGCCGATGGTCGAGTCCGCGGCCGGCGCCTTCCAGTACCACGACCGGGTGCCGCTCAAGACCCGGTTCGACGGCGTCCGCGTCGTCCCGGGCGCGATCGTCCGCTGGGGCGCCCACATCGCGCCCGGCGCCGTGCTCATGCCGAGCTACACCAACATCGGCGGCTACGTCGACTCCGGCACCCTCGTGGACACCTGGGCGACCGTCGGCTCGTGCGCGCAGGTCGGCCGCAACGTCCACCTCTCCGGCGGGGTCGGCCTCGGCGGCGTGCTCGAACCGCCGAACGCCGTGCCGGTCGTCGTCGAGGACGACGCGTTCATCGGCAGCCGGTGCATGGTCGTCGAGGGCGCGCGGGTCCGCCGGGGCGCGAAGCTCGGCGCCGGCGCCATCCTGACCTCCTCGACGCATGTGTTCGACGCCACCACCGGCGAGGAGTACCCGCGCGGCGAGATCCCGGAGCGGGCGGTGGCGGTCGGCTCTAGCAAGATGAAGAGCTTCCCCGGCGGCGAGTTCGCGATGCCGTGCATCCTCGTGCTGCGCGTCCTCGCCGAGGGCGAGATCCACGACAAGCTGGCCCTCAACGACGTCCTGCGCGAGCACGGCGTCGCCACCTGACCGGAGACCCTGGCTAGGGTGCGGCCATGGAGCTGGACATCGCGGCGCCGCCCGGGGAGCTGACCAGGGCGCTGGTGGACGTCGAGTCGGTGAGCGGCGGCGAGGGGCCGCTCGCGGACGCGGTCGAGAAGGCGCTGGCCGGCCTGCCCGGCCTGAGCGTCGACCGGGACGGCGACGCGGTCGTGGCGCGCACCCGTCTCGGCCGGCCCAGCCGGGTGGTGCTCGCCGGCCATCTGGACACGGTCCCGGTCGCCGAGAACCTGCCGGCCCGTCTCGACGGTGGCCGGCTCTTCGGCTGCGGCACGTCCGACATGAAGGCGGGCGTCGCCGTGATGCTGCACCTGGCCGCCACCGTGCCGCCGGCCAGCCTGGCGCACGACCTGACCTGGGTGTTCTACGACAACGAGGAGGTCGCGGCGGCCCACAACGGGCTGCGCCGGCTCGCCGCGGCGCATCGCGACTGGCTGGACGGCGACCTCGCGGTCCTCATGGAGCCGACCGCCGGCGAGATCGAGGCGGGCTGCCAGGGCACGCTGCGGGTGGTGGCGGCCCTGCCGGGCCGCCGCGCCCACTCGGCCAGGTCCTGGCTTGGCGACAACGCCATCCACCGCGCGGGCGACCTGCTCTCCCGGCTCGCCGCGTACGAGCCCCGCGCGGTGGTCCTGGACGGATGCGAGTACCGGGAGGGCCTGTCCGCCGTGCGCATCTCGGGCGGGGTGGCCGGCAACGTCATCCCGGACCGGTGCGAGGTGACGATCAATTTCCGGTTCGCGCCGGACCGGGACGAGGCCGGTGCCCTCGCGCACGTCCGCGAGGTGCTCACCGGGTACGAGCTGGAGCTGACCGACAGCGTGGGCGGAGCGCCCCCCGGCCTGGCCGCGCCGGCGGCGGCCGCCTTCGTGGCGGCCACCGGACGCACCCCGCGGGCGAAGTACGGCTGGACGGACGTCGCCCGCTTCGCGGCCCTTGGCATCCCGGCCGTGAACTACGGTCCCGGGGATCCCAACCTCGCCCACACCCGCGACGAGTACGTGGAGCTTGCGCTGGTCGACGAGGCCGAGCGCGTCCTGCGGGCCTACCTCACCGCTGGCGCGTGACCGGCGGGATTGGCGGTGGGGCCGCGGTGGCTGGCCTCGGAGCGGGCCGCCCCCGGTGACGCCGATTTATGTGATCTATCTCATATGTCAAACCTGCGCCGTGCTGACCGGCCCCGCGGGTCCAGTATGCGCGTGGCCTATGGTTCCGGGGTGACACCCTTCCAGCCCGGTGAGCCGGCCGCGCCGCCCCACACCGCGGACGTGCTCGGCACGCCCGTACCCGCGGGGCGCAGCCAGGGCGAGCCCGACACGGACCGCCAGTCGTCACCGCCGCCGGAACAGCGGCGTGGCGCGCAGATAGCCCGGCGCGGTCAGGTCCGCCACTCCACCGCCGATCAACGGCTGCTGGCGAACCAGGACTCCGGTGACTTCGTCCACTCCGACCCGTGGCGGGTGCTGCGCATCCAGAGCGAGTTCGTCGAGGGCTTCGGCCTGCTCGCCGACCTCCCGCGGGCAGTGACCGTGTTCGGCTCGGCCCGGGTGCCGCGCGACCACCCCGACTACGCCGTGGGCCGCCGGCTCGGTGGCGCCCTCGCCGACGCCGGTTTCGCCGTGATCACCGGTGGCGGCCCCGGCGCGATGGAGGCCGTCAACCGGGGCGCGCAGGAGGCCGGCGGCCTGTCCGTCGGGCTCGGCATCGAGCTGCCGTTCGAGCAGCGGCTCAACGACTGGGTCGACCTCGGGGTCAGCTTCCGCTACTTCTTCGTCCGCAAGACGATGTTCGTGAAGTACGGCGAGGCGTTCGTCTGCCTGCCGGGCGGCTTCGGCACGCTCGACGAGCTCTTCGAGGCGCTCACCCTGGTACAGACCGGCAAGGTGACCCGGTTCCCCGTGGTGCTGCTGGGCACCGACTACTGGCGTGGCCTGCTGGACTGGCTGCGGTCGACGGTCGGGGCGACCGGACGGATCAAGGAGACCGACCTGGACCTGGTCTCGCTCACCGACGACGTCGATGAGGCGGTCCGGCTGGTCGTCGAGGGCACGGCGTCCCCGGGTGGGATGCGGCCCACGCCCCCGGCGAACGGCCAGGGCCGGGTAGCCCTATGAGGCTGTGTGCCCTGTGAGACTCTGCGTCTTCTGCTCGTCGTCCGAGCGGATCGACCCCGGCTACGTGCTGCTCGCGGCGCAGGTCGGCTCGGAGCTGGCCGCCCGGGGCCACGACCTGGTCTCCGGCGGCGGCTCGATCTCCTGCATGGGGGCGGTCGCGCGCGGCGCCCGCGCCGGCGGCGCGCACACCCTCGGGGTGATCCCGCGCAAGCTGCTGGAGCTGGAGGTCTCGGACACCGACGCCGACGAGCTGATCATCACCGAGACCATGCGGGAACGTAAGGCGATCATGGATGGCCGGGCGGACGCCTTCCTCGCGCTGCCCGGCGGTCTCGGCACGCTCGAGGAGCTGTTCGAGGTGTGGGTCGCCGCGATGCTCGGCATGCACGCCAAGCCGATCGTCGTGTGCGACCCCGACGGGGTCTTCGCCCACCTGCACACGCTGGTCGACGGCCTCGTCGACCGCGGCTTCGTCCGCCCCGACGCCCGTAGCCTGCTGCGCTGGGCCACGACCGTCACCGAGGCGCTCGACTTCCTGGAAGCCGCCGTCGAGGCCCACCACACCGCCGTACCCACGCCCGACGAGGCCATCGAGGCCTCCGCCCCTCCGGTCGACTAGGGCTCAGACCACGCCGCGGCGGGCGACGGCCAGGTCGGCGTCGCCGCGGATCGCCGCCACCATGCGCAGGACGCGACGGGTCGCTCCCACCTGGTGGGCCCGGAAGACGCGGGCGCCCAGCCAGGCGCTGACGGCGGTAGCCGCGAGGGTGCCCTCGAGGCGTTCCTCGACGATCGTGTCGAGCACCTCACCGACGAAGTCCTTGTTCGACATCGCCATCAGCACCGGCCATCCGGTGGCGACCAGCTCATCGGTCCGCTTGGTCGCCTCCAGCGAATGCCGGCTGTTCTTACCGAAGTCGTGCCCCGGATCGATGATCACCGCATCCGGACGTACCCCGACCGCGACGGCACGCTCGGCGAGCGCGCGGGTAGTGGCCACGATGTCCGCGACGACGTCCGGATAGCTCAGCCGGTGCGGGCGGGTCCGCGGCGGCAGGTGGCCGGCGTGTGTGCAGACCAGGCCCACGCCGCCCTCCGCCGCGACCTCGGCGAGCTCCGGCTCCACCCCGCCCCAGGCGTCGTTCAGCAGGTCCGCTCCCTCGCCGACCACCACGCGGCCGACCTCGGCCCGCCAGGTGTCCACGCTGATCACCGCGTCCGGGTGGGCGGCGCGCACCCGGGCGACGAACCCGCCGATGCGGCGCAGCTCCTCGGCCGGGCTGACCTCGCCGCCGGGGGCGGCCTTGACCGCGCCGATGTCGATGATCCCCGCGCCCTCGGCGATCGCCCGGTCGACGGCGGCCAGGGCCTCCGCCTCGCCGTAGGTGGCGCCGCGGTCGAAGAACGAGTCCGGCGTCCGGTTCACGATCGCCATGACGACCGTCTCGGTCGGCCCGAACACCCGGGTCCCGAGCCGCAGCGGCCCTGGCCGCCGTTCGGGACCCGCTGCCGCCTGGATGGCGGCCTGGGGCGGACCTGCGGGCGCGGCGACGTCACGAGACACCCCCCGAGCCTGCCAGACCGCCCGCTACGATCGGGGTGTGGTACTCGTCATCGAGGTCCTCGTGATCGCCGTGGTGGTCTTCGCGGTCGCGGCGCTCGCTGTCGGCTGGTTCGATCGGATGGCGCCCGCGCCGCCCGACGCCGTGCCGACCGGCCTGCCCGCGACCGGCCCCGTCGGCGCGCAGGAGGTCGCCGACGTCCGGCTCAACCTCGCCTTCCGCGGCTACCGGATGGCCGAGGTGGACGCGCTGCTCGCCAGGCTCGCCGGCGAGCTGGCCTGGCGGGACGAGGAGCTGGCTCGCCGCGACGAGGAGCTGGTCCGGCTGGCCACGTTCGCGCATACGGACCTGCCGACGGCTGCGCCGGCGGCGGGCACGACGTCCACGGAGACCTACTCGCCGACCGGCTCGCAGCCCCCGCTGGTCTAGCCGACCCGCATGCTCGCCTGAGCCGCCCCAGGCGCCTGTTTGATGCGCCTACCAGTCCGCCGATCTACCCTCAAACCGGGCATCCGTTACATACCGTTCGACCCCGGCCTACGCCTGAGCCGCAGTTGATCTATCTTCGCCCTGCCGCGTCACCGGACCTACCAGTCGGCGTCGGGTCTGACCTGGCAGATCGGTGGGGAGGCTGCGTCGACCGTTGTGGCTCTGCGGAGGGCCGTGTTTCGGTTTGCTGCCCCGGCTACGGGATAATCGTCGGCAGACGTACGTCCGACGGCAGGAAGAGGTGCACCGATGGCGGCCATGAAGCCGCGGACGGGTGACGGTCCGCTCGAGGTCACCAAGGAGGGGCGGGGGATCGTGATGCGTGTCCCGCTCGAGGGTGGCGGCCGGCTCGTCGTCGAGCTCACCGCCGACGAGGCGAGCGCGCTAGGCGACGCTCTCAAGACCGCGGTCGGGTAAGCGGGGGCGGTTGGCCCCGCTCGTCGCCCCCGCCAGGGCGGTGGCTTCCGCGGGCTCGTGTCGGTGCCCGTCGGCGAGCTTCCTCTGGACTACACCTCGGCGTCCGAACCGCCTGGACGTCGAGCTTCGCTCTGCCTCGGGGGTCGACGCCTCGGAGGTCGACGCCGGCGGATGTCGACGCCTCAGGGGTTGACGGCGATGAGCGGGGTAGAGCCGTCTCGGTCCGTGATAGCTGATCGCGATCAGGGAAGTGTGACTATCTCCATCCGTGATGGTGACCTGGGGCGCTGGAGCGTCCCGGTGGTCACCCTACGACCCGGCGGGCTGGCCGCGCCGGATTCGTCCGCGCTCGCAGTGGTCGTGCTGTCGTCCGGGGAGGCGGCTTCCGACGGCCGGGACGGCTCGGGCATGGCCGGCCCGGCCGCGGAGACCTACCGGGTCAGCCCGATGGCGAGCTCGGCCTGCGCCGAGCTCGGCATCGATCTCGACTCGCTGCTGACCACGCACGCCTTCGGCGGCGACGCCGGCTCGGTTCTGGTCGTTCCACTGGCCCGCGCCGAGTCTCCGACCCGACTTCTCCTGGTGGGCGCCGGCCTCGGCGGCGACGCCGACTGGCGTTCGGCCGGCGCGGCGCTCGCTCGCCGGGCCAGCGCCGGCGACCGGGTCGCCTTCGTCGCGGACCCGGACCCGGTGGCGCTCGCCGCGTTCACCGAGGGCCTGGCGCTGGCCTCCTACCGGCAGCCTCGCGGCCCGGGGAAGGCAGTGGTCGAGCCCGGCGCCTCGGCCGACGTCGAGGCTGGCGACCTCGCGGCCGGACAGACCGACCTGCCGGGCGACGAACGCGCCACCGACGCCGCGGACGCCGAGACCCAGACCGATGAGCTCTCGCCGGCGCGGGATCCGGCCACGCCGGCGGCGGCGGCGGAGCGCGGGCACGGCATCGACGAGGTCATCGTCTGGACGTCGCGCGCGCTGACACCGACGGAGCTGGCGGAGGCCACCGAGGCGGTCCGGCGAGCCGGTGTCCTCGCCAGGGCCGTGCTGACCGCTCGGGATCTCATCAACGTCCCGAGCCTGGTGAAGTCGCCGGAGTGGCTCGCCACCCGGGCCGCGGACGCGGCGCGCGCCGCTGGGCTGGAAGCGTCGGTGCTGGACGTCCGCGAGCTCGAGGCCGGTGGTTTCGGCGGGTTGGTCGCGGTCGGCGCGGGATCGGTGCGTCCGCCCTACCTGGTCGAGCTGCGCTACGAGGGGCCGCCGGCCGGTGATGGCGCCGAGCTGGGACATCGCGTCCTGGTCGGTAAGGGGATCACGTTCGACTCCGGTGGGCTCTCGCTCAAGCCGCCGGGGTCGATGGCCGCGATGAAGACGGACATGTCGGGCGCGGCCGCCGTTCTCGCCACCATGGTCGCGCTGCCGGAGCTTGGCGCGCCCGGCCGGGTCACCGGGCTGCTCTGCATAGCGGAGAACATGATCGGAGCCACGGCGATGCGCCCCGGTGACGTCATCACCTGCTGGGGCGGGCGGACGGTGGAGGTCCTCAACACCGATGCCGAAGGCAGGCTGGTGCTCGCCGACGGACTGGCATACGCGGCCGCCGAGCTCGGCGCGGACGTGCTGGTGGACCTCGCCACCCTGACCGGGGCGGTCTCGATCGCGCTCGGCCGTCGCACGGCCGGCCTGTTCGCGTCCGATGACGCGCTCGCGGGCGACCTCGCCACGGCGGCCGCGGCGGCCGGCGAGCGGGTCTGGCGGCTTCCGTTGGTCGAGGAGTACCGGCCGGCGCTGGAGTCGCCGGTCGCCGATCTCGCGAACATGGGCCGCGCGCTGGACGTGGGCGGCGGGTCGATCACGGCGGCGCTGTTCCTGCGCGAGTTCACCGACGGGCTGCCGTGGGCGCACCTGGACATCGCCGGCACCGCCCGGGCCGACTCCGACGACGCCGAGATCACCCGGGGCGGCACCGGCTGGGGCGTCCGTACCCTCCTGCGCTGGCTCACCACAGCCGGACCGTCGGCGGCCGCGGACTCCTCGGCCCCGGCCGGCGTCCTGGCCTCCTGACCGTCCTGGCCTCCTGACGCTCGGCCGGCGACGTCGTCCGTGGTCCTTCCTGGCCGGCGGCCCCGGCCCCAGGTCCAGGCGCTACCCGACGGCCTCGGGGCCGGACGCGCGGCCCGCGTCGAGTCCCCGTTCGGCCGGCTGGGGGGTGCGGCGCAGCCGTTCGCGCGCCCAGCGCAGGCTGTCGTGCTCGCCGACCCTCTCGCGCCAGCCGGCCAGTGCCTCCTCGACGCTCGCCAGGTCGGCCACGGCCAGGATTTCCACCTTCATCTCGTCGACGTCGGCCTGGTGGACGTTGTAGTGGTCGAAGACCGCGGCCAGCAGGCCGCCGCCCGGGTGGGGCTCGCGCACGGAGTAGATCTCGCCCGTCAGCGCGACCCAGCTCAGCCGGTAGGTCGACGACGGGTCAGTGTGGTCGGTCCACCCTTCACCGAACGAGATCTCTTCGGACTCTTGCCGGCGCGGGTCAGCCGTATAGAACTCATGGACGTTCACACGGGTGCGGTTCCCCACGGAAGCCGCCGGCAATCTGCCCCGTTGGTCCCCCTTCGCCATGCCGGATGGATGGGAAGGACGGCGGGACCGGCGGTCTCGGCGGATCGCTGGAGCTGATCGGGCGGGTCCGGATGGGTCAGCCGGCCGTCGCGGTGCCGAGAGGAACCGTGCCGACGGGCGCCGCTCCGGCCGGCGCGGCGAGCGCGGCGAGCGCGTCCCGGTAGCCGTTCGCGTCCGTCTCGGCGAGATAGCGCGACACCCGGAGCACCACGCCGCCCTGCTGGAAGTCGGACTCCTGGAGCAGCTGGCTCGAGGCGCTGGCCGTCCGCAGCCGCTGGACCCGGGAGCTCGCGGCGGCCTGATCGGCGAAGACCTCGATGCTGCCACCCTGGTCGACGGGGTCCTTGCTGGTGACGCCCGCCGGGTTGACGCCGGTCCTGGTGTCCAGGAAAGCGATCTTGCTGCTGTAGCCGCCCGGCTTGCCGAGCAGCTGGTTCGGGTCGCTCGACGCGTCGTAGACGATCGTGGTGTGCAGCGGGATGCCGGCGCCGAGCAGCCGGATGGCCACCTGTTCGGCGGTCAGCCCGGTCAGCCGGTCGGCCGCGGCGGAGGCACTGGCGGTCGGCGTGGCGGTGCCGGGGGTGCCGTCCTTCCCCGTCGTCACCCGGTTGAGGGTGAAGCCGATGAGCCCGGCGATGACGGCGACGCCGACCAGGAACGCGGCAAGCGAATTGTTGCTGCCCTGGTCACGGCCACCCCCGACGAAGGGCGGCCGACGCCGACGTGGTGGGCGACCGTGCCCCCTGGCGTCCTCGCCGGATCCGATTCGCCGATCCGGCGGATCCGGGTGCTCACCGCCGGAAGCGCCGTCACCGAACCGATTGCCCGACATGATCCTTCCCCCAGGTGCCGGCTTTATCCCGCGATGTGCGGTCGCCACCATCCGACACTAGTTCGCCGTCGCTTGCGCCTTGAACAGGGCCCCGCTAACGCCGGGGCCTGCGCCGCAGGTCTGTCGGAATGCCGACACGCTTACCGCGCCTTCAGGTGGCCGTAAGCCAACGGGAGTGAGCTGGAGAACGTGACAGTACCGCCACCAACCCGCGGGCCAGGACCTGCTGGCAAGCCTCCCCGGCCGCCGACCCGCCGCATGCATGGTGCGGGCTGGGCGGGAACCCCGTCGCCGATCCGGCGGGAACCCCGCGGACCTCGGCTACCCGACGGGCGAGGACTTCGCGACCGCGGCCACCAGCAGGCCGTCACCCGCGTTCAGCAACATCGGAGTGAGTCGGGCGTCGTCGCGGACCGCGGTCGCGAGCTCCCGGATGGCCATGATCTCCGGGTTGCGAACCGCCGGGTCGGCGGCGAGGCCGTCGAGAAGGATGCCCGCGAACACGACCACACCGCCCGGCCGCAGCAGTCGCAGCGCCTGGGTCAGGTACTCGGTGCCCTCTCGGCGGTCCGCGTCGCAGAACACCAGGTCGTAGGCGCCGTCGGTGAGCCGGGGCAGGACGTCCAGCGCCCGGCCGGTGATCAGACGGCTGCGGTTGGACGCCATTCCGGCGTCCGCGTAGGTCCGCCTGGCCAGTCGGAGGTGCTCGGCCTCCACGTCGATGGTGGTCAGCGTGCCGTCGGAGCGCATCCCGCGCAGCAGCCAGGTGCCCGAGACGCCAGTCCCGGTCCCTATCTCGACGACGGCACGCGCGCCAACGGACGCGGCGAGGAAACGCAGCACCGCGCCGGCACCGGGACTGACCGGGAGAATCCCGACCTCCTCGGCACGTGCGCGGGCAGCACGAAGGACGGGGTCTTCCAACAGGAAGCCCTCGGCGAAGGCGGCGGCTCGATCGGGTGCGCCGATGTCGGTGTCCGGCATGACATACAGAGCCTACGGGAACGGCGTACGACAGCGGCGCGTTGCTCCGGTCATCGAAGTTCGTGTCGAGCCATGTCGCACTCTGTTGCAGCCTTGTCCTGGCAGATCGAGAGGAGAAGGGCTCGTGTCCGCAGCGGGAATTACCGCGCCATGGCCCGCCCGTCGAGTACGGTCGTCGTTCAAAGTCGACCGAGAGGCAGCCGTGAACGGACCGGACGCCAAGCCGTCCGTCCCGACGGCCCCGCCGGCCTCGGTGGCCGTGGCCGCCCCCACGGCTGAGGTGGCCTGGGTGCCGCCGTCCTGGGAAGACGTGGTCAAGGAGCACGGCAACCGGGTCTACCGCCTCGCCTACCGGCTCACCGGCAACGCGCACGACGCGGAGGACCTGACTCAGGACGTCTTCGTCCGGGTCTTCCGCTCGCTCGCCGACTACACCCCTGGCACCTTCGAGGGCTGGCTGCACCGGATCACCACCAACCTGTTCCTCGACCGGATGCGCCGCCAGCAGAAGATCCGCTTCGACGCGCTCCCGGAGGACACCGAGCGGCTGGCCGGCCGCGAGGCGAGCCCGGAGGCGGTCTACGCCGAGACGCACCTGGACGCCGACATCGAGGCCGCGCTCGCCGCGCTGCCGCCGGACTTCCGGGCGGCCGTGGTGCTCTGCGACATCGAGCAGCTCTCCTACGAGGAGATCGCGCAGACGCTGGGCGTGAAGCTCGGCACCGTGCGCAGCCGGATCTCACGGGGCCGCGCGATGCTGCGCGCCGCGCTGGCGGACCGCGCCCCGCGCGAGTCGCGCCCAGGCGTGCCGGCGCAGGCTGTGGCCGCCGAGGCGTCCGCGGTGCTGCCCGCCGTGACGGCCGCGGCTGACGCGCTCCCGCCGGCCTCACCTCGGCCGTCGGATGAGGCCGCTGGGTCGCGGGAGGGGGGAACGCGGCCGCGTGGCCGCCGACGTCGCGCGACTGCGAGCGTGGGCGGTGCCGAGATCGGCGCTGTGCGGGAGAGGCGGGCGTGACGCCGCACCTCGGCGAGCGGCTCTGCCCGCTCGTGGACGGCCAGCTCTGCCACGACGAGCGTGACCGGGCGCTGGCGCACCTGGCGCACTGCGCGGCCTGCCGTGCGGAGGTCGCGGAGTACCGGCGGATGAAGCAGCGGCTGTCCGGCCTGTTGGCCCCGTCACTACCTGCTGGCCTGGCCGACCGGCTGGTCGGCCTCGGCGGGACGGACCGGGACCCGCTGGAGCCAATCGGCACCACGCGCGGCCTCGGCGGGGCGGTCCATCGTCCTGGGCTGGCGAGGCATGGCGGCGCGAGCAGGCGGGGCGCGGCGCACCCGCGCCTGCCGCTGGCCGCGCCGACCGGCCTGGCCGCCGTCGGGCGGTCGCCGCGGGGACGGTTGGTGGCGCCGCCCGGACGGGTGGAACTGGCGGCCGTCGCGCTCGACCTGACGCGGCCGCGGTCCGCCCGCGGCGAGAACGGCACGCGGATCCGCCGCCTGGAAGAAGGCCGGGTCGGCCGCGGCCAGGCGAGAGTGCGCCGGACCCTGGTCGGGTCCGCGGCCCTGATGCTGTTGACGGTGACGGGAGTCACCGTGGGGGATCAGCCGACCGTCGCGCGTGGGAACACCATCCGTCCGTCCGCTCCCGCTACCCAACTACCTGTGGTCAACAGGGGCGGAACCACTCCACTGGTCTCATCGGTCTCGTTCGCCACCCGAGGCTGAGCCGCCGCGGAATTCGGCTACCAAGGCCACCGCACGGCGCAGCTGGGTCACGTTGCGCCCTCCAGGTCGTGAATCGGCTACCTGATGTGGGTTGTCTGTCCATGCGCTGTGGGTAAGTTCACCAACAGGCTCTACCGTGTATTCCGCGCATGTCGCCCTGGGCAGGCGGGCCCAGGGGCTCGGGTTCCTTCCGAGTGGCATGGGCGTGATCGGAGGGCCCGTGGGCGTGACCGACGGCGGCGAGTCTCTGCGTCGCGACACCGCTGCGACGAGCGCCGTGGGCCGGGTCGCGCTGGAACGGGCGCAGGCTCCCGCGGATGCCGTCCGTCCCGCTGACCTGGGCGGTGGCCGGGACGCGGGCACCGATCGGTCATCCGACGCGCGAGCGTTGTCACGTGCCTCCGCCGCCGCGCCGGCCGTCAAGGAGTCCCCGGCCGATCACGGGTCCCCTTCCGAACCGGCGGGGCGGGCCGGGTCCCCCGCGTCGAAGACCGACGCGCCGGAATCCGCTCGGCCCGAGCAGGACTCGGACCCGCCGGACTCGGCGGACTCGGCGGGTGCCGCGCCGGCTGCCCGAGCCGCTCCGGCCCGCGGGCCGGAGCGACCCGGCTGGTGGCGCACCCGGGCCGACGAACCGGTGCCCGACACGCGGGACGACGCCGAGGAGACGCCGTCCGCGGTTGACCGGGCGAAGCCCACCACCGCGCCCGCGGCCGCGCCGGCTCCCGCCTCGAAGCCGCGCCCGCCCGCGTCGCGTCCGCCCGGTGACTTCCGCCGCGCGCCATCCACCTCCTCGGCGCCGTCGGCGGATGCCGCGGACCTGGACCTCGCGGGCAAGGACCGTCGCGAGCCGACGGCCCGTCCTGATGGCGCGCCGTCAGCAAGGTCCTCGGCCCCACGGCCGCCGGTGGCGCCTCCGTCCGAGCGGCGGTCACCGTCCCAGCCGCCACCGTCCCAGCCGCCACCGTCCCAGCCTCACTCGCCACGGCCGCGGTCGGCGTCAGCCCGCGCCCGACCAGGCGCCACCGTCGCAGCGCGCGCCGGCCTCTGCGGGCAGCCAGCCGGCGGCGCCGGCGCGGCCCGGGACGCCCGCCACGCCGGGCGCCCCGCGGCCCGGTCGTCCCGCTCATCACCACCGGCGTACCTCGTCGTCGGAGCAGGCACCGGCGACGGCCGCGCCCTCGAGACCCGCCCCCTCGGCGCCGAGGGCCGCCGCGGCCGGAGGGCAGCGCGGCGAGCAGGTGACGCCAGCCGTGCCGCGCCACCCGGCCGAGCAGGAGCGCCCCGACGGCGAGGCCGGCCGGCGGCGGTTCGGCGGCCGCGCGCTCGCGGTGGTCGCGCTCGTCGCCGGCGTGGTCGGCGGCGTCGTGGGCGGGGTGTGCGTCGCCTGGCTCGCCCCCGACGACGCTGGTTCCGACGGCGGTCCTGTCACCGCCGGCACCGGGATGGTGGTCGGCACGGACGCGCCGGCCGCAGGGGCGCCGGGATCGGTCGCCGACGCGGCTGCGCGGGCGCTGCCATCCGTGGTCACGGTCGAGGTGCGAGGCCAGCAGGGCAGCACCGGATCCGGAGTGATCATCCGTCCGGACGGCTACATCCTCACCAACGTCCACGTCATCGCGGCGGCGGCGAACGGCGGTGGCGAGATCGTCGTCACCCGCTACCAGGACGTCACCCAGATCCCCGCGCAGCTCGTCGGTCAGGACCCGAAGACCGACCTGGCCGTGCTCCGGATCGACGCGGGCGGGCAGCTGCCGGCGGCGACGCTCGGCCGTTCCAGCTCGCTGCGGGTGGGTACCCCGGTCATCGCCATCGGCGCGCCGCTAGGCCTGTCCGGCAGCGTGTCCACCGGGATCGTCAGCGCCCTCGATCGCAGCCCGTCCGAGCCGTCGACCGCGGGCGGGGGATCGGCGCTGCTGACCGGGGCGATCCAGACCGACGCGGCGATCAATCCGGGAAGCTCGGGCGGCGCGCTGGTTGACGGCAACGGACAGGTCGTCGGCATCAACACCGCCATCGGGTCGGTTCCCGGGGCGCCGGCCGGCGACGAGGGCCAGACCGGCAACATCGGCGTCGGCTTCGCCATCCCGATCGACTACGCGCGTTCGATCGCCGACGAGATCATCCAGACCGGTCACGCGACCCACCCCTACCTCGGCATCTCGGCCACCACCGTCACCCAGACGGACGCGGCGGCCACCGGGCGCGCGCCCGGGGCGCTGATCCGCGACGTCGACCCGAGCGGCCCGGCGGCCGCCGCCGGCCTGCGGGTCGGTGACGTCGTGACGAGGATCGACGACGCGGCGGTCTCCGGGGCGAACCAGCTCCTGGAGACGGCCCGGCGCCACCACGTCGGCGACCGGGTGACGGTGCAGTACCAGCGTGCCGGCCGCGACGCCACCGCCCAGGTGACCCTGACCGAGCAGAAGAACTAGGCCCGTCGCCGCTGGATACCTGCTTGTCACTCCAGAGTCCTACGCGGGCGAGTCTGGCGGAGGTACGCTCTGGCCGTGTTCAACGGGCTCGGATGGGGAGAAATCGCTGTCCTGCTCTTGCTCGGACTGTTCGTCTTCGGTCCGGACAAGCTTCCCCGGGTCGCCCGGGACGCAGGCAGGATGCTGCGACAGCTGCGGCAGATGGCGAACGGTGTTCGTGATGATCTGCGCTCCGAGCTCGGTCCCGAGATCGCCGATCTCGACATCCGTGACCTGCACCCGAAGACGTTCGTCCGCAAGCACCTGCTCGAGGACGGCGACGAGGACCTGTTCCCGACCTACCGGAACAAGCAGGGCAAGATCGACCTCTTCGGCGACGAGCCCTCGGAGAAGCCGTCGCTGACCAAGGACCGGGTGCCCGGCGGTGCCCCGGCCGCGCCTGGCAAACCCGCGAAGCCGGTGGACGCCAAGGCCACCCGGGTCCAGACCTCGGCGGACGCCGTGACCCCCTGGGACACCGACGCCACCTGATCCTCCGTCTTCCGGAAGCTCTGGCTTTCGGACGCGCGTCGCGGCGCCGTCGTCGAGGCGGTCGGTTCGCTGCTCCTGAGGCGGCGCTAAGCGCCGCAGGAGCCGGAATCGGTGGCCGGGGAGGCCAGCCGGCCGAGCAGGTCCCCGAGAAGCTCCAGCTCCTCGGGGGAGTAGTGGGACAGGACGTGACGGGCGACGCCGCGCAGGTGGGTGCCGGAGGCGTCCCGCAGCCGCGCCAGACCGGCCGGCGTGAGCACCGCCAGCGTCCCGCGCAGGTCGGACGGGCAGGACCTGCGCTCTACCAGTCCCTCGCGCACCAGGCGGTCGACGAGTCTCGTCAACCCGCTGCGGGACAGCAGCACCGCGTCGGCGAGCTCGCTCATCCGCAGCGCGCCGTCCGGCGCCTCGGTCAGCTGGACCAGCACGTCGTAGGAGGCGAGCGGCAGGTGGTGCGTCTCCTCGAGCTCGGCCTCGAGCACCCGGGTGACCTGCGCGTGCGCGCGCAGCAGACCTCGCCAGGCGCGCATCCCGCGTGCGTCGACCCGTTCGGCCGCCGGGTCCGCCGAACCACACCCCGGCTCGACCGTCCCGGCCACGACCGTGCCAGCCACGACCGTGCCGGGTAGGTCCGTCTCGGGTGGGGCCGGCAACGTGGCCCGAGGTTCGGCGGGCGTCGCCTCGCCGCTCGCGGCATCCGGCCGAGCGAAACCCAGCCCCGAGGGAGATCCGTCTCCCTCGACGGGCGACGCTTGCAAACTCACTGGATCAGCCTACGTCGATGGCGGGGCAGGTGCTTAGGGCACGTTGGGCGGGGCCAGCCGGCCGCCGCGCGGGCTATGGTGGAACTCCGTCCAGTTCAGGTCCACACACTGCCGGTACCTGCCGCTTCGCGGCGGTAGCCAGACGGCTGAGGTTTCGTTGCCAGCTCCTACTCTTACCTCTGACGCGGTCCAGACGGCGCTCGCGACCGTCCTCGACCCCGAGATCGGCCGGCCGATCACCGAGCTCGACATGGTCGAGGCCATCCAGATCCGCGGCGACGGCTCGGTGGACGTGGTGGTCCTTCTCACCGTGTCGGGCTGCCCGATGCGCGAGGAGATCATCACCAGGGTCGACCGCGCGGTCAGCGCCATCGAGGGTGTCACCGGCGTCCGCGTCGCGCTGTCCGTGATGACGCCGGAACAGCGGTCCGCCCTGCACGAAAAGCTGCGCGGCGGCGTGGCCCCGAAGGTGATCCCATTCGCCCAGGCGGGCTCGCTCACCCGGGTCTACGGGGTGGCGAGCGGCAAGGGCGGCGTGGGCAAGTCGTCGGTCACCGTCAACCTCGCCACGGCGATGGCCCAGTCGGGCTTGAAGGTCGGTGTTCTCGACGCCGACATCTACGGGCATTCGGTGCCGCGAATGTTCGGTATCGAGCGCGGGCCCACGCAGGTCGATAAGATGATCATGCCGCCGCAGGCGTATGGCGTTCGCGTGATCTCCACGGGCATGTTCACTCGGGGAAACCAGCCGGTCACTTGGCGTGGTCCGATGCTGCACCGGGCGCTGGAGCAGTTCCTTTCCGACGTGTTCTGGGGCGACCTGGACGTGTTGCTGCTCGACCTGCCACCCGGCACCGGCGACATCGCGATCTCGCTGGCCCAGCTGGTGCCGTCGTCCGAACTGCTGATCGTCACCACCCCGCAGGTGGCCGCGACCGAGGTGGCCGAGCGGGCCGGCACGATCGCCGCCCAGACCAGGCAGAACGTGGTCGGCGTCGTGGAGAACATGGCCTACCTGAGCTGTCCGCACTGCGACGAGCGGATCGACCTGTTCGGCGCCGGTGGCGGCGCCGCCGTCGCCGAGCGGCTCACCAAGGTGCTCGGCCACGACGTGCCGCTGCTGGCGCAGATCCCGATCGACGTCCGGCTGCGGGAGGGTGGCGACGCCGGCGTCCCGCTGGTCGTCGCCGACCCCGACTGCGAGGCCAGCAAGCAGCTGCGGTCGACTGCCGATCGGCTCGGCTACCGTTCCCGTGGCCTCGCCGGCCGTTCGCTCAACCTCTCGCCCGCCCGGGGCCTGGGCGCGCCCAAGCACGCGCACTGACCCGCGGGTCGAGCACAACAGTGGGTGGGTTCCCGCACGTCCTGACGTGCGGGAACCCACCCACTGCCGGTTCCCGGAACATCATGGGGGGCCGGGGCGCTGGGGTGAGGACAGGGCGGGCCCGCGCCCGCCGGATCTGGGGAGGTCGCGCTGGCCGGGATCGATCTGCACACCCACTCGACGGCGTCCGACGGGGTGCTCGCGCCCGCGGCGCTGGTGGCGGCGGCAGCCGGCGCGGGACTGTCGACGATCGCGCTCACCGATCATGACACCACGGCCGGGATGGCGGCGGCGGAGGCCGCGCTCCTGCCGGGCATGACGCTGGTGCCCGGGGCCGAGATCTCGTGCGAGGTCCGGGTCGCCGAGGACCGTGTGATCAGCCTGCACGTGCTCGCCTACCTGTTCGACCCCGACGAGCCCGAATTCGCCGCCGCCCGCGCCCACCTGCGCGACGACCGCGAGACGCGCGCCCGGCGGATGGTCGAGATGCTCGCCGCCGACGGCCACCCGGTGACCTGGGAGCGGATCGGGGAGCTGGCCGGCGGCACGGTCGGCCGGCCGCACATCGCCGCCGCGCTCCTGGAGGCCGGGGTGATCTCCCATCTCGACGAGGCCTTCACCTCGGACTGGATTGGTGGCCGCAAAAGCCGGTACTGGGTCGGCAAGGCCCAGCCGGACGTCGCCGAGGCGCTGCGGCTGATCCACCGGGCCGGCGGGGTAAGCGTGTTCGCCCATCCGTTCGCCGCGGCCCGAGGCCCGGTCGTCGGGCCGGAGGTGATCGAGGAGATGGCCAGGCTCGGTCTCGTTGGCGTCGAGGTCGACCACCCGGACCATCCGCCGGCCGCCCGGGCCCGGCTGCGCGCGCTGGCCGCTGACCTCGGCCTGCTCGCGACCGGCTCCAGCGACTTCCACGGCACCAGGGAAGGCCTGGGCCGCGGCATCGGCGCGAACGGCACCGACCCGGCCGTCCTCGCCGCCCTCGTCGACCGCGCCACCGGAGACACCCCCCGCATTCGCTAGTGCCGCGTCCGACAGCATCCGCCCAGCGCCCCGCCGCGCCGGCCCCGCCCCGCCCGGCACCGCCGGCGGTCGGTTGACCGCCGGCTGGGCCGCGGCGGGTACGTCTGGAAGCCCGCCGACGGGCACGGCCCGACCGCGGCGGTCACCAACGGGTGGTGATCGCCGGCCTCGTCCCGGGGGGCGAGGCGGCGTGATCCCTGGCTGAGGCGGCAATAACTCGGCTGGCGACGGGCCTCTTGGGCTGGTTGCTGCCGGTGAGCGGGGCTTGTCGGTTTAGTGATACCTTTTGCGCCGCTCCGCCCGACACGGTGAAGGGTTTGCGGTGACCGATTCCACTGGCGCGGCTCCCGGCGGCTTCCCGCCTGGCTATGGGCCGCCCGGCAACGGGCCGGCCGGATCGGGCCAGCCTCCCGGTTATGGGCCGCCCCCCGGTTATGGGCCGCCTGCCGGCTATGGGCCCCCTGGCTATCTCGCCCCCACCCCGCAGGGCCAGGCGCCGGGCCAGCAGCCGATGCCGGGACCTGGGCCGTACGGCCCGCCGCCGGGGCCGGTCTGCCGCATCTGCGGCGGCGGGCCCGCGGTCGCCGCGACCATCCGCGGCCATAGAGGCTTCATCATCGTCATGCGGTTCCTGAAGACGCCGGGACCGTTCTGCCGGACGTGCGGCACCGCGGTTGTTCGTGACATGTCGGCGAAGACTCTGCTCCTTGGCTGGTGGGGCATCGTCTCGCTCTTCGCCACGCCGGTCACGCTGATCATCAACCTGGTGCAGTGGCAGAAGATCAAAAAACTTCCGCCCCGGCTGCCGTACGGCCCAGGGCAACCGTTGGACCCCGGTAAGCCACTGCTGCGCCGCCCTGCCGCCCTGGGACTGCTCGTTCCGGCGGCGGTGATCCTCCTGATCATCATCGGCGCCGTCGCGAGCCGCAGCGATCCCAGCAACGCCTCGGTCGGCGACTGCATTCACCAGACGGGATCGACAAGCGCCAAGATCGTCGGTTGCTCCTCGGATGACGCCGAGTACATCGTGCTCGACCGGGTCAAGTCGGAGAGCCTCTGCGCTCTTGTCCCGGGAGTGGAGGCGACGTACAGCGAGATCGGGGGCAGCAGCGACTTCGTGCTCTGCCTGGGTGACGTTCCCTGATGTTCCCGCGCGCTGGCCGCCGCACCACCTCTCCCCGCCGCGCCGGCGCCTCGGGAGCCGGCGCTTTCCGCGGATCTCGCGCACAGGGAAGCCCGCCAGCTTCCTGAAGTCCGCCGGCCTGCCGCCGGGCGGGCCGGCGGCCAGCGCCCGGCGAACTGGTCAGTCGGCGGGCGGGGCGAGGAGACGCAGGGCGCCGGGGCGGATGACGATCTCGGTCGGGAGGTCCGCTACCGGGTCGCCGTCGGCGTAGACCTGGAACGGGCGGTCGGCGTCGACGGTGAGGCGGCGCGCCCGGAGCACGGTCACGTGCTTCGTGTCGACGTGGGTGCCCTTGAAGACCTTGTGGAAGAGCAACAGCAGGGTGAGCCGGCCCATGCGGTGCAGGAACACCACATCCAGCAGCCCGTCGGCGATGTCCGCGCCCGGGGCGTAGCGCATCCCACCGCCGTAGTACTGCGCGTTCGCCGCGGCGACCGACCATCCGACGACCTCGCGCGGCTCGCCGTCGTCGAGCCGGACGGTGAAACGCGCCGGCCGCCACGGTACGAGGGCCCGCATCGTCGAGTACGTGTAGACACTCTGACCACGCAGGAGCCGGGTCCTGTTGGCGATGACCTGGACATCCGAGTCGAAGCCCAGGCTCGCGATGCCGATGAACGGCGTGCCGTTCGCCTCCGGCAGGTCGACCCGGCGCTCCACCGCGCCCGCGAGGGCGCTGGCGGCGGCCACCGGGTCGCGGGGGATCCCGAGGCCTCGGGCGAAGTCGTTGCCCCGCCCGCCGGGCAGCACGGCAAGCAGGCCCCCGGCCTTCGCGGTGGCCCCCGCCACCCGTCCGACCAGCCCATCTCCGCCGAGCGCCACCGCGACCCGGCCCGAGCCGGCCGCCGCGGCGGCGAGCTCGTCCGCGTGGGCGATGTCACGGGTCCTCGCCACCTCGACCTCGGCCGCCCAGCCGCGCAGCGCCGCCGTGACGTCCTCGAGCACCCGCCCGGCTCGCCCTCCGCCGGCGCTCGGGTTGACGATGACGCAGAGTCGGTCACGCGCGACCGGTACCGTGGCGAACTCCGCCGACGCGGCCTCGCGCTCCGGGATCGACGGGATCGCCGGGCTCGCTGGAGCCTGGGGGGCGGTTTTGGTCATGGCGGCCGGTGCTCTTTCGCTCGGGGGCGCGTCCGGACCGGGCCTGCGGGCCCTCCGGGTGTGCAGAGCCTACGAGCGGACGCGGCGCGGCGGGAACCCCGGCGCGTCACCCGGCGGAAACCCCGGTGCGTCAGTGGCCGTCGCCCTCGGCGGAGTCCGGGCTCTCGAGCCCCGGCATCGGCGAGTTGAGCCGATCGGTCTGGGCACCGAAGAGCAGGCGGTCGGCAAGCGCCGCCTGGTCGCGCAGGTCCTCCAGGACCAGGTGCTCCATCAGCAGGAGGGCGGCATCCGCGGGCCACAGCAACAGCCACAGCCACACCCCGCCGGCCTCGCCGATGAACGCCGCGCGGTCGTGCGGGCATCCCACCGGCCACAGCGCGGTCGGATGCCCCGCCGCCTCGACCTTCGCCTCGGGCAGGGTGTCCAACTGCGCGGGGTCGGGCCCGGTGATTCCCGCGAGCCGGGCGCCCAGCCCCGTGCCGGGCGACTCGGCGACCAGCACCATGTCCGCCGGGCCGCCGACCGGCGACGGCCCGGCCGTCGCCAGCGCCACCGCCCGCGCGCCCGCGCGGTCGTCGCCGGCCCAGCCGATCCCACCTACATACCAGTGGACCGGCATCGGCGACGGTACCCAGATGGGTACCGTCGCCGTATCAGCGAGCTGGCGCAGTGCGTGCTCCGGTGCGGCGGTCGCCTGATGCCAGGGGAAGACGTCGCCGTGCTGTTCGCACCTCCACTGGTCGCTCCATAGGTCGGGCGGCCGTAGCCCACCCAGGCAGCGGGGACAGGTGGGTGCGCTCGTCACCTGGCTCCTCCCGAGCTCCTGGACCACCTCGCGGGCGGTCCGTTCCACCGCGTCCAGGGGACGCATCGCCGTGCGGACCGCAGCCAACGGCCAAATGTGGGTCCGCGCACGAAGTGTGCCCAGCCACGCGCTGACAAACCCGGCGCGCGGTCATGACGGGAGGAGCTGGGAGGACTGGCCTGGATGGGGTGAAGGTCAGGACTCGGCCGGGACCGGGCGACCGGGCTGCTCGCCGCCCCTGGCCACTCCGTAGGACTGCTTCGGAACCATCACCTTGCGCCGATAGACGCACACCACGACGCCGTCCTGGTTGTAGCCGCGGGTCTGGACGGTGACGATGCCACGGTCGTCCTTGCTCTTGGACTCGACCTTGTCGAGCACCGTCGACTCGCCGTAGATGGTGTCGCCGTGGAACACCGGCTTCACATGGCGCAGCGACTCGACCTCGAGGTTCGCGATGGCCTTGCCGGACACGTCCGCCACCGACATGCCGAGCAACAGCGAGTAGACATAGTTGCC
Organism: Pseudofrankia saprophytica; assembly: GCF_000235425.2. Classification (NCBI taxonomy): domain Bacteria; kingdom Bacillati; phylum Actinomycetota; class Actinomycetes; order Frankiales; family Frankiaceae; genus Pseudofrankia; species Pseudofrankia saprophytica. The sequence continues at coordinate 2,462,397 of NZ_KI912266.1, forward strand.
GACCACGACGTTCCGCTTGAACTGGGTGGTCTCCTCGGCGTAATGCGCGTCGATGTGCAGCGGGTGGTGATTCATGGTGAGCAGGCAGAACAGATGGTCGTCGTACTCGGTGATCGTCTTTCCTGGCCAGTGCTTGTAGACGGCACCAACCTCGAACTCCTCGTAGTAACGGCCGAACTGCATCGTGCCCTCCCGTGACCTGGCGCATGGCGGAATGTCCCGCCCGGCGGGGATTCTGGCTTCGGCGAACCGCCGACCGCCCGGTTCCAGGGAGCGTAGGCGCGACTACCGGCGTCGCGCAGGCGGTCGCGAGCACCGTCACTTACCGGCGGCCCGGGCGCCTTCCCACCGACCGACGGACCCGGAAGGCAAAGGCCGGCCGCAAGCCAGGCACCGGGACGGAAGCCAGGTGTCAGGCCACGAGCCAGGCGTCAGATACGAAGGCCCCGCCGACGGGGATCGCGCAGGTCCATCTCCTCGGCGAGCCAGCGCTCCCGCAACGCCGCCGCACCATGGACCCGTTTGTAGGCCGATTCGTTCGGCGTCATCGGAAAGACCGGCAGAAACCGCACCGGCGCCGGAGTTCCGGCCGGACCCGCGCCACGATGCCCGGCCAGCTCGGCGAGCGGCAGATCCGGCACCAGGCCGCCCGGCTCGCCGACGAGCACCCCGTGAAACGGAGCGTCATCCCAGAGCGGCTCGCCCAGGTCCAGGCCGGCACCCGCGGCCACCGGGACACCCTCGACCGCGGGAATCGCGGCCAGCACCGCCAGCCGGCGCGCGACGCTGTCGCGCGGAGCCCGCAGCGACAGCACGAGCTCCACCCGCGGACCGGCCGGGTCCCGGATCGCCGCCGCCGGGTCACCCATCGGCTCGGCCGACATGCCCACCGTCGCGTACCGGAAGAAGCTGTCCGGATGCGGGCCGAACCGCAGCACGTCGATCGGCTCGGCGCCCAGGAAGGTGATCCCCGCGCGGCCACTGATCGGACCGAACTCGCCTACCAGGTGTCGCTCGACCGCGACGCGCACATCCACAACGCCCGATCGTAAGGTCGCCCCGCCCACGGCAGCCCCGCCGTGGGCGGCAGCCCACCCTGGCAACCCCGCCCTCGCGGCCCGTCCGCCTTGGCGGCCTGCCCGCCTCGGCGGCCTGGCCGGCCCGCCGGGGTGGTGAGCACCGTAACGTCGCATGGGGAGAGCGCCATGATGTAGTAGAGGCCGTTCGCGGTGCGTACGCCCCCGGAGTCGGGGATTTGCTGGCGCCGGGGATGTCCCTGCGCAGGCTCTATCTGGAACGATCGGGACCGGTGGCCACGCCCGCCCGGCAGCAGCCGGGTGAAAGCCGGGGCGAACCGGGCCGGCTGAGTACGGGAGGAACCATGGCTGGTGTGTTGAGCAAGGGGGCGAACGCGCCGCTGCCGACGCCGGACGTGCGGGTGGAGGTTTCCTCGTCGACGCCGCTCGACATCGCCGCGCTGTTGGTGACGCCGACGGGCAAGGTCCGTTCGGACGCCGACTTCGTCTTCTACAACCAGCCCAACGGCCCGGGCGTGCGGTTGACGCCGCCCTCGTCGCTGGAGTTCTCGCTGGCGGCCGTCCCGCCGGACATCGACAAGGTGGTCGTCACCGGAAGCCTCGACGGTTCGGGACCCGCGACGTTCGCCGCCGTCCGCGGGCTGACCGTCACCGTGCGGGACAGCCGGGGCGGCGCGGAGATCACCCGGTTCGCGCCGGAGGGCCTGGGTGCCGAGACCGCGCTGATCATGGTCGAGCTGTATCGCCGGGCGGGTGCCTGGAAGGTGCGCGCCGTCGGCCAGGGCTACGCCGCGGGGCTCGCCGGCATCGCCACCGACTTCGGCATCGCTGTCGACGAGCCCGGTCCGGCGGCCGCACAGCCCGCCCCCGCCGCGCGACCGGCTTCGCCCAGCCCGCGGCCGAACGCGGCCGGGCCGTCCGGCGGATGGCCGGCGCAGAACGAGGAGATGTTCGAGGCACCGACCCAGCTGGTGCGCCCGGAGGCGGCCGCGGCCCCCACCCCCCAGCCGCCGCAGGCCCCGCCGCGGCCGGGGCCGACGCCGCCGCCCGGCCAGCCCTGGGGCGCGCCGCCCCCCGGCGGTCAGCCGGGACACGGGCAGCAGCCGTGGGGCCCGCCGCCGCCCGCGCCGGGCCAGCCCCAGCAGTGGGGACCGCCGCCTGGCGGGTGGGCGCCCCCGGCCGGGCCGCCGTCGGCCCCCCAGCAGTGGGGCGCGCCGCAGGGGCCGCCGCC
>NZ_KI912266.1:2464764-2476204 GCF_000235425.2 Pseudofrankia saprophytica
GCCGCCGCCCGGCGCGCCGCCGGCCGGTCAGCAGTGGGGTCCGCCGCCCGGCCCGGCCGCGGCGGCCGGTGCCGTCAATCTCGACAAGGGCAGGGTGTCGCTGCGCAAGGGTGAGGCCGTCTCGCTGGTCAAGACCGGCGCGCCGCCGCTGACCCGGGTACGGATGGCGCTCGGCTGGGACCCGGCGATGCAGGGCCGGTCGATCGACCTCGACGCGTCCTGCATCCTGTACGACGCCCGCGGCAAGGACACCGACAAGGTCTGGTTCATGTCGAAGAAGGGCGCGAAGGGCGCCGTGCGCCACTCCGGTGACAACCTCACCGGCCAGGGTGAGGGTGACGACGAGGTCATCTTTGTCGATCTCGGCGCGCTGCCGCCGACGGTGACGACGCTGGTGTTCACGGTGAACAGCTTCCAGGGCCAGCCGTTCACCGAGGTGCGGCGGGCCTACTGCCGCCTGGTCGACGACCTGACCAACCAGGAGCTGGTCAGGTTCGACCTCTCCGAGTCGAAGCCGGCCACCGGCCTGGTGATGTGCAAGGTGCAGCGCGTGCCGAACACCCCGGTGTGGGCGATGACCGCGATCGGCGAGTTCCACGACGGCAAGACCGTCCGCGCCATGGTCGAGCCGTCCAGGCGCTACCTCTGACACCTGGTGGTGCCCAGGCTGACACCCGGTGGTGCCCCGGCGCTCCCCGCCCGGGGCACCACCGGCCCGGCTAGGCCAGCTTGTACTCCTTGAGCAGGGCGCGGCTGATGATGCGCTTCTGGACCTCGGACGTGCCCTCGCCGATCAGCATGAACGGCGCCTCGCGGAACAGCCGCTCGATCTCGTACTCCTTCGAGTAGCCGTAGCCGCCGTGGATGCGGAAGGCGTCCGTGGTGACCTCGTAGCAGTACTCGCTGGCGAGGTACTTCGCCATGCCGGCCTCGACGTCGTTGCGCTCGCCCCGGTCCTTCTTGCGGGCGGCGCTGACCATCATCAGGTGGCCGGCCTCGACCTTGGTCGCCATCTCGGCCAGCTTGAACGCGATCGCCTGGTGGTCGGCGATCTGGTGGCCGAACGTCCTGCGCTGCTGGGCGTAGGCGATCGCCAGCTCGAAGGCGCGGATCATGATTCCGCAGGCGCGGGCGGCCACGTTCACCCGGCCGACCTCGACGCCGTCCATCATCTGGTAGAAGCCCTTGCCGGCGGCCTCGGGGCCGCCAAGAATCGACGTCGCCGGCACCCGGTGGTTGTCGAGCACCATCTCGGTGGTCTCGACGCCCTTGTAGCCCATCTTCTCGAGCTTGCCGGGAATGGTGATCCCACCGGTGGTGCCGAAACCCGGCTCCTTCTCCAGCAGGAACGTCGTCATGTTCTTGTAGACAGAGCTCGCGCCCTCGTCGGTCTTGACCAGGGTGGCCACGACGCCGGCCCGGGCGCCGTTGGTCAGCCACATCTTCTGGCCGTTGATGACGTACTCGTCGCCGTCCCGGGCGGCCCGGGTGGTGATCGCCGAGACGTCTGAGCCGCAACCTGGCTCACTCATCGAGAAAGCGCCGCGGATCTCGCCGGTCGCCATCTTCGGCAGGAGTCGCTGCTTCTGCTCCTCGCTGCCGTGCTGCATCAGCAGGTAGGCGAGGATGAAATGGGTGTTGATGACGCCCGAGACGCTCATCCAGCCGCGGGCGACCTCCTCGACCACCAGCGCGTAGGTGAGCAGCGACTCGCCGAGCCCGCCGTACTCCTCCGGAATCGTGATCCCGAAGAGGCCCATCTCCTTCATCTGCTCGACGATCTCGTGCGGGAACTCGTCCTTGTGCTCGAGCTCGGTCGCGTGCGGCAGAATCTCCTTGTCCACGAAGGTGCGCACCGCCGACAGGATGTCGGCCTGGACGTCGGTCAGACCGTCGGTCTGCGCGATCCTGCCCATCTCCCAATCCCTCCTGTATGTCGCCCTGCATGTCGTCGGCCTGGTCGGCGTGCGACCGGTCACACCTTCCCTGGCCGGGCGCCCGAAGGGCCGCCGTCACCGCGCGGCCCGGGGGAGTCCTCAGCTGGCCGGCGGCTCGAACTTCTTGGTTCGCTGCATGCCGGCGGCGCGGCCCTTTCCGGCGATGACCTGGGCCATCTTCGCGCTCGCCTCGTCGATCATCTCGTCGCCGAGCATGACCGCGCCGCGCAGACCGCCCGCCTCCGAGGTGTGCCAGGCATACGCGTCGAGGATGAGCTCGGCGTGGTCGTAGTCCTCCTGGCGCGGCGAGTAGACCTCGTTCGCCGCGTCGATCTGGCCGGGATGCAGCACCCACTTGCCGTCGTACCCGAGCGCGGCGGACTTCTTCGCGACGGCGCGGAACGCATCCACGTCGCGGATCTGCAGGAATGGGCCGTCGATGGCCTGCACGCCGCGGGCGCGGGCCGCCTCGACAATCTTGAAGAGGACGTAGTGGAACGGGTCACCCGGATAGTCAGGGTTGAGCGCTCCGACAACGAGCGAGGGCATGTTCATCGATGCCATGAAGTCGGCCGGGCCGAAGATGATGGTCTCGATGCGGGAGCTCGCGAACGCGATCTCCTTGACGTTCGACAGGCCGAGCGCATTCTCGATCTGCGCCTCGATGCCGATCCGGCCGACCTCGAGGCCCATGACCTGCTCGATCTGGGTCAACAACAGGTCGAGCCACTCCACCTGGGCGGCGGTCTGCACCTTGGGCAGCATGATGCAGTCGAGGTTCTGCCCGGCGCCCTCGACGACCGTGATGACGTCGCGGTATGTCCACTTGGTGGTCAGGTCGTTGACCCGCACCACCCGGGTCTTACCGGTCCAGTCGCCTTCGTTCAGCGCGGCGACGACATTGTCGCGGGCCGACTCCTTCGCGCCGGGGGCGACGGAGTCCTCCAGGTCGCAGAAGATCTGGTCCGCGGGCAGGCCCTGTGCCTTGCCAAGCATCTTGGTTGACGAGCCAGGAACCGCGAGGCATGAGCGGCGAGGACGTAGCGACATGATCGAGATAGTAGCCGCAGGGCGTTGCCGGCGCCCGAGAACGAAGCCCTTTTCGATCATGCTCCGATGTGGGTTCCCTCACCAGTCCGGCGGCCGTGGCGCCGCTGGGCGGGCGCGCTGACCTGCCGGGCGGCGGTGCCCATACCGGCGCGGGAGGAAATCGTTCAGGGCGTGGTGGCGGTCCCGGCCATTCCCGTCCGGTCAGCCGAGGCCGGCCGCGGACTCGTCGCGCACCGCCACACAGTCGAACTCCAGCATCCGCAGCCGCGGATCCAGCGAGACCGGGAACATGCCGGACAGTGAATACCCGTACGAGGCGATCTCAGGCCACGCCTGGTCGAAGGTCGGGTTGTCTTCATATAACGGCTTAATTGCCATCTCCGACTGCAGTGCTATCACCTTCGGCAGCGCTTGCCTGGCACCCCGGAGCACCTCTAGGTCGAAGCCCTGGGTATCCATCTTCAGATAGACGCGCGGTTCGGCGATCCCGCTGGTGACGTCGTCGAACACGTCCGCCAGCCGGTGGACCGCCACCTCCTCCGTCGAGGTCACCTTCGATTCGTCGGCGTACAGCTCGGCGGCGAGGCGCCCGGGCACGCGGAATGAGCTGAAATGGGTGAAATTGGTGACGTTGATGGTGGCGCGGCCCTCGGTTGCGCCCAGCGCATAGGGCTCGACGACCCAGCCGGGATCGCGGGCCGCACTGGCACGAAGGTGTCGGACGTTGTCCCGCACCGGCTCGAACGAGACGATTCGGCCCCGATAGCCCGTCCCGCGCAGCCAGCGGCCGTACTCACCCTGACGGGCACCGACGTCGAACACGCAGTTGATCCGGTAGAGGTTCAGCAGCTCGTGTAGGTGATAGGCGAGCATGTTGCCATCCGGCGCGGTCCGGACGATCTCGAATCCGGTGAGACGAACGGTGTTGCGCAGTCGGTAGGCAAGTGTGCTGGCCATTCTGTCCGTCCTTTGCACGATACGTCACCGGGCCGGTCAGGACGCTGACAAGCGCCGGGCGGCGATGGCTGACGGGTCGCCTGGTTCGGCACATTAGCGCGGTTCCGAATCCAGGTACAACGGCTGCTGGCTGTCAGGAAATGCATTGGTCGCATGTCCCCATGGGTTGGCCATCTTCTGGAAGACGGCGGCGGGCGCCTGGGCCCATTCGGCCCGTACGGGCGGTTTTGCCCCCGGGTGGGCCCGTCGCCGCTTGACCGGCCCGGTCGGGGGTAGCCTCGCGCGGTGACCCTGCGCCCATCCGCCGCGCCGAGCCTGCCGTGACGAGCGCGGGCGCGCCGCGCCCGCCGACGCCGGTGCGGGTGTACTGCCGACGGCTCGCCGGGCTGCTGGTGCTGGACCCGAACGGCGACCAGGTCGGCCGGGTCCGCGACGTCGTGGTGACGCTGCGCCTCGGACACGCCCCGCCCCGGGTTCTCGGGCTCGCCGTCGAGGTCCAGCATCGACCGATCTTCGTGCCCATCAACCGGGTCACCGGGGTCGAGTCGGGCGCCGTCATCCTCTCGTCGGCCCGGCTGAGCTGGCGCCGGTTCGCGCAGCGTGCCGGCGAGACCCTCGTCCTCGGTGAGCTGCTCGACCGCAGGGTCGCCCAGGTGGCCACCGGTCGGGAGGTGACGGTCCTCGACGCGGCGATCTCGCCCGTCCGGGGCGGCGAGTGGATCCTCGACCAGGTCGCCGTGCGGGTGGGGCGAGGCCGGCGTGGCGAGGTGCACACCGTCGCCTGGGACGAGGTCGGCGGGCTTTCACTGCCTGAGGACGGCCAGGGCGCGGCGAACCTGCTCGCCGCGTTCGAGAAGCTGCGGCCGGCCGACCTGGCCTCGATGCTGCACGACCTGTCCCACAAGCGGCGCGCGGAGGTCGCGGCGGCGCTGGACGACGAGCGGCTCGCCGACGTGCTGGAGGAGCTGCCCGAGGACGAGCAGGTGGAGCTGCTGGGCGGGCTCGCCGACGACCGGGCGGCGGACGTGCTGGAGGCGATGGGACCGGACGACGCCGCCGACCTGCTCGGTGAGCTGCCGGAGGAGGACGCCGAGCGCCTGCTCCAGCTGATGGAGCCGGAGGAGGCGGCGCCCGTCCGCCAGCTGCTGCGCTACGCCGACGACACCGCCGGCGGCATGATGACCAGCGAGCCGGTCATCCTCGCTCCGAGCGCGACCGTCGCCGAGGCGCTCGCCCGGGTGCGGGCGCCGGAGCTGTCACCGGCGCTCGCGGCCCAGATCTACGTCGTGCGCCCGCCCTACGAGACACCGACCGGGCGCTACCTGGGCCTGGCGCACTTCCAGCGGCTGCTGCGCGAACCGCCGTCCACGCTGGTCGGCGCGGTGATCGACATCGACACCCGGCCGCTGCGGCCGGACACCCCGCTCGCCGACGTCACCCGCTACCTGGCCTCGTACAACCTGGTCGCCGCGCCGGTGCTCGACGACGCCGGCCGGCTGGTGGGCGTGGTGACGGTCGACGACGTCCTCGACCACATCCTCCCGCCCGACTGGCGCGAGCGGCAGCTCGCCGACGACGCGGCGGAGTACGGCGCGTTCCACGGGCCGGACGATGACGAGCCGGACGGCCGGGAATCGGAGCTGGACGAACGGGGGCCAGAGCCGGATGACCGGGGACCGGAGCCGGGAGGAGCCGGCCAGGACCAGCCGGGTCCCAGCTAGCGGTCAGCCCCGCCCTCCCAGCGGAACCCCGCCGGCGGAACCCCGCGACGCCGGCCGAACCCCGCGACCGCTCAGGTAAGGGAACCGCGGCAGAGGGTCAGGACCGCGAGCGCGATCTCGACGCCGCGCGGGCCCAGCTCGTCGGCCCACGCCGCGATGATCTCGTTCTCGCGGCCATGTTGCACGCGCGGTCCGCCGTCGGCGCTGCGCAGGGCCTGGATCTGCCGGGAGATGTCCCGGCGGACGGCGACCAGGTCACGCAGCTGGACGTCGAGGTTGTCGATCAGGCGACGGCCCTCGTCGATCGAGGCGATGGTCGGCGCCGTCGGCGCGGCCGAACCGGCGGCGAGGGTGCCATCCAGGCTGGCGTCCACGGTGTTGCTCACGGGGAACCTTTCGGTCTGGGCTCAGCACGGCCCAGGCACGAGAAAGGCCCGGGGCGTCCGGGCCATCGGTCTGTCTACTGCGCAGGTCAGCGGCACAGGGGGGACCGAGCCCGGCCCCCATAAAACTGGCGCGATGCGTCGTGCACGGACTCGTGCACGACAGCGACTGCGCTGCGCTCCATGCGGAGCAGCATGCCAGGCTGTAGCCGTTACGTCCAGTTACAAAGCGTGGTGCTGCTCCACCGCGGCGGCCGCCGGGGATCCAGAAGTGTCGGTGCCGAGTGCCATGATCTATCCGCGACCGACCTTCGTGACCTGGCCCGCGACCCGCCCCACGCCAGGCTCCGCGGCCAGGCCGCGCGGCCTGGGTCCGCGGCCGAACGTGAGATCCAGCCCCCTGAACCCTGCCCCGCACCGGAGGAGTGAGCGCGATGGCGCAGCTGTTGCTGGATGAGATGCCGCGCAGGCTGTTCAGCTGCACGCCGACGAGGCTGGCCTCGTTCGAGGACTGCCCGCGCCGTTACCGGATGACCTACCTCGACCGGCCGGCCCCGCCCAAGGGGCCGCCCTGGGCACACTCCTCGCTGGGCGTGAGCGTGCACAACGCGCTGCACCGCTGGTGGGACGAGCCCGAGCCGGCCCGGACGCCCGGACGGGCCGCCGAGCTGCTGCGGGCCTGCTGGGTTCGGGACGGCTGGCGCGACGACGAGCAGTCGGCCGCCGCCCGGGAGCGGGCCGCCGCGATGTGCGAGCGGTACGCCACCGGGCTGGACCCGGCGATGTCGCCGCGTGCGGTGGAGCGCCAGGTGGCGACCCGTACCGACGTCCTGGCCCTGCACGGACGGGTGGACCGGCTGGACGAGCGGGACGGCGAGCTGGTCGTCGTGGACTACAAGACCGGTCGACGCCCGCCGGAGGAGGGCGACGCCCGGACGTCGCCGGCGCTCGCGCTGTACGCGTTCGCGTCCGAGCGGATGCTGCGGCAGCGCTGTCGGCGGGTCGAGCTGCACCACCTGCCGACGGGGCGGGTGGTCGTGGCGGAGCACACCGACGAAAGCCTGGCTCGGCACATCCGGCGGGCCGAGTCCATCGCGGTGGACGCGGTGGCCGCGACGGAGCAGCTGGCCGCCGGGCAGCCGGCCGATGCGGCGTTCCCACCCCGTCCCGGCCCGCTGTGCTCCTGGTGTGACTTCCGCCGCCACTGCCCCGAGGGCCAGGCCGCTGGTCCCGAGATCGCCCCCTGGGCGGGCGCGGAGCAGTTCGCCGCGGGCGACGGTGAGAACACGGGCAACCAGGCATCGGGCAACCAGGCACCGGGCGGGCAGACGCCGGGCTGACGGCCGACGCGGGTGCCGTCCCGGCAATGAGCACCGACTCGGTGGGGATGGCGGCATCATGGGCTGGTGGCCTCGAAGATTTCGCACTCGCAGCCGGCTCCAGTGGTCGGCGCCGCCCGGTTGTCGGCAAAGGCGGCGACGTTCACCGAGTCCGTCATCCGGGAGATGACCCGGCTGGCGGTCGCGCACGGCGCCGTCAACCTGGCCCAGGGCTTCCCGGACTTCTCCTGCCCGGTCGAGCTGAAGGACGCGGCGAAGGCGGCCATCGACGCCGACGACAACCAGTACGCCATCACCTGGGGTGCGCCCGCCTTCCGCGCGGCGATCGCGGCCAAGGTGGCCGGCACCTACGCCGGCTGGAACGTCGACCCGGACACCCAGATCTGCGTCACGTGCGGCGCCACCGAGGCGATGATCGCGACGATGCTCGGGCTCGTCGACCCGGGCGACGAGGTCATCCTGTTCGAGCCGTTCTACGAGAACTACGGCCCGGACGCGGTGCTGTCCGGCGCCGTGCCGCGGCTGGTGAAGCTGCGCGCCCCGGACTGGAGCTTCGACGAGGCGGAGCTGCGCGCCGCCTTCTCCGACCGCACCAGGGCCATCGTCATCAACACACCGCACAACCCGACCGGCAAGATGTTCAGCCAGGCCGAGCTGGACGTCATCGCCGAGCTCTGCCAGCGCCACGACGTCCTGGTCATCACCGACGAGATCTACGAGCACATCCACTACCTGGGTCCCGGCGGGCACGTGCCGCCGGCGACCGTGCCGGGCCTCGCCGACCGCACGGTGACGGTCAACGCGCTGTCGAAGACCTACGCGGTCACCGGCTGGCGGGTTGGCTGGACGATCGCCCCGGCGGCGCTCACCGCGGGTATCCGCAAGGTGCACGACTTCCTCACGGTGGGCGCCGCGGCCCCGCTCCAGGCCGCGGGCGTGGCGGCGATGGGCCTGCCGACGAGCTACTACACCGATCTCGCGGCCGCCTACCGGACCCGGCGCGACCTGCTGTGCGACGCGCTCACCGAGGTCGGATTCGGGGTCAGCCAACCCTCGGGCGCGTACTACGTGATGTGCGACACCAGCGCCCTCGACCCGGCCGGAGACGATGTCGCGTTCGCCCGGCGGCTGGTGAGCGAGATCGGCGTCGCGGCCGTCCCCGGCTCGTCGTTCTTCGCCGACCCGGCCGACGGCCGCCACATCATCCGGTTCGCGTTCCCGAAACGGGAGGAGACCCTGCGCGAGGCCGCCAGCCGTCTCCGCAAGCTGGCCTAGGCCAAAGTCGCTCCCCCGGAAGATCGGCTGGCGCCGACCTCCCGGGGACCCCTATGGCGATGATGGCGGAGCCTCGCGTGGCTGGAGGCCGTCAGACACGGCCTAGGCCAAAGGCCACGCGATGATGGCGGAGCCTCGCGTGGCCGGAGGCCGTCAGACACGGCCTAGGCCAAAGGCCACGCGATGATGGCGGAGCCTCGCGTGGCCGGAGGCCGTCAGACACGGCCTAGGCCGGCCCCGGGCCGGCGGCGGGGATCGGGAGCGGATAGCCCGCGGCGGCGGCGCGGGCGCGGCCGGCGCGCAGCTCGCGCTCCAGGGCGCGCAGGTAGCCGCAGGTGCCCCGCCGGCGCAGGCCCACGCGACGCAGCCCCGGGTGGTCGAGCATCGCCTGGTAGGCCGGAAGCAGATAGCGCCCGCGCAGGTACTCGCCGACCCAGCTGGCCTGGGCCCAGACGAGCCGCCCGCCAGGGCCCGATGCTGGCGCCTCGTCCTCCTCGGCCAGTTCACCCGCCTCACCCGCGGGTCGCGGCCCGGCCGGCCCGCCCGCCGCCGCGCCGGCCACCCCGCCGCCCCCGGAGCCGCCAATCAGGTAGACACCGTCGGCCCGGGGATGGAAGACGCCGCCGTACCAGGGGTCGTCGACACCGATCACGGTCCGCACGGCGGCGACCGTCGCCGCGGTCACCACGACGGCGTCCCAGCTTCCGAGGGACCGGCCGTCGAGGCTGATCTGGAAGCCGCGCCGCGGGTCTTCCCGCGCGCCGGCGCGGCTGACGACGGGCGCGAAGTCGGCGCCGCCCTCGCTCGGGGCGCTCGGCGAAACGGGCTCGTCGCCGTGGTCATCCGGGCCGGCGACGCGGCGGGCGGTGAGCGCGCGTCTGGACAGCAGCTCTTCGGCGGCCGGCGTCGGCGCCCCGAGGTAGGTGGCGTCGATCCCGCCGTCGACGAGGGCGGCCAGCCCGACCGCGCCGGTCAGATCGGGGCCGAGCACGGCGACCCGGGGGAGCTGAGGCACGGTGCAGGACTGTAGGCGGTCGCGCCGTCGATCTCCGCGCCGGGCGGTCCGCGCACCCACCGCGCGCGGGACCTAAGTAGTCGGCGTGACACTTACGGGCGAGGCAGGTTGTGACCACACGGTCACGCTTGACACACTCTCCGTCGTGGCCCGCGTTCTCGCTGTCGCCAACCAAAAGGGTGGCGTCGCCAAGACGACCTCTGTGTCGAGCCTCGGCGCCGCCCTGACCGAGCTGGGCCAGCGAGTTCTGCTGGTCGATCTGGATCCGCAGGCCTGTCTGACGTTCTCGCTTGGCCTCGACCCGGACGCTCTCGAGCTGTCCGTCCACGACGTGCTGCTCGGGCGCCTGTCCGCGGGCCTCGTCGTCCTGCGCACGGCCGACGGGTCGGACCTGTTGCCGGCGACCATCGAGCTGGCCGGCTGCGAGGCGGTGCTGCTCTCGCGCACCGGGCGGGAGCACGTGCTGCGGCTCGCCCTCGCCGAGATCGTCGACGACTATGACTTCGTCCTGGTGGACTGTCCGCCGTCGCTGGGCGTGCTGACCATCAACGGCCTCACGGTCGCCGACGAGGTGATCATCCCGTTGCAGTGCGAGACGCTGTCGCACCGCGGCGTCGGCCAGCTGCTCGACACCGTGCACGACGTCCGCCGCCTCACGAACCCGAAGCTCCGGGTTCGTGGCGTGCTGCCGACCCTGTTCGACGGCCGCACCGCGCACAGCCGGGCGGTGCTGGCCGACGTCGCGGCCCGCTACCAGGTCAGCGTGCTCGAACCGCCGGTCGCCCGCTCGGTGCGCTTCGCGGAGGCACCGGGCATCGGCCGCTCGATCCTCACCACCGCGGCCCGGTCGAAGGGCGCGCAGGCCTATCGGGAGCACGCCCGCACGATCGCGGGGCTCGGACCAGGCCCGGTGCCCGGCGTCGGCCCAGAGGCGCTGCTCGCCGGTGCGCTGCCCGTCCTCGGCCGGGCGGACGACCACCTGGCCGAAGACGACGAGCTGGTCGACGGTGGGCTGGTGGACGGCTCGCCTGAGGTGGCCGCCTCGGTCGCGCTGTCGCGCATCGGCCGGTGAACGGGGACATGGCCAGAGTCGAGAGCACGGCTGGAGCCGTGAGTGTGGCTGAGGGCGCGGGCAGCCGGGCGCGGGACGCGTCGGCCGGGTTCGACCGGCTGCGGCCGCGCACCGGGCGCCCACCTGGGCCTGGCTCGCCGTCATCCGCGTCCCGGCCGGGCGCCATCGGCCGTGACGTGCACGGCAAGCGTGCTCTCTACAGCGGCGAGCACCCGCCCGCCCCGCACGGCTCAGGCGTGACCGTGCACTGTTCCCGGTGCAGGCAGGCGACGATGGTGGGCGCCCGGCGCGCGTTGGCGTTGCTCACCCCGAGCCTGCATCTGCCGGTCATCCGGCCGCGTCACCCGTCGCTGCTGCGCTGCCCTGCCTGTCGCCGCGTCGCGTGGGTCCGGCTGACGCTGAGCGTCGCCAGGAGCTGATCGCGTCCGCGGCCGGGCGCCGAAACGGCCGAACCGGGAGCCCACAACTGAGGCGCGGCCCACAACTGAGGCGCGGCCTCGGACCAAGACCGGTCCGGGAGCCAGAAGCAGTCTGGGAGCGAGACCCGAGGGGTCCCGCTCCCAGACTGTGCGATCAGGCCGTGTCAGGCCGACTCGGCGCGGGACTCCGGCGCGCTGTCCTCGTCGTCGTCGGCCGGCGCGATGTCCAGCGTGTCCGCGCCCGCGGAGCGGCCCGAGCGGCCGCGGCCGC
>NZ_KI912266.1:2476304-2550857 GCF_000235425.2 Pseudofrankia saprophytica
GTCGCCCGACCGGTGACGTCGCCTGCGCCGTCGGCCGCGAGGACCTCGAGCGCGACGGTGCCCTCGTCGGCCCCGTCCGCGTCCTCAGCCAGCCCTGCGGCGGCTGCCGCCGCGCCGGCGCCGCGGGTGCGCCGACGCGTCCTGGTCCGGGAGGCCGCCGCTTCCCTTGCCGCGGGACGGTCGGTGTCGCCCGGCTGGCCCGCGGCGGGCCGGCCGCCGCGGCGCGCCTTGCGGCCGCCACCGAGATCCTCGATCTCCTCGGCGGCCAGCCCGGCGCGGGTACGGGCTGCGCGAGGCAGCACGCCGGTCGACCCGGCCGGGATGCCGAGCGCCTCGAACAGGTGCGGGGAGGTGGAGTACGTCTCCAGCGGCGCGTCGAACGGGAGCGCGAGCGCCCGGTTCACCAGCTGCCAACGGGCCAGGTCGTCCCAGTCGACGAACGTGACCGCGACGCCGCTGCCGCCGGCCCGGCCGGTGCGGCCGATCCGGTGCAGGTAGACGCTCTCGTCCTCCGGGCACTGGTAGTTGACGACGTGGGTCACGCCGCCGATGTCGATGCCGCGGGCGGCGACGTCGGTGGCCACCAGCACGTCGATCTTGCCGGCCCGGAACGCGCGCAGCGCCTGCTCGCGCTGGCCCTGGTTGAGGTCGCCGTGCACGGCGGCGGCGGCGAAGCCTCGGTTCGACAGGTCCTCGGCCACCTTGTCCGCGGTGCGCCTGGTCCGCACGAACACGATCGACAGCCCGCGGCCGTCGGACTGCAGGACCCTGGACAGCACTTCCATCTTGTCCAGCGCATGCGCGCGGAAGACGTGCTGGCTGGTGGTCGGGACGGTGCGGCCCTCGTCGGGCTGCTCGGCGGTGACATGCACCGGCCGGATCATGAAGCGACGAGCGAGCGCGATCACCGGACCGGGCATCGTCGCCGAGAACAGCATGGTCTGGCGACCGGCCGGCAGCAGCGAGACGATGCGCTCCACGTCCGGCAGGAAACCGAGGTCGAGCATCTCGTCGGCCTCGTCGAGCACCAGCGTCGCGACATTGCCCAGGTTGAGCGCGCGCTGACGGGCGAGGTCCAGCAGACGACCCGGGGTGCCGACGACGACGTCGACGCCCGTGCGCAGGGCGGTCAGCTGCGGCTCGTAGGCCCGGCCGCCGTACACCGACAGGACGCGTATCTGCCGGCGTGCGCCCGCCCGCTCGAGGTCGGCCGTGACCTGGATGCACAGCTCACGAGTCGGCACGACGATGAGCGCCTGCGGGCGGCCATCGGCGCCCTCGTCCAGGCCGATGACCTTCTGGATGATGGGGATGCCAAAACCCAGCGTCTTGCCGGTGCCGGTGCGCGCCTGGCCGATGATGTCGGTACCGGCGAGCGCGAGCGGGAGCGTCAGCTCCTGGATGGGGAAGGGGTGGATAATGCCGGCGGCCGTGAGGGCGTCGACCGTCTCCTGACGAACGCCGAGATCGGCGAAAGTGATCTTTGGTTCGACGGTCGCCGGGACCTCTACCTGCTCCGAAGAGGCAGGGTCCGCGCCGGCCGGGGCAGCGTCAGTTGCGGAGGTGGTTTCGGTGATGGTTAGGGATGTGGCTGTGACGGACAGCGGGTCGCTCCTGGTCTACTCCTGAGCGGTGTCCGACGTTGAGGCGCCGCTCGCGACGTGCCGGGCCGCGCCAGCGACCCGATCGAGCGGGGTGGGCCAGCGGCCTCGAAACCAGTGATTTCGAAGCCAGCAGGTTGGCCCAGCAGCCCGGGGACCGGGGCGACGCGTTGCCTTCGGCGGCCGATCGGTCTGTGATGACCACCGGCTACAACAAGGATAGCCTGTGTGACCGCTTGATGGGCGCGCTTCGCGACGATCGTGGCCCGTCCAGCGTTACTCAGACGGAACATGACCTGGCCCGTTGCCGTGGGCCGGGTGGCGAGGAGCGAGCGGCACCAACGGGTAACACGTCGGGTGACGACGTTGGATCAATCAGCCTGGGAGTTGAGGTACGTGACGGACAGCACAGTGCTTCCGGGGGCTGCGGGGTCCACAGGGACCGATGGGCACCCAGGTGCCCCTGCCGCTCCGCGAGACCCGCGAACGGCGCCCACGACCGGGCTTCCGCGAACAGTTCCGGACGAGGCCGCGAACCCGGCCCGGGATGACCTGACCGGTGGAATGGCGACCGCTGGCGTGGTCGTCGAGCGGGGGGTCGTCGACGAGGCCGTCGTCGACCTGCTCGGGCTGATCGCCTATGGCGAGCTCACCGCGTTCGAGCGGCTGGCCACCGACGCGCGGATGGCACCGACGCTCTCCGACAAGATCTCGCTGGCGGCGATGGCGGCGGCGGAGTTCACGCACTTCGAGGCGATCAGCATGGCGCTCGCCGGCCGTGGCGTCGACCCGGAGGCGGCGATGGCGCCGTTCATCGGCCCGTTGACGGCCTTCCATGCCATGACCGCTCCGGCCGACTGGCTGGAGAGCCTGATCAAGGCCTATGTGGGCGACAGCATCGCGGCGGACTTCTACCGCGCGATCGCGCACCGGCTCGACGACGACGCCCGGGCGCTCGTGCTCGATGTGCTCGCCGACACCGGGCACGCGGCCTTCGTGGTCGACCGGGTCCGGGCCGCGATTGCCGCCAACCCGGTGGCCGCCGGTCGGCTGGCCCTCTGGGCGCGCCGCCTGGTCGGTGAGGCGCTCAACCAGGCCCAGCAGGTCGCCGTGGAACGCGACGCCCTCACCGGCCTGCTCGTGGGCGTCGGCGACCTGGAGACGGTCGCAGCGATCTTCAACAGCATCATGAAAGCCCACACGGAGCGGATGGCCGCGCTGGGCCTGTCGTCCTGACGCGCCCGGCCCGTCCTCATGGGCGGGTCTGTCCAACCCGGAACCGAACGGGGTCCGTCCTCCCGGAACGCCACTGGGGCGCGACCTCACGGTCGCGCCCCAGTGGCTCGTGATCCCTGTGCCGGCTAGCTCCGAGTTCCAGCTTGCCGCGGTTCCAGTTGGCTTCGAGCTCCAGATCGAGCTGACGCGCTAGGAAGCGCTGATGCTCTAGGAAGAGCCGAAGCCGACGCGGCGGGACTCGGCCTCCGCGATCTCGATGTAGGCCAGCTTGGCGGCCGGGACGACCACCCTCCGGCCCTTCTCGTCCACCAGGGAGAGCAGTCCGTTGTCCGCGGCGAGGGCCGCGGCGACCGCCTCGGCGACCTGGTCCGGTGTCTGAGCGCTCTCGAGCACCAGCTCCCGGCCGACGTTCTGCACGCCGATCTTGACCTCCACCCGGATGACCTCGCCTTCGTCTGCACTGCGGGCTGATAGTTGCCGTCGGTAGTTGCCGTCGGGCCTCCGGCCGCGGGGGGACTTCGCCATTGTCGCGGCCGGGTCCCCAGGGATCGGCGTCAACCGGTCCCTGGTGGAGCGTCTTCGTCCGGGGCGTCCGCCGGATGAGCGACGAACGTGGCCGGCGGGCGCGCACCGCCGCCGGGCGATTACCGGACACACTATGGCCCTGGTAGCCCCGGCGGCTGACCCGAGTCGTCGTGTTCGCTCCCGGCACAGCGGCCATCGCCCGCTCGTGCGTCGCCCGAGAACGGGTCGCGGTGCCGGGCGCGCGAATCAGCCGGCGTCGGCGTCGACGTCCGCGGCCGGCTCGGCGTCGTCGGCGGTGGCCGCGGCGGCCGAGCTGCGGGGGTAGCCGCCGATTCCGTGCCAGGCGAGCTCACTCATCGCCTCGACAGCTCGCTCCGGCGCCACCGTGCCACCGCGTACGAGCCACCAGCGCGAGCACGTCTCGGCGAGCCCAACCAGACCGACCGCCAGCAGGTCGGCCTCGTCCTGGGACAGCCCCGTGTCGGCGACGATCGTCGCGGCGATCGCGCGCACGCACCGGGCGAAGGCGTCCTCGACCCGCTTGCGGACCGCCGGCTCGCTGCGCAGGTCGGACTCCAGCACCAGCTGGTGGGCGCCGCTCGGGTCGTTGACGAAGTCGAAGTAGGCCCGGACCGAGCGTTCCACCCGCAGGCGGTTGTCGGTCGTCGACGCGAGCGCCTCACGCACACTGCTGACGAGCTTCTCGGAGTGCTCGTCGAGCAGCGCCAGGTACAGGTCGAGCTTGCCGGGGAAGTGCTGGTAAAGCACGGGCTTGCTGACGCCGGCCCGCTCGGCGATCTCGTCCATGGCGGCGGCGTGGTAGCCCTGCGCGACGAATACCTCGCGCGCGGCGCCGAGCAGCTGGAAGCGACGGGCAGTGCGCGGGAGGCGGGGCGTCCTGCCTGGGCGCGACTGCGGCGCTGCCGGCTCGACGGTCACAACCACCTCCTGTTCGATCTCGACAACACTACTCACCCAGGTGGCCGGGTGCCCCGCCTCGGGGGGACACGCCACCCGCGCCACCACCAAGCGGCTGTCAGCGGTAGGCGTCCTCGTCCTCCTCCTCCACCTCCAGGCTCTGCTCGACCGCGTCGTACTCATCGGCCTCGGCGGCAACGGGCGGCGGGGCCGGCGGGTCGTCCAGACGGGTCTCGCGCATTTCACGCGCCTGCTCCGCGGCGTCGGCGTCCGGCACGTCGAGCGGAAGTTCGGTCGGTGCGCTCATGGTCCCTCCACGTCATAGCGGGAGACCACGGCATACCCAGGCGAGCGCGGCCTGAACGCCCGTCCGGGCAGGCTCCGACCCGGGCCCCTCGGTGGTCGGCGGTGGTTGGTGGTGGTTGGCGTTGGTCGGCCTTCGGCCTTCGGCGTCGGTCGTCGGGACGGGCGCTGGAGATGGTGCCGATCGTCAGGACAGCAGCGGAGCGAACAGGTCTCCGTGTGCCTGGACGCGGTCGAGGACCTGGCCAGCGGTGAAGGCGAGGTCGCGGGCCTCCTTGGCGGCCGCGACCTCGTCCCAGGTCACCGGGGTCGAGACCGTCGGCGCGGCCCTGGCTCGCAGGGAGTAGACGGAGACGGTCGTCTTCGCGGGGTTGTTCTGCGACCAGTCGAGCAGCACCCGGCCGCCGCGCAGGTCCTTGCGCATGTTCGACACCACCAGGTCCGGATGGTCCTTGGACAGCCGTTCGGCGATGATCCGCATGTCGTCGCGCACCCGCATGCTTTCGCGCCCGTCATCCACCCTGCCGTACACCTGCAGGCCCTTGGACCCGCTGGTCTTCACGCACAGCGGCTCGGGCAGGACGTCACGCAGCAGCAGCGCGACCCGCGCGCAGTCGAGCACATCGGTCCCTGGACCGGGATCGAGGTCCGCGACGAGGATGTCCGGTCTGCCGGTCGAGACCCGCCACATGGGGGTGTGCATCTCCAGCGCTGCGAGGTTCGCCAGCCACACCAGCGTGGCCTGGGCATCGGCCACCAGATAGTCGATCGTGCGGCGGTTCTTCGTCGACCCGGGTGACGGCAGGGTCGCGACCGGCACCCAGTCCGGGCGGTGCGCGGGGGCGTTCTTGCTGAAGAAGCCCTCGCCCGCCACCCCTTCGGGGAAGCGCACCACCGTCAGCGGGCGGTCGGCGAGGTGCGGGAGCAGGACGTCGGCGATCCGGGTGTAGTAGTCAATGACCTCGGCCTTTGTCGTCCCAGTGGCCGGATAGAGCACTTTGTTCAGATTGGACAGCTTCAGCCGCCGACCGGCCACCTCGACGGTGGTGCTCGCGCCGCTCGCCTCACCCATTCGCGCCTCCCGCGCTCTGCCCTCACGTCCGTGCCGACCAGCCGCCGGAACGCCTCGGCACGACCCAGCGTCTCGCGGGAAGCGCCCAGGCGGGCTCATTCCGACCGCACCCGCGCGGACGGCGCGGGGACGCGGCTGGCTGGCTCCCTTGCGCGGCGGTCCGGCTTCCTTCTATCGACGGCGTTCGTGGCCTCCACTCATCGGTGCCGGGCGCGGCGCTGGCCGCCTCGTCGGCGGCCCGGGCTCGGGTAAAAGCGCAGGTCAACGGAATCGAACGAACATATGTTCGAATAAGTTTCCGTGATCCGGCAGACACGACGCGGCGCGTGCCTCACCATGAGAGTGACGGGAGGTGACCTGAAACATGCGTTCGATCTGGAAGGGCGCCATCAGCTTCGGCCTCGTCTCGATCCCTGTGAGGTTGTACTCGGCCACCGAGGAACGGGACGTCGCCTTTCACCAGGTCCGACGCTCGGACGGGTCTCGAATTCGTTACAAGCGGGTCGCCGCGGCCGATGGCGAGGAGGTCCCGTACTCCGAGATCGCGAAGGGCTACGAGCTGACGGACGGCGAGACCGTCGTCCTGACGGACGAGGACTTCGCGAACCTGCCGCTGTCGACGTCCCGAGCGATCGAGGTACTGGAGTTCGTGCCGCTGGAGCAGGTCGACCCGATCTACTTCGCGAAGAGCTACTACCTGGAACCGGACAAGCTGGCGGCCAAGCCGTACGTGCTGCTGCGCGACGCGCTGGAGTCGTCCGGGCGGGTCGCGCTGGTGAAGATCGCCCTGCGGCAGCGCGAGCAGTTGGCGACGCTGCGGGTCCGCGACGGCGTCTTCGTGCTGGAGACCATGCTCTGGCCGGACGAGGTGCGCGTGCCCGACTTCCCGTTCGTGGAGCAGGACATCGAGGTCCGCCCGCAGGAGCTGGCGATGGCGGGCTCGCTGATCGAGACGCTCGCCGGCGACTTCGACCCGACGAAGTTCGGTGACGAGTACCGCGCGGCGCTCCTGCAGGTGATCGACGCCAAGATCGCCGGCAGGGAGATCGTGGCTCCGCCGGAGCAGGAGAAGGCCGCGCCGGCCGGCGACCTGATGGCCGCGCTGCGGGCCAGCATCGAGGCGGCGCGGGCAGGCCGACCGTCGAGCGGCGCCGCGCCGCCGGCCGGGGCCGGCAAGGAAGCGCGAGCCGGTAAGGAAGCGGAGCCGGCCGAAGTGGAGCCGGCCGAGGTCGAGGTCGAGGCCAAGGAGCCGGCGGCGGCCGGGGGTAAGGGCAGGTCCGGCGCCAAGAAGGCCGCCGCCAAGACCGGCTCGTCCAGGTCCGCCCCGGCCAAGACGGCGTCGAAGTCCGCGTCGACCGGGCAGAAGACGGCTCCGGGCAAGAGCGCGCCGGCCAAGACGCCGGCCAAGGCGTCCACTCGCCGCTCGGCCTGACCGCCTTCCGGCAGCGCCGGGAACATCTGGCCTCGCGGGCGCGCTGCATCTCAGGTCGTGGACCTCCACCCTTGGCTGGGCAGGCCGGCGGTGGAGTCAACTGTGGCATCGTCGAAGGGGCTGTCCCCGCCCGGCGATGCCGATAGCAAGGAGCACGCGTGTCCCTTCCACCTCTGGTGGAGCCCGCCGACGGGCTCTCCGTCGACGAGGTCCGCCGATACTCCCGACACCTGATCATTCCGGATGTCGCGATGGACGGGCAGAAGCGCCTCAAGAACGCCAAGGTCCTGGCGGTCGGCGCGGGTGGCCTCGGATCGCCGACCCTCATGTACCTGGCCGCCGCCGGGGTCGGGACGCTCGGCATCGTCGAGTTCGACACCGTCGACGAGTCGAACCTGCAGCGGCAGATCATCCACGGCCAGTCCGACGTCGGCCGGAGCAAGGCGGAGTCAGCGCGCGACAGCGTTCGGGAGATCAACCCGTACGTCAACGTCGTGCTGCACGAGACGCGACTCGACATCGACAACGTCATGGAGATCTTCAGCCAGTACGACCTGATCGTCGACGGCACCGACAACTTCGCGACCCGTTACCTGGTCAACGACGCCGCGGTGCTGCTCGGCAAGCCCTACGTCTGGGGCTCGATCTACCGGTTCGACGGGCAGGCCAGCGTCTTCTGGGCCGAGCACGGCCCGTGCTACCGCTGCCTCTACCCGGAGCCGCCGCCGCCCGGCATGGTTCCGTCCTGCGCCGAGGGCGGGGTGCTCGGCGTGCTGTGCGCGTCGATCGGCTCGATCCAGGCCACCGAGGCCATCAAGGTGCTGACCGGCGTGGGCGACTCGCTGGTCGGCCGGCTGATGGTCTATGACGCCCTGGAGATGAGCTACCGCACGATCAAGGTCCGCAAGGACCCGGAGTGCCCGCTGTGCGGCAAGAACCCGTCGATCACCACGCTCATCGAGGACTACGAGGCGTTCTGCGGCGTGGTCTCCGAGGAGGCGCAGCTCGCCGCCGCCGGCTCGACGATCACCGCGTCCGAGCTCAAGGAGTGGCTGGACGAGGGCGCCGCGATCGAGCTGGTCGACGTCCGTGAGCCAGCCGAGTGGGAGATCGTCCGGATCCCCGGCGCGCGGTTGATCCCCAAGGGTGACCTGCCCGCCCACCTGTCGGAGCTGCCGCAGGACAAGCGGGTCGTCGTCTACTGCAAGTCCGGCGTCCGCTCGGCCGACGCGCTCGCCACCCTGAAGGGCGCCGGCTTCTCGTCGGCCGTGCACGTCCAGGGCGGCGTCACCGCCTGGGCCACCCAGGTCGACAAGACCCTCCCGGTCTACTAGGCCGATCCAGCCCGTCACGAGGGCCCCGGTGCCGACGAACCTGGTCGGTACCGGGGCCCTCGGCCGGTTTGCGGGGCTGTCGGACCTCGCTGGCATGCTGCCCCCATGCGAGGACCTAGGCCTGATGGTCGGGGAGCGGGCGCGCCCGCGAGCGTGTCCGCCGGGCTGGGCACCCGAATCCGTGTCCACGTCGGCGGGCGGCCGGGGGAGTACGCCCGCGCGGTGCTCGACACCGTCGCCCAGATCCCGGCCGGCAAGGTGATGACCTACGGCGACGTCGCCGAGTACGTCGGCGGCGGCACCGGCCGGCACGTCGGCGCGGTGCTCGCCCGCTTCGGCCACGAGGAGGACGTCCCGTGGCATCGCGTGATCCGCGCCAGCGGCGAGCCCAACCCCTCCGCTCCCGTGGAGGCCATCACCCGCCTGATCGCCGACAGCACCCCGCTACGCCCCGGCGGCGACCGCGTGGATCTCCGTCTCGCCCGCTGGGACGGCCAGCCGGCCTGAGGCGAGCCGACCTGACGTGGCCCTGACGCCTGGCCGCGCCGGGTCGGCTACCTGGCGGTGTAGCCGGCGTCGGCCAGGTAGACGCTGCCGGTGACGACGGAGGAGCGGTCGGAGAGCAGGAAGAGGACGATCTCGGCCACCTCGTCGACGGTGGCGAAGCGGGCCATGGGCGCGAGCAGGGCGGCGCCGCGCATCTTGCGCCCGGATTCCTGGTTCATCATCGCGGTATCGACGAAGCTCGGCGCGACCGCGTTGATCCGGATGCCACGGGTGGCGTACTCCAGCGCCGACGTCTTCGTGAGGCCGATGACGCCGTGCTTCGCCGCGGAGTAGGCGGCGGCGTCCGTGAAGCCGACGACACCGAGCACCGACGCCATGTTCACGATCGAGCCGCCGCCCGCCTCGAGCATCGCCGGGATCTCGGCGCGCAGGCAGTAGAAGACGCCGTTGAGGTTGATCTCGATGGCACGCCGCCAGTCGTCGACCGGGATCTTGTCGACGGGCTGGCGCGGCAGGGCGATGCCGGCGTTGTTCACGGCCAGGTCGAGCCTGCCGAACGCGCGCGCCGCCGCCGCGACGGCCTCGGTCACCGCGTCCGGGTCGGTCACGTCCAGCCCCATGGCGAGTGCCGTGGCGCCCGCGTGCTGGAGCTCGTCGGCGGTCTTCTTGGCGGCGGCCTCGTCGATGTCGGTGACGACGACGCGCGCGCCCGCGGCGCCGAGCAGGCGCGCACACGCCGCCCCGATGCCCGCGCCCGCCCCGGTAACCAGCGCCACCTTGTCCGCGCACTCTCCCATACCGTGCAGACTCCCACAGTGAGCGCCGACGGGCCTCGCCGGTGGGAGGCCGGCGCGGGCCAGGCGCGCCGGGCGCGCTCGGGGCGATCGCGAAACTGTCGGAGTCACGTGGTCTGCTGTATCCGTGTCCACCTCGTCCGCCGTCACACGAACGACCGTGACGCCGTCCGCCGTGACGCCGCCGGTCGCCCTGACGCGGCCGGGCGCCGACGTACGCCGCTACCGGCTCGACCGGTCGGCGCCGGCTGGGTCTCGCCCAGCCGAGCCGGCGCGGCTGGACGAGGCCCAGCGGGCGGTGCTGGAGCACCGGGGCGGGCCGCTGCTGGTGCTCGCGGGGCCGGGCACGGGAAAGACGACCACGCTGGTCGAGGCCGTCGCCCGCCGGGTGGAGGCGGGGGTGGATCTCGGCTCGATCCTCGTGCTGACGTTCAGCCGGCGGGCCGCGCGGGAGCTCTCCGAGCGGATCACCGCGCGAGTCGGTGTGCCCGTCGGCGGCGCGGTGGCCTGGACCTTCCATTCCTGGTGCTACGCGGTGCTGCGGGAGTTCCCGCGTCCGGGCGATCTGTCGCCGCGGCTGCTGACCGGCCCGGAGCAGTTCACCCGCCTGCGCGACCTGATCGAGGGCTCGCGCGAGCTCGGCCGGCCGCGCTGGCCGGCGTCGCTCGACGTGTGCCTGCGTACCCGGGGCTTCGGCGAGGAGGTCGAGGCGCTGCTCGCCCGGGTCCGTGAGCTCGGCTTCGACCCCGCCGGTCTGCAGGCGCTCGCCGCCCGCGCGGGGCGGCCCGACTGGTCGGCGCTCGCCGAGTTCTACACGGACTACCTGGACAATCTGGGTTACGACGGCGCGGTCGACTACCCGGAGCTCGGCCACCGGGCGGCGACGCTCGTCGAGGACCCGGAGCTCGGCCAGCCGCTGCGGGCCCGGTACCGGGCCGTCCTCGTCGACGAGTACCAGGACACCGACCCGGCACAGGAGCGGCTGCTGGCCGCGCTGACGGCGGGCGGGGCCGACCTGGTCGCGTTCGGCGACCCGGACCAGTCGATCTACGCGTTCCGGGGCGCGCGGGTGCGCGGCCTGCTCGACTTCCCCAGTCGGTTCCCGCGCGCCGACGGTTCGCCAGCGGACGTGCGCGCGCTCGGGGTATGCCGGCGGATGGCGCCGGCTGTGCTGGCCGCGAGCCGGCAGGTCGCCAGCCGGCTGCCGATGTCGGGCCTGCCAGCGTCCGCCCTGCGGGCCCACCGCGCGCTCGTCCCCGCCGAGCCGGACCAGGCCGGCCAGGTCGAGGCGCTGTCGTTCCCGTCCGAGGCAGCGGAGACCGAGGCGATCGTCGACCTGCTGCGCCGCGAGCACCTCGCGGGCGGGGTGGCCTGGCATGAGATGGCGGTGCTGACCCGATCCGCCGACGCGTTGCCGCCGGTGGCGCGGGCACTGACGGCGGCCGGGGTACCCGTCGACCTGACCGGTGACGAGCCGCCGCTGGCGGCCCGGCCGGCGGCGGCGCTCCTGCTCACCGCTCTTCGCTGCGCCGACGATCCCGCGTCGCTGACCGCGGCGGACGCCCGCGCGCTGCTGCTGTCCCCGCTGGGTGGCGCGGATCCGACCGGCCTGCGGGCCCTTGGCCGCGCGCTGCGTGAACACGCCCGCGCGGCAGAGACGGCCGAGGCCGCTGAGACGGCCGATGTGACCGAGGCGGCGGCAGCCGAGGTCGGTGCCGTGCGCGGGCCGGCCTCGTCCGCCGAGATGGTCCGGGCCGCTCTGGCCGACCCCGCGTCGATTCCGGACGACCTCGACACCGACCTCGCCCGCCCGGTGGCCGAGGCCGGCGCGCTGCTGCGTGAGGTACGCCGTCGGCTGCGGGCCGGCGGCACCCCACAGGACGCGCTCTGGGCGCTGTGGGAGGGCACCGACTGGCCGGCGCGGCTGCGGCGGGCCTCCGCCAGTGGCTATGGCGCGAGGCGACGCGCGGCCGAGGCCGATCTCGACGCCGTCGTCGCCCTGTTCGACGCGGTCGACCGGCTCGGCGAGCGGCGCGGGCCGGGCGGAGGCGCGCGCGGGCTGATCGCGGACCTGACCAGCCAGGACTTCGCCGCCGACAACCGGGCGGGCGCCGAGATCCGCCCGGACGCGGTCCGGCTGCTCACCGCGCACCGCGCCAAGGGCCTCGAATGGGACATCGTCGTCGTTCGCGGGGTCCAGGACGGAGCGTGGCCCGACCTGCGCGCGCAGCACTCGCTGCTCGGCACCGAGCAGCTGGACACACCCGAGCGAGGCGGCCTGCGCCCGCCGGAAACTCCCCGTGACCGCTGGGCCGAGGAGCGCCGGCTGTTCTACGTCGCGGTCACCCGAGCGCGGCGCCGGCTGGTCGTCACCGCCGTCGACACCGCGGGCGAGGGCGCCGCGACGGCCGAGAACGGCTCCCGGCGCAGCGAGTTCCTCACCGAGCTGGGCGTCGCGGTGGCGGACGGCTCGTCCTGGACGCCGCGGCCGCTCACCCTGGCGAGCCTGGTCGCCACCCTGCGCCGGGCGTCGGTCGAGGCCACGGCCAGCCCGGCGCTGCGCCGCGCGGCCCGCCGCCGGCTCGCGGCGCTGGCGGCGGCCGCCGACCATGCCGGCCGGCCGCTGGTGCCCGCCGCGCACCCCGACCGCTGGTGGGGCGTGCGTGACGTCACCTCGTCCGACGTTCCGGTCGTCCCGGCGGACGAGCCGATCCGGCTGTCCGGGTCGTCGCTGACGAGCCTGCGCGACTGCTCGCTGCGCTGGTTCCTGGAGCACGAGGCGCACGCCGGGCGCCCGGCGACGACGGCGCAGAGCTTCGGCCGGGTCGTGCACGCCCTCGTCGACGAGGTCACCGCGGGCCGTACCCCGGCCGACCTCGCCGCCCTGGACGCCCGCCTCGAGACGGTCTGGCGGCACCTCGCCTTCGAGGCCCGCTGGCGTTCGGACCAGGAGCGCGCGGCGGCGCGGGAAGCTCTCGCCCGGTTCCTCGACTGGCACGCGGCCGAGCGCGGCCGGGTCGTCGTGGGCTCGGAGGAGCGGTTCGGCATCGACCTGACCGTCGACGGACGCCCGATCCGGCTGCGCGGCTCGATCGACCGTCTAGAGCTCGACGACGCCGGCCGGGTGCACGTCATCGACTTCAAGACCGGCCGGGCGGCCGTCGGCACCCGCGACCTGGCCGAGCACGTCCAGCTGGGCACCTACCAGCTCGCCGTCCGCGAGGGCGCCGTCGACGACAAGGTCGCGCCGACGTCCACCTCCCAACCGGACCCGGCGGACCGGCCGGAGACACCGGCCTCGCCGGACCGGCCGGAGGCGGTGCGGCCCACGGAGGCCGGCGATCGGCGCGCCGTGCCCGGTGGCGCCGAGCTCGTCCTCCTCCGCCGCGACGCGGACGGGGACCGGGTGGGCCCCCGCGAGCCGGGCGCGCCCACCGGCTCACCCCAGGTCCAGCGGCAGGAGGCGCTGCCCGCCGGACGGTCCTGGGTGGACGAACTGCTCGGCCAGGCCGTGCGCACGATCACCACCGAGACGTTCACCCCAACACCGGGGCCGAGCTGCGACTACTGCTCGTTCCGGCGTTCCTGCCCCGCGTGGCCCGCCGAGGGCAGGCAGGTGGTCGAGTGATGGACGCGTCACCGCTTCCGGAGCAGGCGTTCGACGAGCAGGCGTTCGACGAGCCGACTCCCGGCGTCGCCGAGCGCCCCGCCGGGGACCGTGCCACCCGCCGCGCGGACGAGGCCCTGCCCGCCCTGCCCGTCGGCGCCGTCCCGGTGGCGACCGTCGCGCTCGGGACGCGGCCGGCCCGGCCGGCCGGCCCGCCGCAGCCCGCCCTCCCCGGGTTCGGCGGCGGCGCGGACGCCGACGCGGTCCTCGAGGACTGGTTCGAGGCGGCCGCGCCAGGCGACCGTCCCGGACAGGGGGAGGAGACCGGGGGTGGCGGGGGCGAGGCCACCGCCGTCGAGCCGGGCCGGCTGACCAGGGAGGGACTGCGCGGCCTGCTCGGCGTTCCCTTCACCGAGGAGCAGCTGGACGCGATCTGCGCGCCCGCGGCCCCCGGCGTGATCGTCGCCGGCGCGGGCTCCGGCAAGACGTCGGTGATGGCCGCGCGGGTGGTCTGGCTGGTCGCCGCGGTCGGGGTGCCCGCTGAGCAGATCCTCGGCCTCACCTTCACGCGCAAGGCCGCCGGCGAGCTGGCCGAGCGGGTCCGCCGGGCCCTGGCCCAGCTGCGCCGCGCGCGCCTGGCCGTCGCGGGTGCGGACGGCGGCGTCGGCGAACCGACTGTCGCGACCTACAACTCGTTCGCCAGCCGGCTGGTCGCCGACCACGCGCTGCGGCTGGGCCTGGAGCCCGACTGCGTCCTGCTGCCCGCCGCCGCCCGATACCAGCTCGCCGCGCACGTCGCCCGCGGCTACCCGGGCCGCGTCGAGGCGTTCACCGGCTCCATGTCCGCGCTCGTCGAGGCGGTCGTGGCCCTCGACGGCCAGTGCGGCGAGCACCTCGTCGACCCGGACCAGCTGATCGCCTTCGACCGGCGCTGGCTCGCGGACGTGCTCGCGGCGACGGAACGCGCCCGCGCCCGGCAGAACACGGCCACCCTGGTACGGGACCTGCGCAGGCTGGCCTTCACCGCGCGTCGCCGCCTCGAGCTAGCGGAGCTGGTCAAGGACTACCGCGCCACCCGCCGCCACCGGGAGCTGCTCGACTACGGCGACCAGATCACGCTCGCCGCCCAGCTGGCCGAGCAGGTGCCCGAGGTCGGCGTGCTGCTGCGCAGGCAGTACTCGGTGGTGCTCCTGGACGAGTACCAGGACACCTCGGTGGCCCAGCGCCGGCTGCTGGCCGGGCTGTTCGGCGCGGCGCACCCGGTCACGGCCGTCGGCGACCCGGCGCAGGCCATCTACGGCTGGCGCGGCGCCTCGGCGAGCAACCTCGACCGGTTCCCCGAGCACTTCCGCCAGGCCGACGGCACACCGGCGGCGACCTACCAGCTGTCGGTGAACCAGCGCAGTGGCGGGCGGCTGCTCACCCTCGCCAACGCCGTCGCCGAGCGCCTGCCGACCAGGTCCGTCACCGTCCTGCGGCCACGGCCGGAGTCCCTGCTCGCCGGGCAGACCGTGGTCGCGCTGCACGCCACCTGGGCCGACGAGGTTCGCTGGGTCGCCGGCCAGCTCGCCGAGCGGGTCCTGGCGGGATGCCCGCCACGGGAGTGCGCCGTGCTCGCCCGGTCCTGGTCGGACGTGCCGGCGCTGGTGACGGCGCTGACGGACGAGGGCCTGCCCGTCGAGGTGCTCGGGCTCGGCGGCCTGCTGTCCAAGCCCGAGATCGCCGACATCCGGGCGACGCTGGAGGTGCTCGACGACCCCACGGCGAACCCGTCGCTGATCCGCCTGCTGACCGGGCCGCGGCCGCGGCTCGGCCCCCGAGACCTCGCCGCGCTCGGCCGCCGGGCGACCGAGCTTCTGCGCGCCGCCCCCGCCACGCGAAACCCGCCGGCGCCGGCGGGGCCGGCGGGAGCGGGGGCGCTGGACGACGCGGTCGCGGACGTCGACCCGAGCGACGTCGTCTCGCTGGCCGACGCCCTCGCCCACCCGGGCGACGAGATCTCCGCCGAGGGCGCCCGGCGGGTGCGCGCGCTCGCGGCGGAGCTCGCCGAGCTGCGCGCGCACACCGGCGCGGGGTTGGTAGAGCTGGTCCACCGCGTGGTCGAGGCGACGGGCCTCGACGTCGAGCTGGAGCTCGCCGCGCCGCGCGGGACCCGGGGCCGGGAGAACCTCGCGGCCTTCCTGCGGGTCGCGGCGGACTTCGACCGCTCGGCCGCCGGCTACGACGACGCGAGCGGGCGAGCCTCGCTCACCTCGTTCCTGAGCTTCCTGCGGGCCGGCGAGCAGTACGAGCGGGGGCTGGACGCCGACGTCGCCGGCGCGGGCAAGGCCGTCCAGGTGCTCACCATGCACGGCGCCAAGGGCCTGGAATGGGACGTCGTCGCCGTGCCCAACATCAGCCGTGGGTCGTTCCCCGACAGCACCGTCGGCGAGCGGTGGACGACCTCGCCTTCGGTGCTGCCGACCCCGCTGCGCGGCGACGCCGAGGACCTGCCGGAGTTCGCCGTCGCCGACGACCGGGCGGCGTTCGACCGGTTCGCCGACCAGTGCAGGGAGCAGGCGGAGCACGAGGAGCGCCGCCTCGCCTACGTGGCGTTCACCCGGGCACGCTCGGCGCTGATCACCAGCGGCCACTGGTGGGGCCCCACCCAGAAGAAGCCGCGCGGCCCGTCGTCGTTCCTCGACGAGCTGCGCGGGCACGCCCAGCGGGTGGGCAACGGCCGGGTGGACCACTGGGCCGACATCCCCCTGGAGAAGACCAACCCCGCGCTCGAGACGCCGCCGGAGTACGTCTGGCCGGCGCCGATGGACGCGGCCGCGGGGGGCGCCCGGCGGGAGGCCGCGGACGCGGTCCGCGACCTGCTCACGGGTACGCCGACCGCCGCCGTCCTCGCCGCGGCCGCGGCTGCCGGGGTTCCCGAGGCACCGCATGTGCTGGGGGCTCCGGAGGTGCTGGGGGCCCCGGAGGTCAGGAGCGCCGCCGCCACGGTGGCGGCCGTCGCCGAGATCGCCGCGGCGGACGACCGCGCCGGGATGACCGCGCAGGAGCGGGCGCTGCTCGACGCCCTGGACCAGGAGACCCGGCTGCTGCTCGACGAGGAGCTCGCCGCGCGCGCGCCGGTCCGCCGGGTGCCGCTGCCGACAGGGCTCACGGCGACGCAGGTGATGAAGCTGCGCGCGGACCCGGACGGGCTCGCCCGGGAGCTGGTCCGCCCCCTGCCGCGCCGGCCCGTCCCCGCGGCGAGCAGGGGTATCCGCTTCCACACCTGGGTCGAGGAGATCTTCGATCGCCGCCCGCTGCTCGACCACGAGGACCTGCCTGGCGCCGAGGACGACCACCTCGACGACGCGGAGCTGCGCGTCCTGAAGGAGGCCTTCCTCGCCGGTCCGTACGGCGGTCGGCGCCCGCTGGCCGTCGAGACGCCGTTCGAGCTGCCGATCGGCGGCCGGGTGGTGCGCGGCCGCATCGACGCCGTCTACGACCTGGGTGGCGGCCGCTACGAGGTGGTCGACTGGAAGACCGGCGCGACCGCCGCCGACCCGGTCCAGCTCGCGCTCTACCGCCTGGCCTGGGCCCGGCTGCGCGGCATCCCGCCGGGCGCCGTCGACGGGGCCTTCTACTACGTCAGGGACAGCCGCCTGACCCGCCCGGAACTGCCGACCGAGGCGGACCTCGTCGGCCTCCTGCGGCCGCCCCGCACCCCCTGAGCCGCCCACCGATCGCTGAGCCGCCCACCGATCGCTGAGCCGGCTACGGACCGCCGTCGCCGGCCGACGCGAGGTCGACGAGCAGGGCCCGGTGGTCGGAGATCGCCGTCTGCTCGGCCCGCGCGGCGACGACCGGCGGTACGGCGCCGCGGGCAAGGACATGGTCGAACTGCACCCGCGCGGCGTGCGCCGGGTACGTCGGCGCGGCGGCCAGCCGCCGCCAGCCGGTGAGCACCCGCGGCAGCGGCCCCGGCAGGTTCAGATCGCCGAGGATCACCGTCGCCTCGCCGACGCCGTCGGGGGTGTCGTCGGCGCGCAGGGCCCGGGTGAGGCGGCGTAGCTGCGAGGCGTTCCAGCCGGGAACGAAGGACAGGTGCGTGCTCGCGACGGTGAGCGACCCGGCGGGTGTGGCCAGCCTGGCGACGATCGCGACCCGCGGCTCGTCCGCCAGCAGGATCAGCCGCGGCCGCCCGTCCGGCCCGGGCACGGCGATCGGCGAGCGCACCGGCGCCCGCCCGAGCGGCACCACTTGCCACCCACGGACGGGAAAACGGCTGATCAGCGCGATGCCGTAGGCGGGCTCGTCGGGGGAGCGGACCCCGTCGGCCGGCCGCCAGCCGAGGCCCGGGATGCCGTACACGGTCGCCGCGAACCGCCAGGCATCCTCCCCGGCCCCCAACGCGTCGGCCGCGACCGCGCCCAGATCGGCGCCCCCGGACCGGGGCTGGCCGACATCGACCTCCTGCAGCGCCAGCACGTCGCAGCGCAGGGACGTGACGGCCGCGCGGAACCGTGCCAGGTCGACGTTCCCGTCCCTCGGCGAGCGGCCGTTCATCACGTTGAACGTCCCCAGCCGCACGGTCCGCACGGTAACCGATCGGCCCCCGCTGGCCGCGGGCGCGCCTGGCCAGGAAGCCGGATTCGCCGGTTGCGCGAGGATGGTCCGGGTCTGAGCGCGGGACGGTGTGGGAGGAGCGGTACTGATGCGACTTGTCATCGACAGCGACGGCGGGATCGACGACGCGGCGGCGATCGTCTGGCTGTGCGGGCGGCCGGACGTCGAGATCGCGGCCGTCACCGCGGTGGGCGGCAACGTCGAGGTGCGCCAGGCCGCCCGTAACCTGCGGATCATCCTCGAGGCGGGTGGCCGCCCCGACGTCCCGGTGTACGTCGGGGCGGAACCGACGGACCCGGCGCCGCCCATCACCCGGCCGGTGTTCATCCACGGCGAGGACGGGCTGGGTGACGTCGGGCTCGCCGACCCGCGCCGCGGCGCCGACGAGGACACACCCGCCGTCGAGGTGCTGGTCAGGGAGATGCGCCGGGGCGCGTCACTGCTGACGCTGGGGCCCCTGACCAACCTGGCGGCGGCTGTACGCGCCGACGCGGCGGCGGCCGCCTCGAGCCGGCTGACGCTGATGGGCGGCAGCGCGCGCGCCCAGGGCAACGCCCGGCCGAGCGCCGAGGCCAACGTCGCGAACGACCCGCTCGCCGCGGCCACGGCGCTCGCCGCCGGCTGGTCGGCGCCACCGGTGATGGTCGGCCTGGACGTCACCCACGAGGCGACCCTGCGCGACGTCGAGTTCGCCGCGCTCGCGGCGCGGCGGACCGCCGCGTCGGCCTTCCTCTACGGGCCGCTGTCGTTCTACCGCCGCAACGCCGGCTCGCTGTGCGCCGAGGGCGAGACGCCCTGCCACGACCTGCTGGCGGCGATGGCCGTCGTCCGACCGGACATCCTCGGCGTCGAGACGCTGCCGGTCGCGGTCGACACCGGTGGCAGCGCCGCCTGGGGCCAGACGGTCGTGGACCTACGCCAGTTGGGTTGGCGGCGCCACCGCGCCGAACCCGAGATCTCCGCGATCCCCGCGGCGTCCGGGGCCGCTCCCGGCCGCGGGCCGGACGGCAACGCCGACGGCATCGGAGCTCCGGTCTCGGTCGGTCTCACGGTCGACGTCGACTTCTTCCGCGCGGCGATCCGCGAGCTCGCGGGTGAGCCGCGAACCTGACCTAGTCGGCGGGGACGGGCCGGCTTCGAGGGCCTTCGCTCTCGTCGTCGTGCCCGCCCTCGTCGCCGATGATCGTGGCAGCTCCGGCGCGCAGGACGAGCTCCAGCTCGAAGCGGGCGTCCGGGTCGTCGAGGGCGTCACCGAACAGGTCGCGCAGCTGTAGGACCCGGTAGCGGACGGTCTGTGGGTGGATGTGCAGGTGGCGGGCTATCAGCGCGCGCTGGCCGCGCAGGGCCAGCCAGTGCAGCAGTGTCGCGGCGAGCCGCTGCCGGGTCCGCTCGGGCAGGCCCGCGAGCGGGGCGAGCCGGCGATGGGTGAGGTCGGCGAGCAGCGTCGGGTCGCGGGTGAGTAGCAGCGTCGCGAGGTGGTCGTCGGTGAACAGCGGGTTCCCACTCGGATCCGCCGGCAGCAGCCCGTCGTCGCGCGCCTCGCGCGCGAACCTGACCCGCTCGGCGCTCGCGGCCGCCCGCGCCCAGGGCACCGCCGGGCCGACGACGGCCGAGCGGCCCGCGAGCTGTCCGGCCAACCGCTGGCCGCGCGTGTCGTCCCCGTTCACGAACAGCCACAGGTCCGAGCCATGTGTGGTGTTCGGGCAGCCGGTGGGCAGGCCGAGCTCGTGACGGCTGCCGGCGCGCGCTGGTACCAGCACCGCGGCGAGGCGGTCCGGGATCCGCACCGACCCGGCCTGGGCCATCTCCTCGACGGCCGCCGGGTCGGCCCCGGACAGCAGCAGCTCGCCGATCCGGTCCCACAGCCGCTCCCGGGCGCCCGCGTCCGCGGACTGGGCCAGCGCGTATCCCTCGGTGGACGCGGCGCAGACGCCGTCGATGTAGCCGAAGAGCGTCTCGCCGAGGGTTACCAGGCCGGCCGCGTCCAGCCCACCGCGCAGCAGGGCCGCGTCGGCGAACCGCCGCCACGCGACCCGGGTACCGATCCGGTAGGCGGCGAGCAGGTTGTCCAGGGAACGGCCGGCGTGGAACTCGCCGTGTCCCAGCCGCACGTAGATCTCGCGGCTGGCGGCGACGTCGGCCGGATCGTCCGGGCCGCCGTTGACGATCGCGAGGAACCGGCGCAGCGCCTCGGCGACACCCGCCCGTACCCCCCGCCCGAACCGCCCCTCCAGTGGGCGGGCATAGGCCGGCACCTCCGCCGCGATCGCCGCGATGATGTCCTCGCCCACGGAGGCCAACTCGGAGCTGAGTAGAGCCCTCAGGCCGGCCGGAAACTGTCCCTCAGGAACAGTCGCATCCACGACCTTCACGGTAGCCGCCCGGGCCGCCGATCTGCCGGCGCCGCCCGCGCATGCGGGCGGATGCACCGTCTGCCTGGTCTCCTACGGCGTCGCGACCGCGTAGCCCATCTGCGTCAGCTGGTCAGCGGCTGCCTCGGGGAGGCGCCGGACGGCGGCGCGGAGCTGACGGGTCAGGAAGGCGTCTCGGGATCGGGCCAGCACATCCCGCCAGCCGCCGCGCGCCTCGGTGATCCGCTCCACGATCAGGAACTCGACGACGTCCTCGACCGTCGGCCGGAACCGCCGGCCACCGGTCGGTAGGTGCAGATGACCCAGCTCGTCCTTGGCGTCCGGGCATCGGGTCAGCAGCGACGTCCAAGAATCGGACGTCGCGGGAATCTGGAGGTGCGAGTCCGGGTACCCGTCCCGCTTGTCGCGTTCGTAGTCGTAGTGCAGCAGGACCTGTGTCAGCTCGGCGTCGGCGTATAGCCCGACGTAGGACGTGACGACCATGAGGTGCTCGCCGAAGCCGTCGACACTCGTCACGAAGCTAACGTCGAGCCAGCACCGAGGCGCGCGGCCTACCGAAATCGGAATGCCTCGGGGTCCCACGAACCGCTGATTGTTCGGACGATAGCTGACCCAGGCATGGTCGGTGTTTTCCGTCGACAGTCGTCCTCCTATCCGGATCCCACTGCAGATCGTGCCGTTGAGGAACCTGCTCAGGTCGTCGGAGAACCTCTGTGTCTCACGCAGGAGGTTCACGCCAGGGGAGGAGGCTCTTGACGATATGCCAGGACCGGTGGGCCGCCGCGGACTTGAACGCTCCGGTTCTGGCCTGCTCCTCGAGTTCTTCATACGGATACCCCGCGACCTGTAGGGCGTTCAGCCACGCCTGATGCAGGTCCTCGGCGGTCACCTCGACCACGGTGTCTTCGTCGTCGAAGGAGTCGTCCTCCTCCAGAGGTATGGCGGCGGTTGTCATGATGCCCCTCCGTCTCTCGGCCGTACCTGTCCCCTGTATCCACGGTAGTACCAGGCGGCAACTGGTTTTGCCGCCCGGTTGAGCTCGTGGTCACCCCATCGTGCGCGCGTGACGCCTGCTGCCGCCGCCGCGCGGGGCGCAGCCGAGTGTTCCTGTCAGGGATCCCGACAGTATCTCCGTCTCTGGACATGTCGCCACTATAGGGCGGCCGGCGGCGATGTCAAAGAGCTGGACAGTGCACCGGGATTTAGTTCATGGATCGCCAAAACCGGCTCGGCGGGCGGCGAGAATTGCTGCGGCGCGATCTGTGGCGTGGAGCTTTACGAGGATATTTGAAACGTTGTTCGCAACGGTTTTCGCGGTGAGGCCAAGATGGCGTCCAATTCGGCCGTTGGGCCAGCCGTTCGCGAGTAGGGCGAGGATCTCCCGCTCCCGGTCGGTGAGCTCGGGGAAGGGCTTGGCGGCTGGCCGCGGTTCGGCGAAGGTGCGTAGCACCCGTTGCGCGACGTCCGGCCCGAACACCGCGTCGCCACGCGCCGCGGCGCGGACGGTGCGCACGACGTCCTCCTGCTGGGCGCCCTTGAGCAGGTAGCCGCGGGCACCGGCGCGCAGCGCGGCGAAGACGAACTCGTCCTCGCCGTACATGGTCAGCATCACCACCGCCACCGACGGATGCGCGGCCGCGATCCGCCTGGTCGCCTCGACCCCGCCG
Source organism: Pseudofrankia saprophytica (assembly GCF_000235425.2). NCBI lineage: Bacteria > Bacillati > Actinomycetota > Actinomycetes > Frankiales > Frankiaceae > Pseudofrankia > Pseudofrankia saprophytica. The sequence goes on from NZ_KI912266.1 coordinate 2,498,275, forward strand.
ATCCCCGGCATCTCGATGTCCATGAGGACGACGTCCGGGCGCAGCCGCCCGACCAGCCCGACGGCCTCCTCGCCCGAGGTCGCCTCGCCCACGACGGTGAGGCCGTCCATCGAGTCGAGGAGCACCACCAGCCCGTCGAGCACGATTCGGTGATCGTCCACGATCGCCACGCGGATGTCCGCCGCCGAGCCCTCGGCCCCGCCGCCAGGCACCGCCGCTTCCGGGGGGCTAGCGCCCTCGTTCGTCTCCGTCATCCCGCGCTCCCGGCCAGCTGGACGCTCGTCGCGCCGACGACGCCGACGACGCCCGTGACCTTTGCGTCGTCCGTGGCGGCTGAAGTGTCCATGACCTCCGTGCTGCCCGCGGGCCGTGGCACGGCGCTGCCGGCCAGGGAGAGGGGAAGCTCGACCAGGACGCGGCCGCCAGCGGCGGTCGGCCCGGCGTTCCAGGCGCCGCCGAGCGCCGTGGCCCGTTCCCGCATCGAGGTCAGTCCCACCCCCGGCGACCAGGCGGTCACGGTTCCAGCGGCGTCGCTCGCCCGGCCGTTGTCGCGGATCTCGATGGTCAGCGTCTCGGCGCAGCCGATCGTCACCTCGCACCGGGTGGCGCCCGCGTGCCTGGCGACGTTGGTCACGGCCTCGGTCACGATCCGGTACGCGGCGACCTCGACGGCGGCGGGCAGCGGCGGCAGCGTGTCCGGAGCCGCCAGCGTCACCGGCACCGCGGTGCCGCGCAGCGTCTCACGCAGCGCCGCCAGCAGGCCGAGCTCGTCCAGGGCGGGCGGGCGCAGCGCGTAGACGAGCCGGCGCAGGTCGCCGAGCGCCGACGTGAGGTCGCGGCGCACGTCGGCGAGCAGGTTCGTAGCCCGGGGCAGGTCCCGGCCGGCCAGGTTGCGGGCCGCGTCCACCTTGCTCGCCGCGGCGGTGAGGACCGGCCCGAGGCCGTCGTGCAGGTCGCGGCGCAGCCGGCGGCGTTCCTCCTCGGCGGCGCTGACGATCCGTTCCCGGGAGCGCGTCAGCGCCTCGGTGAGCCGGACGTTGCTGGCGGCCACCGCGACCTGGCGGGCGATGTCGGCGAGCAGCCTGGTTTCGCGCGAGCCGAGCGCGTTCTGCCCGGATCGCAGCCCCACGACGAGCGCGCCGATGTCCTCGCCCTGGTGCACGAGCGGGAAACGAGCGGCGGCCTCACGCCCGGAACGGTCGGCCTCGCGCCCCGCGTCTCCGGTGTCCGCATAGGTGATGGCCCGGACCGATCCGTCGTCGCCGCGCAGCTCCACGGTCGCGCGCGGCAGGCGCAGGGTTCCGGCGAGCGCTTCCACCAGGCTTGGCAACAGCGCCTCGACGCTGCCGGCGGCCTCCAGCCGGGCCGCTACCCGGGTCGCCACCGTGTAGGGCTCGTCGCGCTCGCCGTAGAGGAAGCGGTTGACGATCCGCTGCACCCGCGAGTGGGCCGGAGCCAGGCTGAACGCGGCACCGAGGGCAGCCGCCACCGACCAGGGGCCGCCGACCGCCTGCCCGAACGCGGCGAGCACGGCGGCGCCGGCCGCGTACACCGCGGCGACGAACGCGGTGAGCAGGACGTAGACGAGCGCGCGGTTGAGCACGATCTCGATGCCGTACACCCGGTTCGCGAGCACCACGGCGACGATGACGACCAGTTCGACGACGGTGCCGACGTCGGCGATCATCTCGCCCGCCGGCAACGCCACGACGAACGGCGTCCCCACGATGGCGATGACATTGACCACGGCCAGCCAGCGCAGCACCTGGCGTAGCTCGCCCTCGGCCCGCAGCCAGCGCACCACCATGACGACCGACCCGAGCAGCAGTCCCGACGCGAACAGGAGCACCGGCAGCCATTCGGGGAAGGGAACGCCGATCGGGTTGGTGAGGTTCGCGTACCTGGGCGGCGGGTCGACGAGCTTGCCGGTCCACAGCGGCCCGAGCAGCCAGCCCACGGCGCACAGCCCGATGCTGATGGCGGCGAGCCAGCCGATCCGCCCGCGCGGGAACCGGCCGTAGGGAAAGGTCGCCCAGGTAGTCGCCATCACGACCGGCTCGGTCGCCATGGCTGCGGGGGTGATGATCGACACGGGCAGCGCGCCCGGCAGGTCGTGCCCGCCGTACACGGCGACCATCAGCCAGCCTCCGCCGGCCGCCCCCCCGGCGTGGGCGAACGCTGCGGCGAGTGCCAACCAGCCGAACGGCACCTCCGGCCGGCGCGAGGCCAGCAGCCAGCCGGCGACCAGGAAGGGAACCGCGAGTGTGATCTGGGTCCAGCCGGACCTGCGCGCCGAGTCCCCACCCGGAGCGATGACCCCACTCGGGGTGGCGAGGACGAGTACCACGCCGACGGCGACCAGCGCCAGGATGGTCAGGGCGAGGGCATGCGCAAGCCATCGCCACCGTGACCGCGGGTCGGTCGGCCGCGGCTGGTCCTGAGAGGTCACATCCACGCCTGCTCCCTGTGCTCGGGCTTCCCGGGCGCGGGTCGGTCCATGTGATCGCACCAGGTCGCACCAGTGTGGGGCACAGGCGTTCCCGTCCGGGCCGGGAAATCCTCCCGGCGCCGGCGGGACGGCGTACACGTGCCGGCGGGAACGAGGCGCCCGAATGATCGCCCTGCCACAGCGACCGGTCAGCCGGACCGGTCCGGCCAGGATCCGATCAGGAGACAACGATGAAGACCCACAGCATCGGCGGCCAGGCCCGCCGTCGCCCGCGGCCGCGCGACAACAGCGGAGCCTCGCGCGGCCGCGGGCTCTTCAGTCGACACAGCTGGACCGTCACCGCTGGCGCTCTCGGCCTCGGCGCGGCCGTCCTGCTCGCCGCCTGCTCCGACTCGTCCGACTCTGCCGAGTCGCCCGCCGCCGCGGGTACGCCCGCGGCGGCCACGGCCAACGACACCCAGGCGGCCTGCGCCGCCGTGCTGGCCAGCGACTGGGTGAACATCCCCGGGATCGATCCGGACGGCCCGCCGGCGTCCGCGGCCGAGCTGGCCGCCTGGGCGACGCCGCTGCAGACCCAGGTCACCGCATTGCGCGCCGGTGTCCCGGCAGACCTGACGAGCAAGGTCGACGTGCTGGCCACGGTTGTGCAGGGCGCGAAGGAGGGGAAGCCGGTCTCCACCGAGGACGCCTCGCTCAGCGCCGCGCTTACCGCCGTCAACGGTTGGGCGCACGACTCCTGCGGCTACACCACCCTCGACGTGACCAACAGCGACGGCACCGCCCTCGCCGGCGTGCCGGCGACACTGCCCGCCGGCCCGGTGGCGATGAAGTTCGCCAACACCGGCACCGATCCGGCGAAGGCCGGCTTCATCCTGCTGCTCGGCAAGGTCCGCGACGGCCAGACCGCGACCGCGGCCGACGTGCGGGCCGGCAAGGCCAGTCTCGAGGACATCGCCGACGTCGTCGCGGTGGCCCAGCCCACCGGCTCCGACCCGGCCTACGGCCTGGCCACGCTCAGCCCCGGCCGCTACATCGTCGCCACTCCCGTCGGGCCGCCTCCGGAGTTCGCCACCATCCTCGCGAGCGGTTTCGAGGTCAGCTGACCCCGCTGCCCCGTCGGCACCACGGGTGCCGGCCGGTCCGGCCGTGCGCCCGGGCGGCGCACGGCCGGAGACCGGACCATTCCGATTCCTCATCGCGGACCGGCGTCGCTCGACGCCGTGACCACATCCCGCGCTCGAAGTGATCCAGTCCTGGGCTGCGATCAGTCCTGGACGCCCTGGAAGGAACAGTTGCCATGCCCACCTCCGCAACGCCCGCCGTACCGCCCACCTCGCCGGTTGGCCGGCTGCTCGCCGCGGCCTGTCTGCTCCTCACCGGGTTGGGCGCCGTCCTGGCGACCACCGTTCTTCCCGCGAGCGGGGACGGCGATGACGTCGCCTCGATCGACAGGTTCGCCGCGCATGCTGGCCGGGTCGACGCGGGACTTGCCGCGGAGATCCTGATCCTGCTGCTCGGCGCGGCCACCGCCGTGACCGCGCTGCTGGCGTTCCCCCGGGCCCGCCGGCTCGCCGGTGTCGCCGGCTGGCTCGGGATCATCTCAGGCAGCGCCTGGGTCGGCCTGGTCAGCGCCGACAACGTGCGCGCGGCGGCGGCGGAGACCGACCACGCGGCCGGCGCCGCGCTGATGCACCAGCTGAGCGGCTCGGCGCAGTTCCAGGCGTTCGTCCTGTTCAGCCTCATCGGTGGCCTGGTCTCGATGGTGTGCCTCGGCATCGCGCTGTGGCGGTCGCGGGCCGTGCCCCGCTGGGCGGCGGCGCTGTTCGTCGCCTACGAGCCGGTCAACTTCGCCGGCGGCGGTAGCGGCGTCGTCGGCACCGTCGCGAACGCGCTCCTGCTCGTCGGGTTCGCCGTCTGCGCCGTCACCATCCTGCGCGGCGGTCTCCCGGCCCTCGCCCTTGGCGCGAGCCCGATCGCCGACCCGGCCATCGCGACGGCCTCGACGGCCTCGGCCACCCCGACCACCCGGGCCCCAGCCCACTGACCTTCACCTGGCTTTGGCGGACGAACCGCGTCATCGGCGCTGTGTTCCGTCCGCCAAAGCGCGTGGGCGCCCCAGGCCCGCCGGTTGGCGCTACCGCTGCCGGTGAACCGTCCTGGGCAGTAGCGTGACCAGATGTGTCCTCACGTACCGGCACCGGCCCGACGGCGTCCGCAACGATGACCTCGTCGCTTCCCTCGCCCGCCTATCCACTGGAGAAGACCCGGCTCGACAACGGACTGCGGGTCGTACTTGCCCCCGACACGACGGCGCCGGTCGTGGCCGTCGCCGTGCACTACGACGTCGGCTTCCGGTCCGAGCCGGAGGGCCGTACCGGGTTCGCGCACCTGTTCGAGCACATGATGTTCCAGGGCAGTGAGAACGTCGGGAAGGCCGAACACCCGAAGTACGTGCAGGCCGCCGGTGGAATCTTCAACGGTTCGACGCATCCGGACCACACGGACTACTACGAGCTACTTCCGTCCGGTGCGCTCGAGCTCGCGCTCTTCCTCGAGGCCGACCGGATGCGGGCCCCGAAAATCACCCGCGAGAACCTGGACAACCAGATCGCCGTTGTCCAGGAAGAAATCCGCGTAAATGTGATGAATCGCCCATATGGCGGCTTCCCCTGGATCACCCTGCCACCGGTCGCGTTCGACACGTTCCCGAACGCACACAACGGCTATGGCGACTTCAGTGAACTCGAGGCGGCGAGCCTCGACGACGCGGAGGACTTCTTCGAGAAGTTCTACGCCCCGGGCAACGCCGTCCTGACGATCGCGGGTGACTTCGCCCCCGACGACGTGTTGAAGCTCGTGGAGCGGTACTTCGCCGACATCGCCGCCCGCGCGGTGCCGGATCGGCGCAGCTTCGCCGAGCCGATCCGGTCCGAGGAGCGGCGGGGTGAGCTCGTCGACAAGCTCGCGCCCCGGCCGGCGCTCGCGATCGGGTACCGGGTGCCGGACCCGGACACCGACCTGTCCGCGTTCCTCGCCAACTTCCTGCTGACCGACGTGCTCACGTCCGGCGACGCGAGCCGCCTCGAGCGGCGACTGGTGCAGACCGACCGCTCGGTGATCGGCGTGAGCAGCTACGTCGGCACCTTCGGTGACCCGTTCGACCAGCGCGACCCGCTGCTGCTGACCGTGGAGGCCCGTCACCCGGCCGAGTCGCCGGCCGCCGGGATCCTCACCGCGATCGACGAGGAGCTCGACCGGCTCGCGACCGACGGCCTCGCCGACGGCGAGCTGGAACGGGTGCGGGCCCGCGTCGCTTCGGGGCTGTTGCGCGAGGCGGACGACGCGCTGGGTCGGGCGCTCGCGTTCGGCGCCTTCGAGCTGCACCGGGGCCGTCCGGAGATGCTCAACGAGCTGCCGGCACTGCTGTCCGAGGTGACCGGTGACGCCGTCGCGGCGGCCGCGGCAGCGCTGCGGGCGCAGGGACGCTCCGTGCTGGAGCTGAAGGCCGGGGCGGCGTCGTGACGACGAGCGAGCGCCCGGGGACTGGTCAAGGACAACTAGCGACGGGACGGCGGGGGCTTTGACGACGACGACCGAACGGGCCGGGGTCATCCCGGCCGTCCGCCCGACGGTGCCGGCGGAGCTCCCGACCGTGGTGGAGCGGACGCTGCCGAACGGGCTGCGTGTGCTGGTGGTCGCGCGCACCAGCGTCCCGCTGGTGGAGCTGCGGCTGCGGATCCCGTTCACCGGGCTCGGCGCGGACCACGCCGCGCGGGCCGAGCTGCTGGCCGAGACGCTGTTCACCGGTACGGCGAAGCGGGACCGGGTCGAGATCGCCACCGCCGTGCAGGCCCTCGGTGGATCCCTCTCCACCGGCGTCGACGCCGACCGGCTCGCGGTCGTCGGCTCGGCGCTGGCCACCAATCTCGACCCGCTGCTGGGCATCCTCGCCGAGGTGCTGACGGAGGCGAGCTACCCGGACGACGAGTTCAGCGGCGAGCGCGACCGGGTGGTCGAGGACGCCACGATGGCGCTCAGCCAGCCGGCCGTGATCGCCCGGGAGGCGCTGCTGCGCCGGCTGTTCCCCGGGCACCCGTACGGCAGCGCGGTGGTCGAGCCGGCCGTGCTCGCCCGGGTGGGCGTCGGAGCGGTCCGTGATCTGCACACGGCCAGGATCTCGCCGCGCGGCGCGATCCTGACCCTGGTCGGCGACGTCGACCCGGCGGCGGCGCACGACGCCGTCGAGGCGGCGCTGGGCGGCTGGTCCGGTGGCGAGCCCGAGGCCGTGCCGGCACTCCCGGCGCTGGCGACCGGTCCGATCCTGATCGTGAACCGGCCGGGCGCGGTGCAGACGAACATCCGCCTCGGCGGCGGTGCCCTCGACCGGCACGAGCCCGGCTACCCGGCTCAGCGGCTCGCCAACACGATCTTTGGCGGCTACTTCAGCTCCCGCCTGGTCGACAACATCCGCGAGGACAAGGGCTACACCTACTCGCCGCGCAGCGGCGTGGACCACTACCTGGCCGGCTCCCGGTTCACGGTCGCCGCCGACGTCGCGACCGACGTCACCGGCCCGGCGCTCCTGGAGATCTTCTACGAGCTCGGCCGGATGGCGGTGCTCGCGCCGTCATCCGACGAGCTGGAGGCGGCCCGGCAGTACTCGGTCGGGACGATGGCGCTCGGCAGCGCGACGGCCGCCGGCCTGGCCTCGACGCTGTCGGGGCTCGCGGGCGCGGGCATGGGGGTCGAGTACCTGCGTGACCATCCGGCGGCGCTGACCAGAGTGACCGCCGAGGAGGTGCTCGCCGTGTCCGCCGGCCTGCTCGCGCCGACCAGGCTCATCACGGTGCTCGTCGGGGACGCCGAGAAGATCACGGGCGCGGTCGCGGCGCTCGGGTCTGTGACGGCCGTGGCCGACTCGTCCTCCCAGCGGAGCTCCTAGCCAGTCCTGCGCGGGCCGGGGTGCGGCGCCACCCGGGCCAGCGACCAACCTTGGAACCGTCCCCTGGCCGCTGGCCGCCGGAATCGGTCTCACCGATTCCGGCGGTCCGCTTCGTCCTTCGCGTCAGTGGCGAGTCGGGGTGGCACGCGGTGGGGCGGGCCGGGGCGCTGAGCCCGGGCCGGGACCCGGCCCGGCCGCGGGCCCCGGTCCCGGCCGGCCGCCGAGCTCTCCCGGCAGCGCGATCCGCGGGTCGCTGACCGAGTCGACGACCTGGCGGGCCAGGTCGTGCACCCGCCTGCCCATGCCTCGCGCGGTGCGCCGCAGCCGCTCGAACGCGTCCCGCGGCTTGATGTGGTGGCGCTCGGCCAGCACGCCGATGGCCTGCTCCACGATCACCCTGGAGGCGAGCGCGTGCTCCAGCTGGACCACCGACAGCCGCAGCTTCTCGACCTCGCCGAGCTCCCGGTCGGCGCGGCGCGGCCGGCCGGGCGGGTTCAGGTCTTCGGCCAGCAGATCGGCCAGCACCATCGCGGAGATCAGGTCACCCACCGGCCGGACGTCCGTGCCGGGGCCCTCGACCACCCAGCCGGCGCTGGTCCGGCGCAGCCGTAGCTCGCCGTCCGTGGCCGGTGCCGCGCCGGGCGGCGCCGTCGACGGCTGCGCGGGGCGTGGGGGCGACCGGCCGGGGAGGCGGCGCGGGCCGGGGTCCCGGCCGGGGTGGGGGTCCGGGCCGGGGCGCCTTGCCCGTTCCGGCGACACCTGCGCCGGGCAGGGCTTGGCCTGGCCCGTCGTGCCCCGCGCCGGAGACCGGCGACCCCGCCGGGGTCGTGGGCTCCGCCGACGGCGCGGGTCGCTGACCAGACCCCGGTCGCGGCGCTCCGAGTACGGCGGGGTTGGGGACGGCGCTCGTGGATGGGCCACCGGCCGGGCTCGGCGCCGCCGGTGAGGGCGCCGCCGCCGGCGATGCCGCCGAAAGGGGGGCCGCCGCGGGCGGGGCATCGCCAGTTGGCCACGCGGCACCCAGACCGTCGGCTATGCCGCGGAGCAATGGCAGCGCCGTGGGCACAACTTCGACCGCGCCACGGTCTAGACCGACCAGCAACCCGGCGAGCTCACCCGTCCGGGTAAGGACCGGCACGACGACGTGACTGCCCACTCCGAGGCGTTCGTGTTCGACCGTGTCCGCCAGGCTCGGTTCCATCCCCACATTGGTGCCAATGGCTGGGGCACCGTCAAGCACGCGGGCGACCAGACTCGCCGACCGCGGGTACTGCGTTCCCGGTTCCAGACCAGGCAGCGTCCCAACCACCTCTAGGTAGGTGGCCGTTGTCGTGGAAATTTCCACGAACCCGGTCGCCTCCATGTGGTGGAGGGCTTGCGCGGCCCGCGCGGCAGCGTCCACGGTGCTGCGCGCCTGTCCTGAGGGTGGTGACGACACAGGCCGAACTCTCCCACAAACTTCACGGGCAGTGACGGACACCGTCCCATGAGCCGGCCGTGTATGCGTCCGGAGGGCGTCGAGCACCGATTTTCTCGTTGCTCTGCGTATCCGTTATGCGGCAGAAGTGACCTTCTCGGTGACCTGACGGAGGGACGGATTCGTCATCACAGTCCCATCCGGGAAGACGACCGTGGGCACGGTCGCGTTGCCGTTGTTCGCATCGCGGACCAGTTGCTCGGCAGTGGGGTCGGACTCGATGTCGACGACCTCATACCGGATGCCTGCATCATCCATCTGGCGCTTCAGCCGCTTGCAGTAGCCACACCAGCTGGTGCTGTACATCGTGAGCACTGATCATCCTCTCGCCTCGGCCGAGCAAAGCGCGGCCTGCCTGTAGCCCTGCCGTCACGAGCCAACAACCGACATACCCGGTCAGACGGGGATGCATTCCCACGCCGCGACCACCCGCGACCGGGTGCCAGCCATCCACAACCCGCCGACGGCCCCGCCGCTTCCCACCGCCGCCGGTGACTACGTTTCAGGTCATGTCCGGTGAGCTGGCCGCCGTCTCGCGCACGTCCCGTACGTACCGCCCGGCCGGGTCGGCCGGGTCGGCTGATGCCGACCAGCCGCCCCCGGCCGCCGACGGGGCGCCCGCCGACGGCTCACTCGACGGCCGCGTCGACGGGTCCGAGGAATGGCGGCTCGACCCGGAACAACGCGCCGCGGTGCTCGCGCCGATCGGACCGGTCTGCATCCTTGCCGGTGCGGGAACGGGCAAGACCAGGACGATCACCCACCGGATCGCCCACCTCACCCGGCAGGGAGTGCCCGGCGGGCAGGTGCTCGCGGTGACCTTCACCAACCGGGCCGCCGGCGAGCTGCGCTCCCGGCTGCGGGGGATGGAGGTGGAGGGGGTGCAGGCCCGGACGTTCCACGCGGCGGCGCTGCGCCAGCTCGGGTACTTCTGGCCCAAGGTCGCCGGCGCGGCGCTGCCCGCCCTCGTCCAGAGCCGCATCCCCCTGATCGCCAAGGCCGCCGCCCGGTCGTCCCGGCGCCCCGACCGGGGGGAGCTGCGCGACCTCGCCTCCGAGATCGAGTGGGCGAAGGCCACGATGGTGACGCCCGAGGACTACCCGCGCACGGCCGAGGCGGCGGGGCGCGAGACCGTCTGGCCGGCGGACGCGGTCAGCCGGTTGTACGCGGACTACGAACAGGCCAAGCGCGCGGCCGGTGTGGTGGACTTCGACGACCTGTTGCTGCTGACCGCGGCGATCATCGAGGAGCACTCCTGGGTCGCCACCGAGCTGCGGTCGCGGTACCGCCACTTCGTCGTGGACGAGTACCAGGACGTCAACCCGCTGCAGCAGCGGGTGCTCGACGCCTGGCTGGGGGACCGGGACAGCCTGTGCGTCGTGGGTGACCCGCACCAGACCATCTACTCCTTCAGCGGCGCCTCGCCGCGCTACCTCGTCGGGTTCCCGCGCCGCTTCCCGGCCGCGACCGTCGTCCACCTCGTCCGCGACTACCGCTCGACCCCTCAGGTGGTCGGCCTCGCGAACGCGCTGCTCGGCGCGGCCCCGTCAGGCCCCCCAGGTCCCGCGGGCCCGACGAGCCCGGCGGGTGCCCGTCCCGGTGGGGACGCCGGCCGCGCCGCCGTCTCCGCCGTGGGTGGGGTGGCGGCAGGGCAACCGGGTCTCGTCGCGATGCGTCCGGACGGCCCGGAGCCGGCGCTGGTCGAATGCGTGGACGAGGCGGACGAGGCCAGGGCGGTGGTGGCCCGGATCCGGACGCTGCTCGCCGGCGGAGTACCGGCCAGCGAGATCGCCGTGCTTTACCGGATCAACGCGGCTTCCGAGGCCTACGAGGAGGCGATCGGCGCGGCCGGCATCCCGTACCTGGTGAAGGGCGGCGAGCGGTTCTTCGAACGGCCGGAGGTGCGGGACGCGGTGCGGCTGCTGCGCGCCGCGTTGCGCTCCGCCGAGACGGACCGCCCGGCGGGGCTCGCGGAGACGGTCGCCGACGTGCTGCGGGGCGCCGGCTGGCGGGCGACGGCGCCCACCGTCGGGGCCGAGCGGGAACGCTGGGAGAACCTCGCCGCCCTGCACCGGCTGGCCGTCGACCTGGTGGTGGCCGAGCCCGACGCCGGGTTGGAGCGTTTCGTCGCGGACCTCGCCGACCGGACGGCCCACCAGCACGTCCCCACCGTCGAAGGGGTGACGCTGGCCTCGTTGCACGCGGCCAAGGGCCTGGAATGGGACGCGGTGTTCCTCGTCGGCCTGACCGACGGGATGGTGCCGATCGTGCACGCGCAGACCGACGAGGAGATCGCGGAGGAACGGCGGCTGCTCTATGTCGGCGTCACCCGGGCGCGGGAGCACCTGGCCCTGTCCTGGGCGCTCGCGCGCACCGCGGGTGGGCGGCCCCGGCGGCGGTCGCGGTTTCTCGACGGGCTGCGCCCGGCCGGTGCCAGGCCTGCGGCCGCCGGCCGCCGGACCGCGGGGGCGGGCCCGAGCGGGGGCGGCGGGGAAGGCGGCGCCGCTAACGGGGCGGCCAGGCCAAAGGGGCGGGCCGCCGTGCGCTGCCGGGTGTGCGGCCAGGCGCTCACCGGGGTAGCGGCACGCACCGGCCGGTGCGCGACCTGTCCCCGCCAGGTCGACCGGGACCTGCTCAACCGGCTGCGGGAATGGCGGGCGGGGAAGGCGCGGGAGCTGGGCAGGCCGGCCTTCGTCATCCTCACCGACGCGACGCTGGAGGCGATCGCCGAGAGCCGGCCCGGCACGGTCGCCGAACTGGTCGCCATCCCGGGGATCGGCCAGGTGAAGCTCGACAGCTACGGCGCCGACGTGCTCGCCCTGGTAACCGGGCCACGCTGACCGACCGCCGACCGCCGACCGCCGACCGCCGACCGCCGACCGCCGGACGCCGGACGCGACGGCCGGATGCCGATCGCCGGACGCCGGCCGGCGGATCGCCGGCGCCTCACGGGCGCGCGCCCACCTCGTCGGTGACGGTACCGGCATGAGTCATTGCTTGACGTAACGGACGATTGGTTCGGCTCGACGGGTGTTACCCGTGGTGTCGCCTGGCCGACTTGAAAAATAAGTTGTCGCCGTTCCGAGGTCCCCCTACCGTTACCCATGAACACCGGAGCTGGTGCTCGCTGAGCGCTGGGCCACGGTCCCTGGGTCACCATCCCGCGGATCACCGTCCCAGTGATCGTCGTAGCTCCGGGTCTTGGAACCGATGACGGATGTCGGCCGCGAGAGCGGACCGGCCGCGCGAAGGGAGGCGATAGGGGTGCTCAGTGGCATTCGTATCGCGGTCTTCGGCGCCGGCTGTGCCGAGCTCGGGGCGGTCATCGCGCGTCCGCGCGAGGTCGGCGTCCTGTCAGGTCCCGCGCGCGGATCGCTCGAAACCGCCGTGGCAGGCGGTTTCTGGCGTGGACTCGGCGTGACGGACGCACCGGCCTGGCGGGGCGGGATGGATATCCCGGCGTCGGCCCTCCCGCTCATGGCGGATCTGTCGGCGGCCACCGAGCCGATGGCATATGCGCTGGCGGATGAGGCCCGTCACGGCGTCGTTCCGGCCGCGAAGCCGACCGTCGCCCCGGCGGCACGGCGTGGCGCGAGCGTCATCGCCGCGGCCGCACGGGACAAGTCCGCCTTCCAGACGGCCGCCATTGCCCACACGAACAAGCTCCAGGCCAAGACCCAGGCGTCCACGCGACGTCACCCAGACAGCAGGGGTCCGTCCCAGACGGAACCGCCGGTGTAGCCGGCACCTAGGCCAGAACCCGAGGCCGCGGACCCCACTGGGGCCCGCGGCCTTTGTGTTTTTCCCTTCTGACCGCACCGAAGAGATTCCCGTGTCGGAGGTGACACCGGTGTTCGACCCCTCGATCGTTGCCCGGATCGAGCGGGAGCGTCTTTCGCTTCCCTGCTGGGACGCTGACCCCGACCTGTTCTTCGCGGAGTCGCCGGCGGACGTCGAGTCCGCGAAGGCGATCTGCCGCGACTGCCCTATCCGCCTGGCCTGCCTGGCGACCGCGCTCGACCGCCACGAGCCCTGGGGCGTGTGGGGCGGTGAGCTCGTGGTCACCGGCGTCGTGGTCCCGTACAAGCGCCCCCGCGGCCGTCCCCGCAAGGTGATCGCGGCCTAGACCCCGTGACCGTGCGATCATGAATTTCGATCACACAGCCGACGGGTTTCCCATCATCCGTACCTTCATCGCTGGCCGCCTGGCCGCCCGCACGGGGCGAGCCAGGCGGCCAGCTCCATCTCGTACCCCGACCGCGCCATCAGGTGTTCGGTGATTCGCCCCTCGGGGGTGAGGCGCGCGTCGCCTCTCGGTACGGTGTGCGCCAGTAGTGTTCCGATCGTGCCAAGCAGTGAGCGGACCTACCCCGTCCAGACCGGCGCCGGGCGGAACCCGTCCGGCTCTCTCACCTCGTCGCGGTCCGCTCAGCGGGCCCTGGCCACGGACGTACTGACGTCCCCCGAGCTGGATCACATCGTCGACCTGGTCGCCTGGGTCGACGACGGCTGGCTGCACGTCGCCAACTCCCACGGCGCGGCTCGGGTGCCAGCCGCCGCGCCCGACGGCCCGTGGCAGGTGCTGCGCGGCCGCAACCCGGTCGAGACGCGGGACCCGCTGCACGCGGTGGGGTGCGCCGAGGCGCTCGCCGACCCGTCGCCGCCGAACGAGCGCAACTCGTACCCGCTCGCCGGGCCACGGCTCGCCTCGGTCTTCGCCGACCCGACCCGCTCGCCCGACGTCGTCGTCATGCACACCCCCGGTCACTACTGGCCGGAGCGCGGCGGCCACCTCGGCGAGCACGGATCACTCGACGCCGGCCAGTCGCGCGCTCCGCTGGTGCTGTCCGGCGCCGGTGTGCGCGCCCGCGGCCTGCTGGCGTGGCACGCCAGGGTCGTCGACGTCGGCCCGACGCTGGCCGCGCTCGCGGGCGCCCCGATGCCGGACGTCGAGGGCGCGGCGCTGGCCGACCTGCTTGCCGACGACCTCGCCGGGACGGCGCTGCCGCGCCACGTCGTCGGCCTGCTCTGGGACGGCACCAACTGCAACGACCTGCTCGCGCTGGCGGCGCGGGGCCGGCTGCCGAACGTGGCCCGGCTGCTCGCGCGCGGCTGCGCCCTGACCGGTGGCGCGGTGGCTGAGTTCCCGAGCGTGACGCTGACCAACCACACGTCGGCGCTCACCGGCGTCGGCCCTGGCCGGCATGGAATCCTGAACAACGTCTACTTCGACCGGGCCACCGGCGAGCAGGTCGTCACCAACGAGGTGAGCGTCTGGCACACCGCCTGCCAGCACCTGCGGCCCGGTGTCCGCACGGTGTTCGAGGCGATCGCCGCCGCCCGCCCGGACGCGATGACCGCGTGCGTCAACGAGCCGATCGACCGAGGCGCCACCTACTCGACCTTCGAGCTGGTCCGGGCGCTGGAGAGCCTCGACGGCGCCGGCGGGATGGCCGACCATCTGCCGCGCGGCGACGACGACCCGCACACCAGCCAGGAGTGGGCGACCGCGGACCGGGACTACGGCTGGTCCAGCCGGGTCGACGCGCTCGGGCTCAAGCAGGTGCTCGACCTGTGGGGAAGCGAGGACCCGCCGGCCTTCACCTGGTGGAACACCACCGTGACCGACACCGGCCACCACGGCGGGGGGCCGTACTCGGCCGAGGCGCGGGCCTCGCTCCTGGACTCGGATCGCCGCCTCGGCGTCTTCCTGGACCTGCTGGACGCCCGCGGCCTCACCGATCGGGTCGCGATCATGCTCACCGCCGACCACGGCAGCGAGGGCGCGCGGACCACCTGCACCGGCGACTGGGACGAGGTACTGCGCGCCGCCGGTGTCACCTTTCGGGACGAGGCCTATGGCTTTCTCTACCTCGGTGAGCGCGATGACCTCGGCCGTGGCGAGCTGCCGCCCGAGCAGCGCCGCCCCGGTGACACCGAGACCACGCGCTGACGCCTAGCGCTCCGGCTGGTCCGGCTGGACCGCCGCGGGCTCGGTGCCGCGCTGGCGCGGTGTCCGAGGTGCGCGGGGCGCGCGGGCCCGGCGCTGAGGCGGCGGGTCGAACAGGATCGGGTCGATCGGCCTCACGGTGGCGCCGGCGCCACCGCCGGGCGTGACGGCGACCGTCGGCAGCGGGCGGCCGGGACGGTTCGCCCTGGTCGCGTGCCGGGCGGCGGCCGAGCCGGGTGGCGCGAAGCCGGGCTGCCAGCGCTCCATCTCCGCCCTGAGCGACGTCGTGGCGCCGAGCTGGCAGAGCAGGCCAATCCCGCTCATCGTGACCCGGTGGATCAGCAGGTAGGACGGCGGCAGATTGAGCTGGCGGGAGACCTGGGCGGCCGGCGAGCGCCAGTCCGCCAGCCGCAGTGCCTGTTCTCGCAGCCACTGGCGGGAGAACGTGAACTCCTCCTCGGCGAGCGCGTCGAGCAGCGGGCCGAGATGTTCCAGGAGCTCCTGGGCGTCGACCGTGACGTTCGGCCGGATGAACCCCTCCCGGCGCAGCCCTTCGATCACCTCTTCGGCGGCGTCCTCCTCCGCGAGGGCCGCGGCCTTGCCCACGCCGGCCGCACCCGTGCCCGCGCCTTTCGTGCCCGCGGCGGCGACAGCGCCGCTGGTGGCGGTGGCGCGACGGGCGTCGAGCGCGAGCCGGGTCAGCCGGCCCATCACCTCGGGCAGCCCGTCCGGCAGCCGCGCCACCGCGCCGAAGTCCAGCACGCCGAGCCGGCCGTCGGCCAGCAGCCGGAAGTTGCCGGGGTGTGGGTCGGCGTGCAGCAGCCCGGAGCGCGCCGGGCAGGAGTAGAGGAACCGGCACAGCAACAGCCCCGCCCGGTCTCGCTGGGTCTGGTCCCCGCTGGCGATGACGTCCGCGAGCGGGAGGCCGTCGAGCCACTCGGCGACGAGCACGTGGTCGCTGGCCGCGAGCGGCCAGGGGATGGCGATGTCGGGGTCTGCCTGGTAGGCCTCGGCGAACGCGCGCTGCCAGCTCGCCTCCAGCCGGTAGTCAAGCTCCTCGGCGACCCGCGCCCGCAGCTCCTCGATCAGTGGTTTGACGTCCAGCCCCGGCGCGAGCGCGCCGAACAGGCGCGCGGCGCGGCCGAGCTGGGTCAGGTCGGACAGCAACGCCGGACCGGCGCCCGGGTACTGCACCTTCACCGCGACGGGCCGTCCGTCCGACCAGACCGCCCGGTGTACCTGCCCTATGCTGGCCGCCGCCGCGGGCACGTCGTCGAACGAGGCGAACAGCTCCCGCCAGTCCGGGCCCAGCTCGGCGGCGAGCACCTTGTGGATGGTCGCGGCGGGCAGCGGTGGGGCGGCTTCCTGCAGCTTGGTCAGCGCCGCCCGGTAGGGGCCGGCGACCTCGTCGGGCAGCGCGGCCTCGAAGACCGACAGCATCTGCCCCAGCTTCATCGCGCCGCCCTTGAGCTCGCCCAGGACCCGGAAGACCTGCTCGGCGGTGCGCTGCTGGAGTTCCGTCGCGACGGCCTCGGCGGGTCGGCCGCCGAGACGGCGGCCGACGCCGAGCGTCGCCCGGCCGGCGTAGCCAAGGGGGAGAGTGGCGAGCCGGGCCGTCCGCACGACGGCCCGGCGGGGGATGTCGGACACCCCCCCATCGTCCACCTCCCGCGCAGCAGGCACCCCGAATTCGGAGATCACCGGCCGGCGGGGCGGTGCGTCGACGTACCATTCCGCCGGCCACCAGACCGGACGCGAGGTCTCGGCGACCGGGTGTGGGGCGGCTGGGGCGCGGTCAGCCGGAATCCGGCCGCGTCGAGGCATCGGCTGCGCCGCAGGGGCAGTCGGCGTGTGGCCGCCAGCTGCGCCGGCGGACGCGCCAGTCGGGGGTCGCGATCTCCAAGGTTCCCGCGGCCGTGGCCGGCAGCGTCGCTGCGGTGGGCCCGGCGTCGAGAAAGGCGAGCGCCTGGGCGGCCGTGAGCGCGCTGACCTGTGCGGCGAGCGTCACATCACACGGGTCCGGGCCGCTCTCGGCGCGCCGGGCGAGCTGCATGGCCAGCAGCGGCCAGGCCTCGTCAGCCGCGTACCGCCGCAGGTGCTGGCAGTGCAGGCACGACGTTCGCCCAGGCACGACAAGCGGCCCGACCACCCCGGTGGTCTCCCGGATGCCGGTGAGCAGATGAGGCACCCCGGCGCGCGCCAGTTCCAGCGACTCGTCGGGGCGTAGCACGGGCACCCCGACCGGGGCCAGCACGACCAGGTTCGGGTGGAACGGCGCGGCGGCGTCTCCGGAGCCCCCTGGGGCGCCGGGGGCCGGCTGCCGGGTCACCCGGCCCAGCGCCGCCATCGCGGCCAGTGCGCGGGGCCGGCCAATGGCGTCGAGACCCAACCCGCCGGGGGAGACGTCGGCTGGGCCGGCCAGTCCGGCATCGTCGACGACCACCCGCCCTACGCCGGCGGCGACGAGCAGCGTGGCGATGTGCGCGCCGACCCGGCCGGCGCCCCGGACGCGGACCCGGGCGCCCCGCCGCCCGGCGAGCACCCGGTGCGCGCCGCCGGGATGGTTGGCGGCCAGCGAGAGAGCGGCGAGATCCGGCCGCAGGCGATCGCGGTCGAGAGCGGGCAGCGGCGGTTGCTCGACGCCGTCCGGCGCGGCGTCGTCGAGCAGCCCGGCCTCGCCCAGCAGACCGAGCAACGCGGCGGTGGCCTGGTCGGCGCCGGTGGCCGGCCGGGTGCCGGCACGAGAGCCGTCCAGGGCATCGAGGGCGGCGACGTGCCCGGGTGTCACCCCGGGCAGGACGAGGGCGCGGGACGGGTCGACCCCGAGCTGCAGGGTGGACCCGTCCCGCCACAGGCGGCGCAGGCCTGGCTTGAGCATCGGGCGCATGGCGCACCTCCTCGCCCGGGCCGGCGCCGCCCGGCGGACGGCGAGGCGCTGGACGCACGTCGCGGGATGTGGGCGCGGTCCCCCGGACCGCCGGCCCTGACAGCGCGCACGATCGCACAGCGCTCGCCGTCTCGGTATCCGCGCGCGCACGACTGTGGACAGTGGCGGTTTGACAGCCACGTCAGCGCGTCGTCGGCGGTGTGCGGTGACCCGCCTCCGCCGCGTCCACCGCCCGGGCGTCAGGCCTTGCCGAGGATCCGGTTGATCGTCGACCCACAGACCGGGCAGGTCCCCCTGGCCATCCGCCGGCCCGACTCGCTGATCCGCACCTCACCCTCGTAGTGGCGCTTCTCCTTGCACTTGACGCAGTAACCCTCGTAGCTGTCGGCCACGTGGATCTCCCTTCCCAGGTCCGACACCCGGCCACGTCGCCGGGCGCGGACGCCCAGTGGTGCTCGGACACGGTGCTCGAGACGGCCGACGGCGGCGCTCGCCGCGTGGCTTCGCCGAACCCGGGTGGGCTCGCGTCGGCTGGCTGCCCGCCCAGGACGAGCCGGGGGGCGCGAAGGGAGCAGGGTCGCGTCCCGGCCCCTGGCACGGGCCGTCTCGGGCGCGGGGCCGATCCTCAGCTGGCCGGCCCGCGCCCGCCGCCCGGATCTCCTGTCCACCCAGAGGTCTGTGCGGTCTGTCCTCTGGGCCTGGCGGTCACGCGGCGGCAGGACCCATCCTCCCGAGCCGGACACCAGGCGTGGTCAGTGGGCCGCTCGGCGGCACGGTCCCGAGACCACCGTCCGGGCAGCGGTGACCGCCCGGCGCGTCCGCCGAGGGTCCGGCGTTCGCCGGGGAGGAGACGCCGGCGGTGGTCCGCGCGACCCTGCTCCGGATCGTCACGGATACGTTGCGTGCGGGAGCGGGACGTCTGTGGCGAAGCCCGACGCTCGCGCTTTCTCTCCGCGAAACGACCGAACCACCGAAGGCTTCCTGGTGGTGACGCTGAGGTGATGTCAGGTCGGCCTAGTCGACGGGCCGGTATCGCCGCACGGCACCCGGGACCGGGTAGGCGGGCGGCTGATCCCGGTTGGCAACCGTTGGCCCGGAGGTGTCCGCGCCGGGACGCACCCGGCGCGCTCCTTCAGCAGGGGTGCGTCACCCGCCGGCTATGCCGACGCGTCGGGATCCGGCTCGTCGGGACCCTCGTTGGGAGGCGTGTCCCGCAGCTTCTCGATCTCGGCGATCGGGTCCAGCAGGCTCGCCGTGGCGCCGGAGACGAATCCCTCCGGGTTGGCCAGGTCGTCCGCCGACGGCAACAGGTCCGGATGGCCCCAGACGGCGTCGCGCCCGTCGGAACCGCGCGCCACCCGCAGCGCCTCCCACAGCGCCGCGGCCTCTCGCAGCCGCCGCGGCCGCAGGGACAGGCCCACCAGGGTCGCGAAGGTCTGCTCGGCAGGGCCGCCCTCGGCTCGCCGCCGACGCACCATCTCGCGCAGCCGGGCGGCGGCGGGCAGGTGCTCGCTGGCCGCGATGTCGGTGACGTGGTCGACCCAGCCCTCGACGAGGGCGAGCGCGACCTCCAGGCGGCCGAGCGCCGCCTCCTGCTCCGGCGTCGTGGCGTCGGCGAACACGTCCTCGCCGAGCGCCTCGGAGAGCTTCTCCGGATCCGTGATCATGGTGGGGTCGACCATCCGCATGACCTGGCCCAGCGCCTCCTGATCGACGGTGATGCCGCGGGCGTACTCCTCCACGGTGCCGAGCAGGTGGGCGCGCAGCCACGGGACGTGGGCGAACAGCCGCGTCGCCGTGGCCTCTCGCAGCGCCAGGTAGATCCGGACCTCCTCGGCCTCGATGCCGAGGCCCTCGCCGAAGGCGGCGACATTCGCCGGCAACAGCGCGGCCGTCCCGACTGGCGCCAGCGGGAGCCCGATCTCGGTCGACGACACGACCTCCCCGGCGAGGGTCCCGATCGCCTGGCCGACCTGGGCGCCGAACAGCATTCCGCCAACCCGGTTCATCATCTCGACGACCGGGCCGCCGGCCGCCATCAGCTGGCCGAGGTCGAGGCCGGGCGGCAGCGCCGCCGCGACCTCCGGCGGCAGGCCCTCGGCGCCGCCGAGCTGGGCGAGGCCACCGGACAGGCCCGCGCGCATCGCCTCGACCACCTTCGTGGCGACCGGGTCGCACAGCGTCCGCCAGACCGGGAGCGTCGCCTCGATCCACTGCTGCCTGGACCAGGCACGGGCCGTCGATCCGCCGGCCGGCAGGGAGGTGACCGGGTCGAGCCAGATGTCGGCGATGCGCAGCGCGCCGGCGACGTTCTCCTCGTCCGCCGCGGTGATCGCCGGGTCGTCGGAGCCGACGGTCCTGGCCGCCACCTGCCGGGCAAGCTCCCAGTTGACCGGGCCACCCTGCCAGGACAGCAGTTTCTCCAACTCGGCGAAGAACGGCGCCGCGCCGCCGAACGGGCCGAGCGGCCCCTTCTCAGGGTCCCCGCCCCCATCACCTGGGGTGAAGCCGAACGGAAACTGGCTACTCATCGGCTCGACACCCTCGCTGCGTGCTGTGCGGACATGTATCCACCGTAGTGCGGCGTCGGCCGTTTCGGGCGCCGAGCGCCCGTACCAGCGACCCATCGG
The DNA here is from genome assembly GCF_000235425.2 of Pseudofrankia saprophytica. Classification (NCBI taxonomy): domain Bacteria; kingdom Bacillati; phylum Actinomycetota; class Actinomycetes; order Frankiales; family Frankiaceae; genus Pseudofrankia; species Pseudofrankia saprophytica. Next base: position 2,518,610 of record NZ_KI912266.1, read on the forward strand.
GCGTGGGCCAGGCCGCCACCAGACCTCATGATCAAGAAAGCCTCGGTTTGGTCACAACGGCTACCGTCGCCGTATGGACATCTCCCTGGCCGCCTCCTCGGTCGGTGCGGACGGCGGTGCGCTCGTCGTCGCCGAGCTGCGGGACTCCCCGCTGTCGGTGGACGAGTGCCTGGCCGCGGTCTCGCTGCCCGGGGCGGGCGGTACCGCGCTGTTCGTCGGGACCGTCCGTGACCACGACGACGGGCGTCCCGTCGTCGAGCTGGAGTATGTCGCGCACCCGCTCGCCGAGCGCGAGATGACAGCCGTCGCCCGCGAGGTCGCGGACGGCGCCGCTCCGGGGGCGACCGGCGCCCCCGCGAGCCGCGGCGTGCTGGCGGTCGCCGTGGTGCACCGCACCGGGCTGCTGACGATCGGGGACATCGCGGTCGTCGCGGCCGCGTCGGCGGCGCACCGGGCCGAGGCCTTCGCCGCGTGCCGCCAGCTCATCGACGAGGTCAAGGGCCGGGTGCCCATCTGGAAGCGGCAGCTGTTCGCCGATGGCACCTCGGAATGGGTAGGCGCCTGCTCAAGTGGGCACCTACGATAGAGCTGGGCCTGGACAGATCCTGATCATCTACCTCGCTGATCCCAACTCTCCTGGTCAACCCCCTTTTCGTTCGCTTCCCCTTCCTCGCGTCGAGGCCGCCATGTGGTTGCTTCTGATTCCCCCCGCGGCGCTACTGCTGGCGCTGCTGTGGACCGCGCTGCGCGGTCGTCCGAAGCGAGCCCGAGAAGCGATGATCACCATCGAGGGCTACCGCCGGAGCATGGACGCGCTGGCGAGACCCGTCGATCCCTCCGCCGGAAGCGCCCCGAAGGACGCGGTCTATCCGGGCGACGCCGTCCGGGGGGCCAAGGCTGCGGCCCCTGCCCGCGAGGCGATGGCTGGGCGGCCGGCCAGGCCCCCACGGGTGGAAGCCGTCGTCCCGGCCGCGCGGGTCGTCGACGACCAGGTGCCGGGGGACAGGGCGTCGGGGGACCGGATGCCGGAGGACAGGGCGTCGGAGGACAGGGCACCGAAGGACTCGGCGGACGCCGAGCTCGCGCGGCGGCGGGCGGTGCCGGAGGCGACCGGACCGCTGGGAAGCGAGCCGGCTCGCTAGGCCGGACGCGCGGACATCCCTGGTCAGCGCCCGGGATGTCTGCGTGGGCCAGGGCCGGTCGGTGGGAGCCACTGTCGGGATCTAGGCCTACGTAGACTGCGGGACATGGCCCGCAGGACTCAGACCCTGGTCGTCGCGTCGGTGCTCGCGCTGGTGCTGGGGATAGCGGGGCTGTGGCTTCCGGTGCCGTTCGTGACGCTGGCCCCGGGGCCGGTGACGGACACGCTCGGCAGCGTCAAGGGCGTGACGCTGATCGACATCAAGGGGCGCCAGACGTACCCGACCAGCGGGAAGCTGGAACTCACCACCGTCGAGGAGACGCCCCGGCTGAACCTGCTGGGCGCCCTCGAGGACTGGGTCGACGGTGATCGCGCGGTCGTTCCCCGGGAGCTGATCGAGCCGCCTGGCTCGACCCAGGAGCAGATCCAGCAGGAGAACACCCAGGCGATGCTGGACTCCCAGGATCAGGCGACCGCGGCGGCGCTGACCGAGCTGGGCATCGAGTCGACCGGCACCTCCGTCGTCGTGGTCGCCGTGCCCACCGACTCGCCGGCGACGGGCAAGCTGTCGCCCGGTGACATCGTGACCGAGGTCAACGGCACACCGGTGCATTCCCAGGTCGAGCTGCGTGGAGAGATCGGCAAGGCCAAGCCGGGCGAGGATGTCAAAATCACCTTCCAGCACGGCGCGACGTCGTCCTCCTCGTCGTCCTCGTCGAACGGTGGCGGCACCCCGACGACAACCGTCATCACCACCGGAACGGCTCCCGACGACAAGACCCGGCCGATCATCGGGATCACGACGACGGAGAAGCGGACCTACCCGTTCACCGTTCGAATCCGGATCTCGGACGTCGGCGGACCGAGCGCGGGGCTGATGTTCGCCCTGGGCATCATCGACCTGCTCACGCCGGGGCAGCTCACCGGCGGCCGGATCATCGCTGGTACCGGCACGATCGACACCACCGGCAAGGTCGGCCCCATCGGGGGCATCCAGCAGAAGATCCTCGGCGCCCGCGGCTCGGGCGCGACCGTGTTCCTCGTCCCCGCGGACAACTGCGCGGACGCGAAGAAGATGGCCCCGAGCGGTCTGACTCTGATCAAGGTCGACAAGCTCTCGAACGCCCTCGACGCCCTAGAGAAGCTCGGCGGCCCCCAGAGGTCATCGATCCCGACCTGCTGACTGTGCTGATGGTTCGCTCCGTCCGGGCGGCGCGCTCCGGCCCCGTACTCGCTTCGCTCCCATGGGACCTCCGCGCGCCGTCCTCCTGCGCTCACGCGCGCTCCTGCGACCTCCGCTGCGGCACCCCTACGTCGCTTCGCTCGTAGGGATGCCTCCGCGGAGGCGCGCCTCCGCGCCAGCTCGGTCGCGATCCGCTGGAACGTTGCGAAACCACAGCAGGCTCGGCGGGGCCACGTCGCTTCGCTCGTGGCTGGGCCTTACAAAAAAGTGGCGAAGAGGCCGTCGAACAGGGCGTCGGCGATGTCGGGGTCGACGACGATCTCGCGCTCGTCGTTGCGGCGGCGCAGGCACGAGGTGAACTTGCCCGAGCGGGTGACCGCGACGGCGACCCGGATGTCCTGGCGCTCCGGATGCCTGGTCGCCCAGACGTCGATCTCGTGATCCTCGTAGGGAATCTCTTCCTCGGCGCTCGGCGGCAGTACCACCAGCTCGGTGACGAGCACGCAGCCCTCGACCTCGTCCGGCCACCCGATCGTGCCCAGCATCTGCTCGAGCGGGCCCTCGGGGAGGTTCTCCTGCTCGATGGGGGTCAGCTGCCGTGACGCCGCCTCGCCGAGGTGATCGGTCAGGCTCGGGTCGTAGGCCAGCAGGTCCGCGGTGTGTGCGAGCGCGAAGAGCCGGTGAGGCTGGTTCCAGCCGCCTGTGGCGACGTACCGCTCGAGCTCGAGCACGACCTCGGTCAGCTCCGGGAGATTTGGGCTCGTCACGGGCCCATCCTCTCTGATCGGCCCAGACGCCTCTCGGGCCACCCCGGACTGCTGGCGTAGGTTGCCCGTAGTGGGCCAAAGCCCGAGCGCCAGGTCGACTCGGGGGAAGGCGGGCCAGAGCCTGAGGGCACGGAGGATGCACTGTGGCAGCGCAACCGTCTGAGCGGGGAGCGCCGAAGGGCGCGGTCCGCCGGCCGTTCATCACCCGGCTACGCGTGATCGTGCCGCTGCTCGTGGTCGTCCTGTTGGTGATCTTGTTCTTCGCGCTCACGCCGGTCTACACCGACCTGCTGTTCTATCGGTCGGTCAACTTCAGCAAGGTCTTCACCACGGTCCTGTGGACGCGGGTGCTGCTGTTCGTGCTGTTCGGCGCCGTGATGGCGGTCGCCGTCGGCACCAACCTGGTGCTGGCCTACCGGCTGCGCCCGCCGGTGCGGCCGTTGTCGGTGGAGCAGCAGAACCTGGAGCGTTACCGGTCCGCGGTCGAGCCGTACCTGCTCATCGTCCTGCTCACGGTGACGGCGCTGTTCGGCCTCGCGGCCGGCCTGTCGGCGGCCGGGCGGTGGCGAACCTGGCTGCAGTGGGTCAACGGGCAGTCGTTCGGCGTGCGTGACCCGCAGTTCCACCGGGACATCAGCTACTACGCCTTCACGTACCCGTTCTATCGGTTCCTGTTCGGCTTCCTGCTGAGCGCGGTGATCCTCTCGCTGGTGGTGGCCGTGATCACCCACTACCTGTTCGGGGGCATCCGCATCCAGCCCCCGCGGGAGCGGACCGCCAGCGCGTCGATGGAGCGGGTGACCCCGGCGGCGAAGGCACACCTGTCGGTGCTGCTGGGGCTGCTCGCGCTGCTCAAGGCGTGGGGCTACTACCTGGACCGGTTCGGGTCGGTCTTCTCGTCGCGCGGGGTGGTGTCGACGGGCGCGGGCTACACCGACGTGCACGCCGTGCTGCCGGCGAAGCTCATCCTGCTGTTCATCTCGCTGGCCTGCGCGGGCCTGTTCATCTACAACATCTTCCAGCGCGGGTGGACGCTGCCGCTGCTCGGCGCCGGAATCCTCGTGCTGTCCTCGGTCGTGATCGGCGGTATCTACCCGGCGATCGTCCAGCAGTTCCAGGTGAAGCCGAACGAGGCGTCCCGGGAGGCGCCGTACATCACCCGCAACATCGAGGCGACGCGCGCGGCCTATGGGATCGCGGACGTGAAACCGCAGGACTACCGGCCGGCGACGAACGTGAGCGCGGACGCCGTCGCCGACGATGTCGGAACCGTCTCCAATGTCCGGCTGCTCGACCCGAACAAGCTGTCGCGGACCTTCACCCAGCTCCAGCAGTTCGGCAACTACTACGGCTTCCCGGACACCCTCGACATCGACCGGTACACGGTCGGCACCGGCTCGGGCGCCACCCGTGACTACGTCGTCTCCGTTCGCGAGCTCGACCAGAGCGGGCTCGCGCCGGCGCAGCGCAACTGGATCAACGAGCACCTGATCTACACGCACGGCAAGGGATTCGTCGCGGCGCCGGCGAACACCGTCGAGGGCGGTAAGCCCGTTTTCACCGTGGGAAACCTGCCGCAGACCGGTCCGTTCAACATAACCAAGAACCAGATCTACTTCGGGGAGCTCTCACCGGAGTACTCGATCGTCGGCACGAAGCAGGCCGAGATCGACGGCGCGGGTGACTCCCAGAACCAGGCGACCACGAGCTACGACGGCGATGGCGGGGTCTCGATCGGCTCCATGTTCAACCGTTTCGTCTTCTCTGTCCGCTTCGGGGAGAAGAACATCCTCTTCTCGTCCGACATCACCGACCATTCGCGGATCCTCTATGAGCGCAACCCACGCGACCGGGTCGCCAAGGTCGCGCCGTGGCTGACGCTCGACGGTGACCCGTACCCGGCGGTCGTGAACGGCCGGGTGACCTGGATCCTCGACGGCTACACCACGTCGGACGGCTACCCGTACTCCGACCGCAACGCCCTCGGCGAGGTCACCGCCGACGCGGTCACCGGGCAGAACCGCACCCAGCAGGGTTCGAATCAGATCAACTATCTCCGCAACTCGGTCAAGGCCACCGTCGACGCCTACGACGGGACCGTGACGCTCTACGCCTTCGACGAGAAGGACCCGGTGCTGCGGACCTGGATGCGCGCCTTCCCCGGCACGGTGAAGCCGGCCAAGGAGATTCCGACCGCGTTGAAGGCGCACTTCCGCTACCCCGAGGACCTCTTCAAGGTGCAACGGGACGTGCTCGCCGACTATCACGTGACCAATCCCCGGGCGTTCTACTCGCAGGAGGACTTCTGGGGCGTCTCGCCGGCGCCGGATGACGCGAACAAGGATCAGCCGCCCTTCTACGTGTACAGCCAGCTGCCCGGCCAGAAATCGCCGTCGTTCAACCTGACGTCGCCGTTGATCTCCAGACGGTCATCGAAGCTGGCCGCGTACGTCGCTGTCTCCAGCGATCCGGGTAACTATGGGAAGTTCGAGGTACTGCGCCTGCCGCAGGGGGTGACGATCAACGGGCCGGCCCAGGTGCAGAACCTGATAGAGACCAACGGCCCGGCAGCCCAGAAGCTCCTGGCCTGGCGAGGGAACAGCTCCAACACCACGATCGAGACCATCGAGGGCAACCTGCTCACCCTGCCGGTCGCCGGCGGCCTCGTGTACATCGAGCCCTACTACGTCCAGGCCAGAGACGCGTCCAGGTATCCGACCCTGCAGGGCGTCGCGGTCGTGTTCGGCGACAAGGTCGCGTTGGAGGACTCGCTGCAGGCCGCGCTCGTCAAGGTGTTCGGCGACGGGGCCGGAGCGGCCGCGGCCGGCGCCGGTACCACTGGCGGAGGCGGCGGGACCGGGCCGCCGTTGGCCCAGGACGGCACCACCACGTCACCGTCGCCCTCACCCTCGACGAGCGCGTCACCGACCCAGGCTCCCGCCGGCGCGAGCCCCGAGCTGCTGTCTGCGATCACCGACCTCAACAGGGCCCGCACGGACGAGGAGCAGGCACTCGAGAAGTCCCCGCCGGACTGGGCGGCCTTCGGCGCGGCGCGGACGGCCGAGGACAAGGCGATCGCCCGGATCAACGGGCTGACAGGCGCCAGCACGCCCTCGGCCTCGCCGTCACCCTCGGCCGCGCCGCCGTCCACGACGACACCGTCGCCCAGCGCCGGTCCGTCCGGCTAGCGGCATCGCGATGGGGCCGCCCAGCCGGCGGCCCCATCGTTTTGACAGCCCCCGCCGACCGTCTGATACGGTGGTTTCACCGACGCGGGGTGGAGCAGCTCGGTAGCTCGCTGGGCTCATAACCCAGAGGTCGCAGGTTCAAATCCTGTCCCCGCTACGAATTCAGGCCCGGAGATCGTGGATCTCCGGGCCTGAATATTGTGATGCGTCAGATCTCCCCTCCCGCGGACACGCCCAGGGCTGCGTCCAGCTCGGCGCGGGTGGGCGGGTCGGCACCCTCCCTTCCCACCGTCAGCGCCGCGACGACGGAGGCCTGGGTCAGTACGTCGAACCACCCGCTGTCGTCGAGAGTCCGGAGAGCCTCGCGCCGCGCGGACCCGAGCAGGCCCAGGCGCCAGAGCCGGTCGATCACCCCCGCGCAGAAGGCATCTCCCGCCCCGATCGTGTCCACGACCTCGACCCGGTGGGCGGGCGCGGCGACGACCGCGCCCGGCGTGACGCACAGCGACCCGCGGGCGCCTAGCGTCACCACCACCGCACTCGGCCCCAGCCCGAGGAGTCGTTCGGCGGCCTGGGCAGGCGCCAGCCCCGGCAGCAGGTGCGCGAGATCCTCGTCGGACGTGGTGACCACGTCCGCGAGTCGCACGATGCGCTCGACCCGTGTCCGCAGACCCTCGACGGCTCCCATCGCGGCCGGGCGTAGGTTGAGGTCGTAGGTAACGGTCGCGGCTGGGGCCAGGCCGCGGATGAGTTCGGCCACGTGCTGGGCACCGGGCGGGAGCACGGCACCGAACGATCCGGTGTGTACCACCACGGGCCGCGCGGCTGGAGGGTCGGGAGCGACGTCCCAGTCGAGGTCGAAGACGTATGACGCGTTGCCGTCGGCCCGCAGCCGTGCCTGGGCAGTCGACGTCCGCGGTCCGCGCTGGGCGAGCAGCTCGATGCCCTCGTCGCGGAAGTGCGCCGCCAGCCGCGCGCCCCGGCGGTCCGTCCCGAGCCGGGTGGCCAACGTCACCGGATGGCCGAGCCGGGCCAGCCCCACCGCGACATTCGCCGGACTTCCGCCAGGTCGCTCGCGAAGCGAGCCGTACGCGCCGTGCAGCACGTCAACGAGCGCCTCGCCGACGACCAGTGCGCTCCCGGGCCTCACCGCGCCCTGGCCACGGCAGCCGCGGTCATCGCCTGGAGCGGCATGCCGGCGTCGATCGTCATGGCGCCGCACGTCCCGGGGTCTCGGCCAGCGTCGTGGCGCCGGTCATGATCGCGACGGCCTCGGACATCGTGTGCGACCTCGGCGTGATCACCCCGGCCGACCGCCCGAGCCGCTGAATCTGGATCCGGTCCGCCACCTCGAACACGTTCGGCATGTTGTGGCTGATCAGAATCACGGCGAGCCCGCGTTTCTTCACCTCCTCGATCAGGCGGAGCACCTGGGCCGTCTCCTTCACGCCCAGCGCGGCCGTCGGCTCGTCGAGGACGACGAGCTTGCTGGCGAAGGCCGCGGCACGCGCCACCGCGACCGCCTGCCGCTGGCCGCCGGAGAGGGTCTCGACCGCCTGGCCCATGTTCTGCAGGGTCCCGATGCCGAGTTCGGTCATCGAGCGCTCGGCGCTGGCGCGCATCTCCTTCTTGTCGAGCATGCGCAGGACGGAGCCGAGGACGCCCTTACGGCGCACCTCGCGCCCGAGGAACAGGTTGCTCGCGATGTCGAGGGCCGGTGCCACCGCGAGCGTCTGGTAGACGGTCTCGATTCCGGCGGCCCGGGCGTCCTGCGGGCGCTTGAACTGCACCGGGGAGCCGTCGACCAGAATCTCGCCGGCGTCGGGGATGTAGGCCCCGGTGAGACACTTGATCAGGGTGGACTTGCCGGCGCCGTTGTCGCCGATGATGGCCAGAACCTCGCCCGGGTAGAGGTCGAGGTCGACGCCGTCGAGGCCGACCACCCGGCCGAAGGTCTTCACGAGCCCGCGGGCCTCGAGGGCGGGGACCCGGCGTTCGGCCGCGGCTAACGGCTTGGTCATCGTTGTGCTCATGCTCGCACTTTCCTGATCCACTGGTCGACACCCACGGCGGCGATGACGAGGATGCCGATGGCCAGCACGCGGTACTGGTCGTCGACCCCCGCGAGTGACAGGCCGCTGCGGAACACCCCGACGATCAGTGCGCCGATCAGCGACCCGACCACGACACCGCGGCCGCCGAAGAGGCTGGTTCCGCCGATCACGACGGCCGTGATGCTCTCGAGATTCGCGTCTGTCAGCGCATTGGGGCTGGCGGCCCCGGCGCGGCCGATGAGGATCCACGCGGTTATCCCGAAGATCACCCCGGCCGCCACGTACACCGACAGCAGCACCCGGCCTACTCTGATGCCCGCGAGCCTCGCCGCCTCCGCGTCGTTGCCGACTGCGTAGACGTGCCTGCCCCAGGCCGTCTGGCCGAGCGCGTAAGCCGCGAGGACGTACATCACCGCGACGAGCACGACCCCGGTGGTGATCCGGAACCGGCCCGCGCCGAAGGTGTCGCCCGTCCAGCTCAGCACGTCGGGCATGGACGACGCCTGGATGCTGCGCGCCTTGGAGTAGAGCAGCCCAAGCGCCGTGAAGACGCTCAGCGTGCCGAGCGTGGCGATGAATGGCGGCACCTTCAACCGCATGACGAGCAAGCCGTTGACGAGGCCGCCCAGCGCGCCGAGGGCGACGCCGATCGCGATCGCGAGCCCGCCCGGCAGGCCCTGCTCGGCGGCGAGCTTGGCCATCACCATCATGGAGAGCAGGGTGAGCGCGCCGACGGAAAGGTCGATGCCCGCCGTCAGGATGATCAGCGTCTGGCCGATCGCCAGCGCCGCCACGATCGCTACCTGCTGGAGAACCAACGAGAGCGACTGCGCGGAGGAGAACCTCGGGTTGACGATCGTGAACACGACGAACGAGGCCACCAGCACGAGGATCGGGCTGATCGTGGGATGCCCGTGCAGGAGGTGCTGAACCGACTGCGTCGGCGACCGGCGCCGAGCGGCGAAGGCCTCAGCCGCCATGGCTGGCTGGTGCGGGATGGTGGTTGACACAGGTTCCTCCGTCCCGGTCTCAGCTGACGGTGCCCCAGCAGATCTTGCTGGCCTCGTCGGTTCCGATGCTGTCGACGCCCGCCGCCGGCTTGTCAGTGACCAGCGCCGCGCCGGTGTCGAAGAAGTCAAGGCCCGGCGAGGTGGCCGGCTTCGCGCCGCCCTTGGCGATCTGGGCGATGGCCTCGACGCCGAGCTGGGCCATCTTGAGCGGGTACTGCTGCGAGGTGGCCGCGAGCGTGCCGTCCTTCACCTTGCTGACGCCGAGACAGCCGCCGTCGACAGAGACGATGGTCGCCTTCTTGCCCGCCGCCGCGAGGGCCTCGGACGCCCCGATCCCGGCCGGCTCGTTGATCGAGTAGACCAGGTTGATGTTCGGGTTCTTGGCCAGGCAGCGCTCCATGGCGCTCTTGCCGTCGGGCTGGGCGCCGTTGGTCGGCTCGTTGCAGGCGATCGTGTACCCGCCGCCGCTGTAGGTGCCGGTCTTGGCCTCGTCACCGTTCTTGGTCTTGTCCTTGACGTCGATCCCCATGCCAGTCAGAAAGCCCTGGTCGCGGTTGTAGTCCACGGAAACGATCTTGTCGTTGAAGAGGTCAAGCATCGCGATCACGACGTCTTGGCCCTTCATGGTCTTGGCCGCCCACTGGCCGATGAGCTCGCCGGCCTTGAAGTTGTCGGTCGCGTAGGTGATGTCGACGGTGTCGGCCGGGTCGGGCGGGGTGTCGAGCGCGATCACGTAAAGGCCGGCGTCCCGAGCCTTCTTGATCGCGGAGTTCACGCCCGGCCCGTTCGGGGTGATGAGGATGCCGTCCTGGCCGGCCGCGATCGCGTTCTCGATGAGCGTGATCTGGCCTTCCTCGTCGCCGTCCTCCTTGCCCGCGCCGACGGTGAGGTCGACGCCCTGTTCCTTGGCGGCCTTCTTGGCGCCCTCCTGCATCGCGACGAAGAACGGGTTGATCGAGTCCTTGGTGATCAGCGAGACCGAGACCGTGTCGGACCCGGAGCCGGACCCGGAGCCGCCACAGGCCGCCGTGGCGGTGACGGCGGACAGTAAGACGGCCGCGCAGGCGATTCGGTGAACGCGGGAGCGGACCCGGCCGGACGCCGTGGGTCGGGTGTGGCGGGTTCGGTGCATCGTGGCGGCCCTTCTCTCGGCTGTCCGGCTGACCTCGGCCGGACCAGACAACGTTGTCAGGCGATAGTTCTAGCCGGATGGCCCCGTGTCAAGCCTCATATGTCTGGATGCTGGGTATGATTGACAGCGTTGTCAGGACCCGGTCCCACTGGTTTTCGGAGGGAGGCCGCGCATGCGCAAGCGCGCCACCATGACGGACGTCGCCGCCTTGGCTGGCGTGAGCCTCAAGACCGTCTCGCGGGTCGTCAACGGCGAGCCGGGGGTATCACCCGATCTGGTCGAGCGGGTCCGCCGAGCCGTCGAGCAGCTCGACTACCGGCACAACCTGGCGGCGAGCAACCTACGGCGCGGGGTGCGCACCCAGACGATCGGCGTGCTGCTCCATGACCTCCGTAACGAGTACGCCGCGGAGCTGCTGCGCGTGATCGACGACCATGCCCGGCCGCTCGGCGTCGCGGTGCTCGCGTCGAGCCTCGACGACCACGAGGACCGCGAGCAGGTTCTCGTCCACGACATGGTCACGCGGCGCGTCGACGGGCTCGTGCTGATGCCGGCCAGCCCGGACCAGAGCTACCTGCTCCCGGAGGTCCGAGCGGGCCTCCCCGTCGTCGCCGTGGACCGGCCCGCGGCGGGCCTCGCGGTCGACACCGTCGTCGTCGACAACCGGGACGGCGCCCACCGGGCGACCGAGTACCTTCTTGGCCGAGGCCACGTTCGCGTCGCGTGTCTGACCGACCGCGGTCGGCTGTGGACCGCGCGGGAGCGGCTCCGCGGGTACATCGAAGCGATCACGGAAGCTGGCCTGCCCGTCGACGAGCGGGTCGTCGTCAAGGACCTGGCTACCGCCGCCGATGCGACGGCGGCGACCCGTGCGCTCCTCGATCTCGCCGATCCGCCTACCGCGGTGTTCGCCGGCCGCAACGACCTGTCGGTCGGCGTCGTCAGGGCGCTGCGTGAGCGCGCCCTCGAGCGCAGGGTCGCGGTCGTCGGCTTCGACGACTTCCCCTTGGCCGATCTGATGAGCCCGGCTGTCACGGTGGTCAGCCAGCAGGTGGCCGAGATCGGCGCGACCGCGGCACAGCTGCTTTTCGCCCGCATGCACGGCGAAGCGCCCACGCCACGGACCGTGGTGGTGCCGACCCGGCTCATCGAGCGCGAGTCCGGGCTGATCCCCGTGCCGGTCACGTCTGCCTGACGGCAGCCCGCGCCAGATCGCGCTCGCGTCCTCCTGGCGTGCGAGCTGATCTGAACCGACACTGCGTTCGAGGAACGGCCACCGTGACATCAGGGCGACGAGGCGTCCACGGCGTCGGTATCCTCCGGGCCCGCGCCCGGGACGAGGCACGCCCGCCGTCGCTGACCGAGCCGGCCGCGTTGCGTGGGTAGGTCTACGAGCTCCTCGAGACGGCTTCCTTTGAAGTCCGCCGTTTTGTCCACGTGCCGAGGGGCGTGTATAGTTGTCGTAACGACGCGGGGTGGAGCAGCTCGGTAGCTCGCTGGGCTCATAACCCAGAGGTCACAGGTTCAAATCCTGTCCCCGCTACCAACAAAGGACCGGATACGGGTCCCTGCAGGAAAAGCCGGCGCAGATGCGCCGGCTTTTCCTGTTTCTGAAGGCTGTCCTCCGGGGTGCGCGGGCCGAGTCAGCCGGCCGCTCGGGCGAGGTCGGCGCACATGGCGTCCAGGCTCTCCAAGTAACGGTCCACATCGGCGTCGGTGTGCTGGACGGAGAGGGTCCATTCCTCCTCGCGTCCCGGGGCCATCAGCACGCCGCGGTTGGCGTTGTAGAGCCAGGCGAGCTCGGGCAGCGCCGCGTTCTGGTGCTCCATGAACGTCGTGTAGTCGCGGATCGGCGCGTCGGTGAAGTGGACGCAGCCCTTCGAGGAGATACCGACCGTGTAGCCGGGGATGCCGTGGCGGGCGAGGAGCGCGTCGCACCCGGCGATGAGCCGGTCGTTCAGACGGTCGAGATGCGCGTACGCCGCCGGGGTGAGCACGTCGAACAGGCTCGCGCGCGCCGCCGCCATCGTCAGCGGGTTGCCGTTGTAGGTGCCGACCTGCTTCACCCTCCCGGCCGCCACGACCTCCATGATCTCCTCGGTGGCGCCGATCGCGCCGGAGGGCAGGCCGCCGCCCAACGCCTTGGCGAGCGTCACCATGTCCGGCGTGACGCCGAACCGCTCGGTAGCGCCGCCGGGCGCGACGCACAGGCCGGTCTTCACCTCGTCGAAGATCAGGACGATGCCGAGCCGCCGGGTGAGGTCCCGGACCGCCTCCAGGTAGCCGGGCTCGGGCAGGATGACGCCGAGGTTCATCATCGCCGCCTCCATGATCACGCAGGCGGGCTTGCGGCCCTCGTCGATGAGCCGCTCGATCCGGCGCTCCATCGCGGCGGCGTCGTTGAACGGCACGGGGACGGTGAGGTCGATGACCGCCTCCGGGATGCCGGCGCCGTAGCCGAGCGAGTTCATGTCGTCCGCCGGGCCGATGTCGGCGTAGGGGGCGCCGATCGAGACCATCACGTAGTCGTGGTGGCCGTGGTACGAGCCGAAGATCTTGACGATGGTCTCCCGGCCGGTGAGCCCGCGCGCGATCCGGATCGCGTCCATCGTCGCCTCGGAGCCCGAGTTGACGAAGCGCCACCGCGGCAGCCCGAACCGGCGGGCCAGCTCCTCGCTCACCACCACGGCGTCCTCGGTCGGCATCGCGAAGTGGCTGCCCAACGCGACCCGTTCCGAGACGGCGCGCACGATCGCCGGGTGCGCGTGGCCCTGCACCATCGAGCCGAACGCGTTGTGGAAGTCGGCGTACTCGTTGCCGTCGACGTCCCAGACCCGCGAGCCGCGCCCGTGGGTCAGGTAGATCGGCCACGGGTCGCGCTCCTGGTACGACGACGGGACGCCGCCGGTCATGGTGCGCAGCGCGCGCTCGTGCAGCGCGCCGGAGCCGGGGGTGGCCGCCTCCAGCCGCGACTCCTCGCGGCGGGCGAGCTCGGTGGCTCGCTCGGTGAGCGTCGCCGCCGAGATCCCCGCGGCCTGTTGGTTGCGTGTGTCAGCCGTGGTCACGGCGGCCCTCCAAGGCTCGCGACGAACAGTTCGATGCTGAAAGCGTAGCCGACTGTCCGGTCAGCGATGGAATCCGTCGATAGATTCCCCTTTCGTCACCGCATCGTGGTCAGAATCGAGTGGTCATACGATGACGTGCGGCCGGCGAGGAGGAAACAGTGCAGATGCGCAGGGCGCCGAGTGGTCGTTCCTCGTCCGAGCCCCTGCTGGACGACGTCAACAAGGCGATCATCGAACAGCTCCAGCAGGACGGCCGGCGGTCGTACGCGGCGATGGCCGCGGCGGTCGGGCTGTCCGAGGCCGCCGTGCGCCAGCGGGTGCAACGGCTGCTCGACGCCGGAATCATGCAGATCGTCGCGGTCACCGATCCGTTGCGGGTGGGTTTCCGGCGTCAGGCGATGATCGGGGTGCGCGTGACCGGCGACACCAGGGAGGTCGCCAACGCCCTGGCGGAGCTGCCCGAGGTCGACTACGTCGTGATCACAGCCGGGTCGTTCGACCTGCTGCTGGAGATCGTCGCGGAGGATGACGAGCACCTGATCTCCTTGGTCAACGACCACATCAGGGCGCTTCCTCAGGTCAGGGAGACCGAGACGTTCGTCTACCTTCGCCTGGTGAAGCAGACCTACACCTGGGGTGTCCGCTAAGACGCGGTCACTCAAAGCGCGGTCACTCAAAGCGCCGTCCGGCACGGCGTTGTCCGTTAAGACGCCTTCTACCAGGGCGCCGTCCACGAAGGCTTGGTAACTGTCGGCCTGACCGCGCTCGTCACCGACGGCGGGGCGGGGTGCGCCAGCCGCCGGGACCGGTCGGGTCGATGGTGTCCGCGGCGGCGAGGAGCGCCTGAGCGAGGGCCCGAGCCTCGGTTGGGCCCAGGTAGGCGACCGCGAGTGTGTCGAACATCGGGGAGACCAGGCGAAGCAGAATGATGGCCCCGTTGTCGCGGCCCGCTGGCGGTTCCGGCCGGACCGTGATCTCGGAACCGCCGAGGCGGGTCACCATCGTGTCGTCGGCTGGTTCACGTTCGACCTGAGGCATGGGCCGTCCCCACTATCTGGGCCGGCTGACATCCGGCCATCGCGCTCTGTGGGACTCCTGAAACCACCCTCTGGTTGTGCGTCGGTTGACTTTTGCGACTATTCGGCCCCTTCGCCGGAGATCTCCCGCGGACGACGGGCGGGCAGGAGCCGTCAGTGGCCGGTGAGACGGTCCACGGCCTTGCCGAGATGGGACGGCCGGCCGGTGCGGTTCTCGCGGGCGTCGGACGTCGCGGCGCCGAGACGGCCGACGTTGACGCCGAGCCACCGCAGCGGCTCGGGCTCCCACAGCCGGGCGGGCCGGTTCACCCAGGGAAGCCTCGTGTTCGGGGTGTCCAGGCCCGCGGCCAGCTCGGCGAGCGTCCGCCCGGCCAGGGCGCTCGCGGCTACGCCGTCGCCGACGTAGCCGCCGCCACTGCCGAGTCCCGTGGCCGGGTCGAAACGCACCGACGGGGTCCAGTCGCGGGGCACGCCGAGCGGGCCGCCCCAGCGATGGGTGATCTCGGCGCGCGCCGCCGCGGGGAACAGGGTGCCGAGGGTGCGGCGCAGGTGCTCGAAGACGGCGTCCTCATGGTCGAAGGACGGCCTGACCCGCGAGCCGAGGTGGTAGGGCGCCCCCCGGCCGCCCAGCACGATGCGCCCGTCGGCGGTGCGCTGGGCGTAGATGATCAGTCGGCGGGCGTCGTTCAGCGTGAACCGTTCCCGCCAGCCGATCTCGTCCCAGGCCGCGGCCGGCAGCGGTTCGGTCGCGATGACCAGCGAGTAGACGGGCACGAGCTCGCGGCGGTGACCGGAGAACCGGGGCGTCCATGCCTCGGTCGCCCGGATCACGACGTCGGCCCGGACGGTGCCACCGTCGAGCTCGACCTGCCCGGGGCTGATCGCGCGGGCGGCCGAGTGCTCGAAGATCGTCACGCCGCGCCGTTCGACCGCGTCCGCCAGCCCCCTGACCAGCTTCCCGGGTGACAGGGCGGCGCACTCCGGGTCGAACACGCCGCCGAGCGCGCCCGGGATGCGCACCCGCTGGGCCACCTGGTCGGCGGTCAGCCAGCCGCCGCCTCCGGCGCGCAGCCTCGCCTCCTGCGCGGGCGTGGTGGCCAGGCACAGGTAGCCGTCCTTGGCGAAGTCGCAGTCGATGCCCTCGGCGGCGGCGACCGCGCCGACCTGGTCGACGGTGGCGGCCAGCGCCGGGCGCATCTGGTCGGCGATCGAGGCGACCGGGAACAGCGCCGAGCACCAGCCGCCGTTGCGGCCGGACGCGCCGAACCCGGCGACCTCGCTCTCGACCACGACCACGCGCTTCTCCGGGGCGAGCGCGGCCAGATGGTACGCGGTCCACAGCCCGGTGAAGCCGGCGCCGACGACGCAGACGTCGGCGCGCAGGTCGCCGCGTACGGGCGGCCGTGGCGTCACGGGCGCCAGGAGCTGGTCGGTCCACAGCGAGGCCGGCAGCGCCGTCGACGGGCGCGCCGGGCGGCGGCGTATCCGCTGGAGGATCCGAGCCGCGTCAGCCACCTGCCCTGCCTACCCTTCGAAACGGGACACGCACCGGATTCCGTCCGGCCGGCACGGCCGAGCGGAGGTGCGATCCGTGTTCTACCTCGGAACCCCGACGCCTTGGCGCGGCGGGACCGGCGGCGGCCGCGGCCACCTTCTCGCGCGGGCCGTTCGCCATCGTGTCTCGACGACCTTCGGCCAGGTGGAGACCCTCGGCCATCTGGCGGGCGACGTGCTCGGCGACCTCTATCCGAGCGCGGTATCCGTGCCCTACTCTGCGGTCAACTGTCGTCTTCGACCGTACTTGCCCGGTCCGAAGACGGCATCCGTAGGTCCGTCACGTTCTCGCACCGCGCGGCCACGTGCCGGAAACCGGAATGTGGTGGAGTCTGAGCCCAGCGGGTGTGGGGACCGCGGTGGGCTGACGTCGGGGATGGGAGCGGGCGGATGGGCACGGTTCTGAGCAACTTCATCGGCGGCGAGCACGTGCCGGCGGCCGACGGCCGAACGATGCCGATCGTCGACCCGTCGACCGGCGAGCCGTACGCCGAGGCGCCGCTCTCGGGCGCCGCCGACATCGACCGGGCCGTCACCACGGCGGCCGGCGCGTTCGAGTCGTGGCGGGACGCGACGCCGAGCGAGCGCGCCCGCGCCCTGCTCAGGCTCGCCGACGCGATCGAGGAGCGGGCGGACGACATCGTCGCGGCCGAAAGCCGCAACACGGGCAAGCCAGTCCAGCTCACCCTGGACGAGGAGATCCCGCCGTCGGCCGACCAGGTCCGGTTCTTCGCCGGCGCCGCGCGGCTGCTGGAGGGCCGCGCCGCCGGGGAGTACCTGGCGGGGCACACCAGCTACGTGCGGCGCGAGCCGATCGGGGTCTGCGGCCAGGTCACCCCCTGGAACTACCCCTTCATGATGGCGATCTGGAAGATCGCCCCCGCGCTCGCGGCCGGCAACACGGTGGTGCTCAAGCCGTCGGACACCACCCCGGCGAGCAGCCTGCTGCTGGCCGAGATCGCCGCCGAGTTCCTGCCGCCGGGCGTGCTGAACGTCGTCTGCGGTGACCGTGACTCCGGGCGGGCCCTTGTCTCACACAAGGTGCCGGCGATGGTCTCGGTGACCGGCAGCGTCCGTGCCGGCATGGAGGTCGCCAAGGCCGCGGCGGACGACCTCAAGCGGGTGCATCTGGAACTCGGCGGCAAGGCGCCGGTCGTGGTGTTCGACGACGTCGACGCGGCGCGGGTGGCGGAGGGGATCGCCGGCGCCGGCTACTTCAACGCTGGCCAGGACTGCACGGCGGCCACGAGGGTGCTGGCCGCGCCCGGTATCTACGACGACCTCGTCGCGGCGCTCGGCGAGGCCGCCCGCGCCACCCGCATCGGCCCGCCGTCGGACCTCGAGGCCGCCGTCGGGCCGCTCAACAACGCGAACCAGCTCGCGCGGGTGAGCGGGTTCGTCCAGCGGGCGCCCGCGCACACCGAGGTCGTGGCGGGTGGCGTGGCGGTCGATGGTCCGGGGTACTTCTACCCACCCACGGTCGTTGCCGGCGTGCGCCAGGACGACGAGCTCGCCCAGCAGGAGGTATTCGGGCCGGTCGTGACCGTGCAGCGGTTCTCGGACGAGGACGAGGCGGTTCGATGGGCCAACGGTGTCGAGTACGGGCTGGCGTCCAGCGTGTGGACGTCCGACCATGGACGCGCCATGCGGGTCACCCGTCGCCTCGACTTCGGCTGTGTGTGGGTGAACACGCACATCCCGATCGTCGCGGAGATGCCGCACGGCGGTTTCAAGAAGAGCGGTTACGGCAAGGATCTCTCGATCTACGGGCTCGAGGACTACACGCGGATCAAGCACGTCATGCATAACCTCGAGTTCTAGGCCTCGCGGAGGCTCTACCCCAGGGTCCGCGAGCGGCGTCGGCGCGGTGTCGGCGGAGGGCGCGGTCTGCTCCTCCCGCGTACCTCCGTCAGCCCTCAGGGGCACGGAGGCGGTGGTCGCGATGCGGGCAGGTAGCACGGCCGGCTCGGAGGGACGTGGGGAGCGAACAGGCCGGCGGTCGCATCGGTTCGTCACGGTGCACGGCTATCGCCGCGCCTACCTGCGCGCCGGGCGCGGCCCGGCCGTGCTGCTCATCCACGGCATCGGAGACAGTTCGGCGACCTGGGAGCCGGTGCTGTCCAGGCTCGCCCGCCGGCACACGGTCATCGCGCCCGACCTGCTCGGCCACGGCCTTTCCGACAAACCGCGCGGCGACTACTCCCTCGGCGGGTTTGCCTGCGGGATGCGCGACCTGTTGTCCGTGCTGGGCATCGAGCGGGTGACGGTGGTGGGTCACTCGCTGGGCGGCGGCGTGGCCATGCAGTTCGCCTACCAGTTCCCCGAGCGCTGCGAGCGGCTGGTGCTGGTCGGTACCGGCGGCGTCGGGCCCCAGTTGCACCTTGCCCTGCGGCTGGCGGCCATGCCGGGCGGGGAGGCGCTGCTTTCGCTGCTTCGGCTGCCCCCGGCCCGCCTCGCTGGCCGGGGCTTGTTCGGTGCGCTCAGTCTGCTGGGGGCCGACCTCGGCCGGGACGCGGCCGATCTCGGCCGGCTGTTCGACGCACTGACCGTGCCTGGCGCGCGGGCGGCGTTCCTGCGCACGCTACGGGCCGCCGCGGACTCCCGCGGCCAGGCGATCACGATGCTCGACCGCTGCTACCTGGCGCAGGGGATGCCGACGCTGATCATCTGGGGCGAGCATGATGCTGTGATTCCTGTCACGCATGCCCGGATCGCCCATGAGGCCATGCCAGGAAGCCGGCTGGAGATCTTCCCCGACGCCGGCCACTTCCCGCACCACACCGACCCCGCCCGGTTCCAGGCCGTCCTGGAGGACTTCCTGGCCACCACTCGTCCAGCGAGCCACTCGGCCCGCAAATGGCGCGCGCTGCTGCGCTCGCGCTCCCTGCCGCCCGATGAGCCCCTCGCGGGTGAGATCAGGGTGGCACCGTCCTCGCCACCTGGCCGGGGCGCGGGCGGCAACCATGCCGCGAGGCGCGAACCTTCCGGGCCGTCGGGACGTTTCTTCAATGCTGGGTGAGTCGGCGCCTGGACGAACGCCATGTCTGTCTGAAGGCGCCGCGGCGGTTTTCGACGGCGGCGGCGAGCGGGACGGCGGTGACCAAAGAAAAGTGGATCATGCGTCATCCGGGCGGCGGCGACATGCGCGTCCGAACGGGTCGCATCGTGCGGCCCCAGCCGTATCGGGCGCCGTGCACCGGTCAGTGCCGAGTCGTCCACGATGGTCGACTGCTCGTAACGCCACGGTCCGTGACAAGCGGCACGGGTAAGTTCCACATTTAGTCTCCAGGAAGCGCTACCGTAGAGTTAGACCCGTCGGCCACCGGCAATCTGACCAATGTTGGTGGCCAGTCCCGGCGGCAAGGCTGGTGACGAGACTGGTGACGAGGCACTGCGTGAGCTGCCTTGTTCGCCGAAGGGGTCATGTGGACACCCCGATGGACTATTCGGAGGTCGATCCTTGGCACGCCGTGCACGTCTCAGCTGGCCGGATGAACGCCGGGGGGCCAGCGATGTTGTGGTGACGCGGTTCGATCCGGGCCGCGGCTGGACCCTCGAGCAGGCTCGTGACCTGGTCCGGCAGGGTTACTCGGTGGATAACGTCGCGCAGCGGACTGGCTTTCCGTCGCAGATGTTGAAAGTTGCGGTCGCCGACGACGACTGAACCTAACCCGCCAGTTCGCTAACCTCGCGATCGCGGACCTCCCCGATCGCTTACCTGTCAGATCTGCTTCGCAGATCCGGCAGGGACCCTGTCGCCGATCGGGCGGGAACTTCGGGCTTCGTCGATCCGGCGGGAACCTGGCTTCGCCGATCCGGCGGTCGCCCCGCCGGCGATTCGCCGGCCTCGAGCCGGGACACCTCGCGTACCGGCGGATCCGCTGTCGTTGTTCGCGGGTTGCGCCCGCGCCGTGACGCCGCCGGATTTCGGCGCGCCGGCCGTCGCCGTCGTCGCATTGCTGACAGGTGCCGGCCAATTCTGTACGGCAATGTCCGCTTCATTTCGCCGCGGCGCCAGCCTGACCACCGCACGGCCCCCGCCCGGGGCCCAAGGGGCCCAGCGCCGAGGCGTCAGGTGGCGCGGCCGGTCGTGGCGGCCACGAGACGGTCGACGTAGTCCGAGTAGACGGCGTCCAGGCCATAGCCGAGCAGCCGGGCGAGCGTGGTCGGGCGCTGCGCGTCCCAGCCGAAGGCGAGCAGGCCGTGGTCGTGCAGGACCTGGGCCATCGGGGCGGTGGGCGCCACCCACTCCCGGGAACGCAGGTTCAACGCGGCCACCCCGGCGGCGCGTAGCTCGTGGGCATAGCGACCTATCCCGCCGGCGTCCCGGATCTCGCGCATCGAGGTGGAGTTGACCAGGCGCACATCTGGGTCGAGCTCGCGCCAGACGCGCAGGCTGCCCAACGGGCCGCAGAGCCACAGCCGCCGCGGCGCGTCCGCGCCGGCCGCCCGCGCCACGGCGAGCACCGCGGCCACGGTCGCGTCGGCCGCCCTGCCCGCCGGCGTCTTCACGTCCAGGCTGAACTCGAAGCCGGTGCCGAGCGTCCGGTAGAACGCGGACAGCGTCGGCAGCCAGCTCGGCAGCGCGTCGGCGGGCAGCGCCGTCACGTCGCGCCGCAGCCTCGGCGGCCCGAACGCCTGGTCGTGATGGAGCACCGGCACTCCATCGGCGGCGAGCCAGGCGTCCGACTCCAGCCCGGTCGCCCCGCGAGCCAGCGCGCGGGTGAAGGCGGGCAGGGTGTTCTCCCGCTGGTACCACCCGGGCGCCCCCCGGTGCGCGAAGCCGATCGGCCCGCGCCGGGCGGCCGGCTCCGGCCGGGCGTCCTGGCCGTCCATGGCGTCACCGTCCACGTCGTCGCTCTCGCCGAGCGAAGGTCGGTACCGAGCGGCCGCGAGGCGTCAGCGCGCGGGGCCGCCCGCCGCGAAGGAGGCCAGTGCCGCCTCGTGCAGGTGGCCATTTGTCGAGAGCACCGTTCCGTGCCCGGCCCCGCGCCGACCGCGCAGGTCGGTGAACCGGCCGCCGGCCTCCTCGACGATGACCTGCAGGGCGGCGAGGTCCCACAGCGAGACCACCGGTTCCGGAGCGACGTCGACGGCACCCTCGGCCACCATCATGTGGGACCAGAAGTCGCCGTATGCCCTGGTCCGCCAGACCTGCCCCGCGAGGTGGAGCAGCTCGTCGAGGCGCCCGCGCTCGGTCCAGCCCTCCAACGAGGCGAACGACAGGAACGCGTCCTCCAGCCGGGACACCGAGGACACCCGCAGGGCCCTGGTGTCGCCGGTGGCGGTGCGGGTGAACGCGCCGCCACCACTGGCCGCCCACCACCGTCGTCCCATGGCCGGGGCGCTGGCGACACCGACGACCATCTCGCCGTCCACCTCGAGCCCGAGCAGCGTGGCCCAGACCGGGACGCCGCGAACGAAGTTCTTGGTGCCGTCGACCGGGTCGAGGATCCAGCGCCGCTGGGCGTCGCCGGTCAGCCCCTCCTCCTCGCCGAGCACCGCGTCGGCCGGTCGGACCGCCGCCAACCGTTCCCGGATCATCGACTCGACGGCCGTGTCCGCGTCCGACACCGGGGTGTTGTCCGGCTTCGACTCCACCCGCAGGTCCACCGCCTGGAACCGAGCAAGTGTGATCTTGTCGGCGGCGTCGGCGAGGCTCAGCGCCAGGGCCAGATCGTCGGCTGGCGTGGGCCAGCCACCCGACGCCAGCTCTGTCGTCGAGCCGGAAATGGTGGCGGAGTCGGCCGCCGCCGGGTCAGACAGCTTCACGGCTGTAGAGCCTACGGTTCCTTTCCCGCCGCTCCTCCATTGCGGGAGTCATGCCGATCTGTGATCTGTGGCTGGCGCAGTCTGGCGGCCTTCTTCGCTCGAAGCACCCGTCGTTTGAACTAAGCCTGACATGTGCGGTACCGCCGATTAGCGGCCATGAGGGCAAGCCGAGGGGACTTACGGGCGGGTAGGTCCAGAAAAAAGAATGAGAGACAGATCTCATTCCTCCTTCCTCGCGGATCGCCCATGTCTGGGGCCAGGCGGGTCTATGGCGTGCTGCCGGTCCATGGCTGGAGGGCGATCCACGGGGACCCCGCGGGCAGGTAAGGCGGGAAGCGAGTGCTGGGTCTCATCCGCCTCGGGCGGCCAGGAGGCGGCGCAGGCTTGCGAGCCGGGCGCCGTCGGCGCGGCCGGAACGGACCGCCTCGTCGAGGGCGCAGTCCGCCAGGCCCTCGGCGTGGGTGCAGCCGGGGGGACAGTCGGCGGCCGCCTCGGCCAGCTCGGCGAACGCGGCGAGCACCCTGGCCAGGCTGACCGCCCCGAGCCCGAACGAGCGAATCCCCGGGGTGTCCACCACCCAGCCGCCGCCTGGTACCGGCAGCGCCACCGCGGCCGACGAGGTGTGCCGGCCCCGACCGGTCACCGCGTTCACCACGCCGATCTCCCTGGCCGCGTCCGGGACGAGCCGGTTCACCAGGGTGGACTTCCCGACGCCGCTGTGGCCGAACAGCACGCTCACCCGGCCGGTGATCAGCGCCCGCAGCCCGGCGGGGTCGACGTCCGGCCGGCTGGTGACGATGGTCACTCCGAGCGGCCGGTACAGGTCGCGCAGCGTCTCGTCGTCCGCGAGATCCGCCTTGGTCAGGCAGAGCACCGGGGCCAGGCCCCCGTCGTAGGCGGCGACGAGGCAGCGGTCGATCAGGCCGGTGCGCGGGGGAGGGTCGGCGAGCGCCGTCACGATGACGAGCTGGTCGGCGTTCGCGACGATCGGCCGCTCGGCCGGGTCGGAGTCGTCGGCGGTGCGCCGCAGCACGCTGGTGCGCTCGGCGCGGCGCACGATCCGGGCGAGCGCGCCCGGATCGCCGGACACGTCGCCGACGAGCGACACCCGGTCGCCGACGACGACCGGCACCCGGCGCAGGTCCCCGCCCCGGATCGCGGCGACCACGGCGCCGGCGGGGTCGGCCTGGCCGTCCGGCAGGGTGCGCCGGCAGCTGTAGCGGCCACGGTCGACGGCGACCACCACCGCGTCCACGGCATCGGCGTGGTCGGGGCGTTCGCGGGTGCGCGGCCGCGAGCCGCGTCCCGGGCGGGTGCGGACGTCGTCCTCGTCGAGGTCGCGCCCACTTCGTCGCGCGCCGCTCATCCAGTGTTGTCTGAGGCCAGGTGCGGGCCGGCGAGCATCGCCGCCCACATGGCCGGGAACTCGGGCACCGTCTTGCCCGTCGTGGCGATGTCGTCGACCGTGACCCCCGGCACCGCGAGACCCACCACGGCGTAGGTCATGGCGAGCCGGTGGTCGGCGAGCGGATCGAGCCGGGCGCCGCGCAGCGGCGCGGGCCGGATGGCCAGGCCGTCCTCGGTGACGGTGATGTCGGCGCCGAGCCGGCCCAGCTGGTCGGCGAGGGCCGCGAGCCGGTCGGTCTCGTGCAGCCGCAGGTGGGCGATGCCGCGCAGCCTGGACGGCGAGTCGGCGAGCACGGCCAGCGCGGTGAGGACCGGGGCCGCCTCACCGACGTCGCCGAGGTCGGCGTCCAGCCCGTGCAGGCCGTCGCCCGCGCGCACGCGCATGCCCGCGGGCGTCCGCTCGGCATGGGCACCCATCTGCTCCAGCAGGGCGGGCAGCATGCGGCCGGGCTGGGTGGTGACCTCGGGCCAGTCCGGGATCAGCACCTCGCCGCCGGTCGCGACCGCGGCGGCGAGGAACGGGGCGGCGCTGTTCAGGTCCGGTTCGATCGCCCGGTCATGGGCGCGCAGCGGGCCGGGCGCCACCCGCCAGACCGGGGGGCGGCCGGTGGAGGCCGGTGTGGCCTCGACCGTGGCGCCCGCGGCGCGCAGGTCGGTGACCGTCATGTCCAGGTACGGGCCGGAGGGCAGCCGGCCGCCGACGTGGCTGACCTCGACACCCCGGTCGTAGCCGGGGGCGGCCAGCAGGAGGCCGGAGATCAGCTGGCTGGAGCCGGAGGCGTCGACCGTCACGGAGCCACCGGGGACGCGGCCCTTGCCGTGGATGGTGAACGGCATCGCGTCGCCGTCGATGACGGCGCCGAGCTGGCGCAACGCGTCGAGCAGCGGGGTGAGGGGGCGCTCGCGCATCTGGGGGTCGCCGTCGAAGCGCGTGTCGGCGCGGGTCAGCGCGGCGAGCGCCGGAGTGAAGCGCGCCACGGTGCCCGCGTTGCCGCAGTCCACCGCTACCGGGCCGCCGTCACCGTGGCCGAGACCGCCGCGCACCACCCAGTCCGCGCCCGTGGCGCCGGGGGAGGGCTCCGTGTCCACCCCGACACCGAGCGTCCGCAGCGCGCCGGCCATGAGCAGGGTGTCCCGGGAGCGCAGCGCGCCGCGCAGCCTGGAGACGCCGTCCGCCGCGGCGGCCAGGATCAGAGCCCGGTTCGTCCCGGACTTCGAGCCGGGTACCCGCACCACTGCCCGCACGGGGCCGCTCGCCCTCGGCGCTGGCCATGGGTCGGCCGGAACGCGTGTCGCTGTCGTCACGCCCCCTAGCATGCCCTCGTGCCCGCGCCGATTGGCCGACCGGTCCGCGGGTTGGATGTCCGTTCGACGTCGGTCGGGCGTCTGAACGCGGGCGAATCGACGCAGGCCGCGATCTAGCTCGGTCTTCTCGCGGAGGCGATGAGGTGGATACCGATGGACTCGCCCTCGCGCTCCGCGGCGAGCTCGACCTCGGTGCGAACCAGGGTGGGGAACGAGGACATGTCCGCGGACAGCGCCCGCTTCACCGCCTCGACGGACAGCACCGTGCGTGGCCGGACCCAGTCGACCTCGAGGCCGGCGCTGGTCAGCACGGCCTTGAGTTCCTCGGGCCAGAAGCACCGGGTGATCGTGCCGTCCTCGGCCGGGACGAGCACGACGTCGGCCCGCGGCACGTCGGAGAGCTCGGCCCAGCGGTGCTGCTCGGCCAGCCGGGCCAGGCCCAGCAGCAACGAGTCGACGCACAGCAGCAACTGGCCGCCCGGCCGCAGCAGCCGGTGGATCTCCTCGAGGGTGCTCTCGGTGGCCAGGCAGAACGACAGTGCCCGCCCCTCGGCCAGCACCGCGTCGAACGACGCCGGCGCGAACCAGTCGAGGCTGCGGGCATCGCCCACCACGCTGCGCAGCGCGCCGGGGCGGCCACCAGTCCGCTGGGAGGCCTGTTGGGAGATCAGCGACCTGAGGGGTCGGTAGTCCGACGGATCCGCCGGCAGGTTCGTGACCTGTGTCGTGTCGCCGAGCACGCGGACGACCTGGTGACCGGCCGCCACCATCTGCCGCGCGAACCGGTCGCGCTGCCCGGAGACGTCGAGCACCCTGGACGGCGCGCCCGGCAGCCACTCGCGCAGCTGGACCGAGGCGACCTCGTCATAGAACGACCAGTAGGGGTCATCGCTGCCCGCGGGCGCCTCGCAGACCACGGTGGGCGCGAGCGGGCGACGATACTCCGGATCACCAAGCTCAGAATCAGCGCCGCGACCAGAAAGCATGAACCATTCCTACCCTTCGAAGGGCCGTGATGCGAGGCATGTCACAGACCGGGGGCGGAAGTCTCAAACGTCGGCGGGTCTGCGATCGTCGTTCCTCCAGCCGCACAGGGCGCATGCGGCAAGACCGCCCGTGATGTCACCGGGAGGACTCTGGTGGGGCTCACAGCACAACCTGATCTCATGACTCGAACCGTCGAGGGCGCGGTGCCCCGAGGTTGCCTCCGGACCCGGGGTTCCTCCTGGATCGGCGACGACGTTCCCGACAGTTCGACGAAGCCGAGCTGTCAGGTCGGCGATCCAGCAGGTCTGCCGGGTGGACGGCCGACAGGTCCGGCCGCCCAGATCGCTATGGCCACATCGGCCACGGCGCAAACCACTGTTTGTGTCGACGGCGGACGGCTCCTCGTGGTTCCCGGCGCTGACCAGTACCTCGTCTCCAGCGGTGACGGCGCGCTCGGCGGTGCGGCTGGCCCACCGGTGGTGGTGCTGCTGCACGGCGCCGGGTCCGGCACCGACACGCCGCCGCTGCGGCGCCTGACTGAGCTGCTCGTCGCCGCGGGCGTCACCGTCGGGCGCCTCGAGATGCCCTACCGGGTCGCCGGCCGCAAGGCGCCCGACCGCCCGGCGCGCCTCGACGCGGTGCTCATGGCCGCGGTCGCGGCGCTCATCGGCGACGTGGCGGCCGGCGCGGGCACGCCGCGCCGGCTGGCACTCGCGGGCGCGTCCACGGGTTCCCGGGTCGCGGTGCGCACCGCGAGCGCCGTCGGGGCTTGCGCGGTGCTGGCGCTCGGGTTCCCGCTGAACCCACCGTCCCGGCCGGCGCGGCCGGGGATCCCTGCCCGCGACCGGCCCTCGCGCCAGGCGGAGCTGTCCGGCGCCGGCGTGCCGGTGCGCGTGATCCAGGGTGAACGGGACTCCTTCGGCCTGCCGGAGCCGGACGCGCGGCGCGGCATCGAGGTGGTCGTCGTGGCCGGCGCCGACCATTCGTTCAAGGTCCGGGTCCGGGACGGTCGCGCCGCCGGGGAGGTGGTCGAGGAGGCCGCCATGCTCGGGGCGACCTGGCTGCTGCGGCAGCTGGCCGTGCCTCCCGTGTCTCCTACGTCTCCCGTGCCTCCCGCGGCCCCATGCCGACCGGAGGGAGCCCCGGCCGGGTGGATCTCCGGGAATCCCGGAGGCGGATCCGTGGTTGGCTGAGGCGGAAGCCAAGGTCACGGAGGTCAGATTGACGTCTGAGAGCCAGCTGCGCCGGCCCACCGCCCCGACTGCGATGGTGGGCGACCCAGGCGCGTGGGAGGCCCGCGGGGCCGGTTCGTGGACGGGCGTACCTCCGCTGAGCGGGGTATCGTCACCACGTAAGACCGGTGACAGCCGTTCGGCGCAACCGATCCCGCGATGGGAAGAGATGGCGGGCCGCGACGCCCCGACGGGCGAGGGCCCGTCAGGGGACGTGACGACGGAGAAGAACCCGCCGACGGCCGGCGAGATCGCGCCGGTGGCGACGACGGGCGGCCGGCGGACCAGCATGGTTGTTGACGCTCAGTCAGCTTCCCGGCGGCCCGCGATGTTGGCCGGGGAGGATCGCCTCCCGGGCCACCCGAGCGGTGAGGGAGTGATCCTGGTCGACGAGACCACCGAGGAGCGGGGCGCGCGATTCGAGCGTGACGCCCTTCCCTACCTCGACCAGCTGTACGCGGCCGCCCTGCGGATGACGCGCAACCCGGCGGATGCCGAAGATCTCGTCCAGGAGACCTTCGTCAAGGCGTTCGCGGCCTTCCACCAGTTCCAGGAGGGCACGAACCTCAAGGCCTGGCTGTACCGCATCCTGACGAACACGTTCATCAACAACTACCGGAAGCGCCAGCGCCAGCCGCTGCAGAGCCCGACCGAGCAGGTCGAGGACTGGCAGCTCGCGGAGGCGGAGTCGCACACCTCGACGGGTCTCAAGAGCGCCGAGATGGAGGCGCTCGAGCACCTGCCCGACAGTGACATCAAGGAGGCGCTGCAGGCGCTTCCCGAGGACTTCCGGATGGCCGTGTACCTGGCCGACGTGGAGGGCTTCGCCTACAAGGAGATCGCCGAGATCATGGGCACGCCCATCGGTACGGTGATGTCCAGGCTGCATCGGGGCCGGCGCGGCCTGCGCAAGTCGCTGGAGCAGTACGCCAGGGAGCGCGGGCTGGTTCCCGCCGGTTCCACCGGAACCGAGGGCGGTGTCTCGTGAGCTGCGGTCACCCGCATGACATCGACTGCCGCAAGGTTCTCGACGCGGTTTTTCTGTACCTTGACGGCGAATGTGACGGAACCCAGCAGA
Organism: Pseudofrankia saprophytica; assembly: GCF_000235425.2. Taxonomy (NCBI): domain Bacteria; kingdom Bacillati; phylum Actinomycetota; class Actinomycetes; order Frankiales; family Frankiaceae; genus Pseudofrankia; species Pseudofrankia saprophytica. The sequence goes on from NZ_KI912266.1 coordinate 2,546,522, forward strand.
ACCTGATCCGCTCTCATCTCGACGAGTGCTCGCCCTGCCTGCGCGAGTTCGGCGTCGAGCACGAGGTGAAGCTGCTGGTAGCCCGCAAGTGCGGCGGCGACCGGGCTCCCGACTCGCTGCGCGCCAATCTGTTGGCCCGCCTGCGCGCCGCGCGGGTCGATGCCGACGTGACGAGCGAGCTGGGCGCCGAATAGGGCCTGGACGGCCGGTGGCGCGTGCGAAGTACCGCGCCACCGGCCGGCCGTCGAGCGTCGCTTGTGCCGCTCGGCGGCCAGGCGGTGGTATCCCCAGGTAGGGCCGCACAACGGACCGCTGGGGGCGCCTATCAGGTGTTGGGGCGCTTGCCGTGGTTGGCCTTGCTCTTCGCGCGGGCGCGCCGCTTACGCTTCTTCTTCGCCATGCCGCGATCTCCTTTCTGCTCATCACCGCGTTGGACGGCGGGCGCGCGGCGCCCGCCGTCGAAAGCATCGCGTCCGACAATGTAGCCCGGGGCGGCGGTGGAAGGCCGGAGACCCGTCTGATCAAGGGTCGGTCTGGTGGCCCGGTTCCCAGGGGTCGGACGCGGCGGAAGGCGTCCCAGCGGAGGCGTCCGCCGAGCGGCCGGCGGGCAGGGCCGCCGCCGGCCGGCGCCGCCGGCGAACGGTGGCTGGCGGGCCGTCGAGGTCCTCCGGAGCGTCCACGCCGTCGACGGAGCCATCCCCGTCGGTCGACGCCGCGGCTCGCCGCCGCTGGCGGCGAGCCCGTTCGGCCCCCCGCGCGCGCAGCGTCCGGCTCGCCCGTACGGGCGTGAGCCCCGCGAACAGCGCCACGCCGGACACGATCAGCACGTCCCCGGCGCTGAGCACCGACGGAGCCACCCAGAAGGGGAACGGGATCACGTCGCTGAACGGGCGCAGCCGGGTGTCGTGGTCCGCGAGCGTGTAGTACCGGGAGGACGCCACATCATCCCGTGCGACCCCGGCCGAACTGATCGCCGCCGTCGAGACGGGCATCCGGCCGTGGTTCACCCCGATCACCGCCGCGTTCAGGGCCAGTCCGAAGAACAGCAGGAGCAGGCCGGGAACCCGCCGGTTGGCGGCGGTCAGGGCGGCGGCGAGTACGGCGGCGGCGATCCAGCCCACGGTCCGGGCGCTGTCCGCGAGCGCGGCGACCACCAGCGCCAGGACGATGCCGGCGGCGAGCCAGCCGAGCCGAATCCGGATGCGTCCCAGCGCTTCGAGGGTCCCTCCGCGCAGCCGAGCGACCAGCAGGCCGATGAGCAGAGCGAGGACGAGGAGAACGAACACACCCGTAGTTTGCAAGCCGCCGCACTTCCACCGCTTCCGTGGGGGTCTGCCCGGGGTCCGCGGCCAGGTTCGGCGCTGACCGACGGTGGCCGCGCGTGGCGCCCGATGTTCGCGGTGTTCCGTGCCCCGAACCCACTACGCTGGCGGAGGGACCGGAGGGCCAGTGACATCGGCGGCCGGTCAGCAGCCGGATCTCTGGTCGTGTGCGACGCACACCGTGCCCCCGAAGGGATGACCATGGCCGAGGAAGTCCGCGCCGAAATGGTGGCGAACGTCTGGAAGGTCGTCGTAGGGGTGGGAGATCCTGTCGCCGCCGGAGACGCGCTGGTGATCCTCGACTCGATGAAGATGGAGATCCCGGTCATCAGCGAGGACGGCGGCACGGTCGCCGAGATCGCCGTCCGGGAGGGCGACGTCGTTCAGGACGGCGACCTCATCGCGATCGTGGAGTCGACGCCGGTCTGAGGTCCTAGCCCTACTGCTGGCCATGCTTGCCACTCGTGAGCTGGCGGTGACGCCATTCAGCTGGCGGTGACGCCATGTTCCGCGCAGCGGGCCGTCCAGCCGGTGGGGACGACCTGGACGACCAGCCGCCGCCGGCAGGTGGGGCAGTAGCGGGGTGGCTCCAGCGTGCGCGCCAGCGCGCAACGGTCATGGGTGCCCACGCCCGCCGGCTCCCCGCACCGGTCGCAGTAGACGATCGGCGCGGCCTGAAGCGCGCCGGACGGCGAAGGGACGTCGTGGGGGCCTGGCACCTGGTCCTCGTTCCTCGTCACTGTCTGATCCCCCGCGGTCGCCCGGACGCCGGTCTCGCGCCCGGGCTCGCCGCGTCCGTGTGCCTGTGCCCTACGCCCTATGCCTCGCGCCTGCGTGTCACAGCGTCGCCTGCAGCGACTTGATCGGCATCGACAGGCGGTCGAGCATGGCGAGGTCGACGTCGGGGGACTGCCCGAGCGTCGTCAGGTAGTTGCCGACGATGACGGCGTTGATCCCGCCCAGCATGCCCCTGTCGGCAAGGTCGCCGAGGGTGATCTCCCGGCCGCCCGCGTAACGCAGGATCGTGCGCGGCAGCGCCAGCCGGAAGGCCGCGATCGTGCGCAGCGCCTCGCGCGGCTCGACCGGGGGCAGGTCACCGAACGGCGTGCCCGGCCGCGGGTTGAGGAAGTTCAACGGCACCTCGTCCGGCTCCAGCGCCGCCAGCTGCACAGCGAGCTCCGCGCGCTGGGCGAGGCTCTCGCCGACGCCGAGGATCGCGCCGCAGCACAGCTCCATCCCGGCCGCGCGCACCATCTGGCAGGTGTTTAGCCGCTCCTCCCAGCTGTGCGTGGTGACCACGTTCGGGAAGTGCGAGCGGGCCGTCTCGAGGTTGTGGTTGTAGCGGTGCACGCCCATGGCGGTGAGCTCGTCGACCTGTTCCTGGGTGAGCATGCCCAGCGAGCAGGCGACGTTGATGTCGACGGCCGCGCGGATCGCGGCGACGCCCTCGCGGACCTGGGCCATCAGGCGGGCGTCCGGCCCGCGCACCGCCGCGACGATGCAGAACTCGGTCGCGCCCGTCGCCGCCGTCGCCTTGGCCGCCTCGACCAGGCTCGGCACGTCCAGCCAGGCCGAGCGGACCGGCGAGTCGAACTTCCCGGACTGCGAGCAGAAGTGGCAGTCCTCCGGGCAGCCACCGGTCTTCAGGCTGACGATGCCCTCCACCTCGACCTCGGGGCCGCACCAGTGCATCCGCACCTCGTGCGCGAGCGCGAGCAGCTCGGGCAGCGCCTCGTCCGGCAGCTCCAGGACGGCCAGCACCTGCCGCTCGTCCAGGCCTCGGCCCGCCACGAGGACCTGCTGGCGGGCGGTGGCGAGCAGCTCTGCGGCGGCCGGCGGCAGGGCTGCCGGACTGATGGTGGTCACGGGAGGGGTCACTTCGTTCGCTCCAGCCGCCGAAACCGGCATCGGGGACAGTGGCGTCATCATCGAGTCCATGGCTGCGGGGTGCGCGGCGACAGCGAAGCCTCGCGCGCCTGGAAGCCCGTTGCGAGCATCGGGGCCGTCGGGTGAGCTGGCGTCGTCGTGTTCGTCCCCGCCAGCCCGCTCATTGTCGAACCCGGCCCGCCCGCGGCGCGCGTCTGGCGGACGTGGTATCTGGCACGCCGGCGCGAAAGGCGGCGGAGTCGAACGTGCCGCCGAGGGACGGAGCCAGTGAGCGTAGGGCGACCTCGCGGAACTCCGCCCGGCCGAGCAGGCCGGCTCCGGCCGGGAGCGCGCCGGCGAGCGGCCGGCCGGCGACCGCCTCGAGATCGGTGAGGTTGGCCCGCTCGGCGAGGCCCGGGTCCGCCGGCCAGCTGCCGATGACCACGCCGGCCGGCTCCAGACCCCGGTGCGCCAGTGCCTCCAGCGTGAGGGCAGTGTCGCTCAGGGTGCCCAGCGCCGGGCGGGTGACCACGAGCACCGGCGCCCGGAGCAGTCGGGCCAGGTCGGCGAGCGTGCGGCCGTCGTCGTCGTAGCGGACCAGCAGCCCGCCCGCTCCTTCCACGAGCACGAGCCGGCGATCGGCCGCCAGCTTGGTCACCGTGTCGGCCACGGCGACCAGGTCGAGGGCGGGCAGCCCCGCGCGCCGGGCCGCGGTCGCCGGGGCGAGCGGCTCCGGGTAGCGGGCGAGCTCGTGCACGTCGTTGATGCCCGTGAGGTCGCGGACCAGGTCGGCGTCGCCGAGCTCGCCCGGTGCGACGCCCGTCTGCGCCGGCTTGACCACCGCCACCGGCGCGCCCCGGCCGGCCGCCAGGGTGGCCACCGCCGCCGTGACGACCGTCTTGCCGACCTCCGTGCCCGTGCCGGTGACGACGAGGATGCTCATGTCCCGGTCGCCGGCCTGCCGGCACCGTCGGCGGCCCGCAGCGCCCCGGCCAGCGCGGCCGCGAACAGGGCCACGTCGTCGTCGGTGAGGTCGGCGCGCGCGGACAGCCGCAGCCGGCTCGTCCCCGGCGGCACCGTCGGAGGACGGAAACAGCCGACGGCCACGCCCCGCTCCCGGCAGGCCGCGGCGGCCGCGACCGCCCGCT
>NZ_KI912266.1:2550957-2575716 GCF_000235425.2 Pseudofrankia saprophytica
GGGTGGCCAGGCCCGGGTCGGCGACCAGGAGCCGCAGGGCGCCGAGCGCGGCGCCGGCCGCCGCCGGCGCGAGGCCGGTGTCGAAGATGAAGGTGCGGGCCGTGTCGATCAGGTGGTCGCGCACCTCGACCGGCCCCAGCACGGCCCCGCCCTGGCTGCCCAGGGACTTGGACATCGTGACGGTGGCGATGACGTCCGGCTCGCCGGCGAGGCCCGCCGCGGCGGCCGCCCCCCGCCCGCCCGGGCCGACGACACCGAGGGCGTGCGCCTCGTCCAGCAGCAGCACCGCACCGCGGCGGCGGGTGACCTGGTGCAGCTCGGCCAGAGGGGCGAGGTCGCCGTCGGCGGAGAAGACCGAGTCGGTGACGACGAGGGCCCGGCGGTACCGGCGGTGCGCGAGGGCGTTGTCGACGGCGGCGACGTCCACGTGCGGCACGATCGCGACGTCGGCACGGGACAACCGGCAGGCGTCGACGATCGAGGCGTGGTTGCGCTCGTCGGAGACGATGAGGTCGCCGGCGCCGACCAGCGCCGTGACGACGCCGAGGTTCGCGGCGTATCCGGAGGCGAAGACCAGTGCCGCCGCGAACCCGGTGTGCGCGGTGAGCGCGTCCTCCAGCTCGGCGTGCAGCGCCGTCGAGCCGGTCACCAGCCGGCTGCCGGTGGAGCCCGCGCCCCAGACCCGCAGCGCCTCGACGCCGGCCTCGATCACGGCCGGGTGCCGGGACAGGCCCAGGTAGTCGTTGCCGGCCAGGTCGACGCGAACCTGGTCGTCCAGCGCGGGCCGGGGCCGTACCGACCGGCGTAGCCCGGCCTCGCGGCGGGCCCGGGCGTTCGCGTCCAGCCAGGCGAGCGGGGCGGGCGGGGCGGAAAGTCGCTGGTCCACGGTCACGTCGCGACTGTATGACGCCACCAGGGCCAGGACCCTTGGCGCTGTGAGCCAGGAATCGCCTAAGGGCCTTGTACGGCGGCCCAGCGTCGAGTCCTGGTCGCGGGCCGGGTGTCAGAGGGGCCACAGCGTCGTCCTCGGCCTCGGCGACGGCGGTGTCGAAGATCCGCGGTCGACGGAAGTTCTCTCTTTGCCCTGGATGCGCGGGTGCGGGACACGCCGTGGGCCTGGAACCGGGCGGGGCGAGCGTGGGCGCGCCGGCGGCGGCCGGGAGATCGTTCGGGCACCGTGATTGTTCAGCAGGCGGGATCTTCTGGCAGTCTGCCTGCCGTGGGAACCCTCGCCGACATGCTGCGCGCGAGCACCGACCTGAACGACGACGACATCGACCAGCTCCACGCGCTCGTCGCCGATTGGGCCTTGCTGGCTGATCTCTCCTTCGCGGACCTGCTCCTGCTGGTTCCCAGCCGTACCTCGAGCCAGCGGGCGGTCAAGGGCGGCAACACGGAGTTCCTCGTCGTGGCCCAGGTGCGCCCGACCACCGGCCCTACGGCCTATCACAACGACGAGGTCGGCAGCGTCGTCATCAACCGCTGGGTGGTGCGCAACGCGTGGCGGGAACACCGGATCGCCCGGGAGGGCGAGCCCGAGTGGGACGGCGGCGTGCCGGTGCGCACCGAGGCCATCCCGGTGCGGCACGGTGACCGGATCATCGCCGTGCTGGCCAGGGACACCAACCTCGCGACCACCCGCACCCCGAGCGCGTTGGAGTCCGCCTACCTGCAGTGCGCCAACAACCTGGCGCTGATGGTCGCGGAGGGGCTGTTCCCGTTCCGGGGCAGCTCCGCCGAGCTCCCGGAGGCACCCCGGGTGGGTGACGGGATGGTCCGCCTCGACGGCGCCGGCAAGGTCATCTTCGCGAGCCCGAACGCGCTGTCGGCCTACCGGCGGCTCGGCTACACCGGCAACGTCACCGGTGAGGACCTGCGCTCGGTGCACCGGGCGCTCAACCTGCCGGCGACGACGCCCGCGGTGTGGCACGCGATCGGCCGGCGCCGGCCCGTGGAGGTCGAGCTCGCGGTCGGTAGCACCGTGGTGCTGCTGCGCGCGATTCCGCTCTTCCCGGGCCAGACCAGGGAGGTCCTGGTCCTGGTGCGGGACGTCTCCGAGCTGCGCCGCCGGGAGGCGCAGCTGCTGAGCAAGGACGCGACCATCCGGGAGATCCACCATCGGGTGAAGAACAACCTGCAGACGGTGGCGGCGCTGCTGCGGCTGCAGATGCGCCGCACGAAGGTCGACGAGGCCAGGGACGCGCTGCGGGAGTCGGTCCGCCGTGTGACGTCGATCGCACTGGTGCATGAGACGCTCTCGCAGACGCTGGGTGAGTCGGTCCCGTTCGACGAGATCGCCGACCAGATCACCTCGGTCACGGTCGATCTCGCGACCACTGGGACGCGGGCGACGACCCGGCGGGTGGGCTCGTTCGGGATGCTCTCGGGCGCGCTCGCCACGCCGCTGGCCCTTGTCCTGTCCGAGCTTTTGCAGAATGCTGTCGAACATGCGTTCGAGGGGTCGGCGGGCTCGATCGAGATCCGGGTGGGGCGTACGGCCAGCCGGCTCGATGTCGTGGTCGCCGACGACGGCGCCGGGCTGCCGAACGACTTCCAGCTGGAGCATTCGCCGCGGCTCGGCCTGCAGATCGTCCGTCAGCTCGTGCTCGGGGAGATGCAGGGCACCATCCGCCTGCAGGCCGGTGCCGAGCGCGGGACCGAGGCGTTGCTCTCGATCCCAATTTCTTCGGCTTGAGTGTTTGGGGCGTTGGAGGCGGGGTATCACCCCGCTCGTGGAGTGTGCCGTCAGCGAGCGCGCGTCGAGCGCTCACGTTGCGTGCCGCTCCGGTTCCGCCGACCGGACGTCCCTTCCAGGTTTGGGGGCGCTCCAAGCCCTCAAAATGGCATCGGCCGCTCCGTCCGTGGCGCGCCGGTTGGAAACGGCGGCCATGTGGACAGAACGGCCGAGAGTGCCGTGGTCAGAAGCGCACCGACTGGTTGCGCTGCGTGACATGGGCACGGATGCAACTACCGCTGAGCCGCGCGTGGTGCCGGCCAGCGATTCCTGCGTTATGTGGCCAGGTTCTGGCGTTGTCGGCGGCTGGCCTGTGGACCCGTGCGTCGAGCGTGGCCCGAACTCACGGGGGGAGTTGACCCCCCAGGCGCAGCTGGTGTGCGTTCCCGGCGCTGGGCGGACCGGAGGCCGGTCCTTGGCCGAGGATGCCGCCGGTGATCAGGCGGTGCGGACCCGGAGCACCTGGCGCTTCAGGGCACGCCGCTCGTCCTCGCTCAGGCCACCCCAGACGCCAGCGTCCTGGCCGGTCTCCAACGCCCAGTTCAGGCAGTCGGAGGTAACGGCGCAACGTCGGCATACGGCTTTGGCTTCGTCGATCTGGCGCTCAGCAGGCCCGGTGGTCCCGATGGGGAAGAAAAGCTCGGGGTCCTCGTCACGGCAGAGCGCTCTGTGGCGCCAGTCCATGCGTCCTACTCCCTCTGTCGTAGCGGGCGACACTGCACAGGAGACGCTCGACTGGCGCCCGAGGTTGCGTCACGTCGAGACGTGACACGCGGCGAGCCCCGTTCTCGTCGCGACCCCGGTGTCGTCTAGTCAACTGCGTGCAGGAGTGCGCCCGGGTGTATGTGGTCCATCCACCTCGGACATTCGCCACCCTCCCACCGGAACCGGCAGGGGCGCAAGAACCTGCAACCGCGTTCACACCATCTCTGGCCTGCACTTGTCCGTTAAGGACACGGACGGACCACGATCGGCTGCGCTCCGGATGACTAGCCCAGGGTGTCTGGATGCCTGGTGGCCATGGGCAGTTGGCTCCATGAGCGGGGTGTTGTCCGGATAGTCCGTCCAGGCCATGCCCTGTCCCCCGCGGATCCACCATGCCAACTAGGCATTTCGTCCCACCGCCCGGATCGCGGTACCGACGTGCTCTCGTCGGCCTCGTCGGCCTCGTCGGCCTCGTCGGCCTCGTCGGCCGAGGCGGGCGTCCGTCCCGTCCCGATCCCCGATCCCCGATCGATCCGGTGCCCGACCGGGATCCGGGCCGGATGGCCGAGGGAGGGCGGTCGGCGCGGCGGCGAGATGTGGCGGTCTCCACCGATCTGCCTACTGAGCAGAAGCGGCGCGTCCGGTGCAGGATGGCTCCGGGACGTGGTCTGGTGGCGGATCGTGGGGAGGCCGCATGGAGGTACTGGGGCATCGCGGCAGCCGGAACCCTGGGCCCGAGAATACGGCCGCGGCGGTCGATGCGGCGTTAGCGGCCGGCGCGGACGGCATCGAGGTCGACATCCGGCGCACGGCCGACGGCGACCTCGTCTGCGTGCACGACGCGCGGTTGCCCCGGCTCGGGGGCCGGGCGGTGATCCGTCGCTCCACGGCCGAGCTGGTGACGAGGGGCATACCGACGCTGCATGACGTGCTGGACGCCTGGGGTGGCCGAGGACGGATCGTCATCGAGATCAAGAACCAGCCCGGCCAGCCGGACTTCGACGCGCCCCGGGAGCGGTCCGCGCAGACGCTGGTCGAGCTGCTGGGCGCCCGCGGGCTGACGGGGCCCGACACGGGGGTGACCGTGTCGTCGTTCGACTGGTTCGCGATCGAGCATGTGCGGGGCAGCGGCGCGGGGGTGCGCACGGCGTTCCTGACCATGCCGCGGATGTCGGTGAACGGCGGGCTCTCCTACGTCCGCTCCGCCGGGCACGCGGAACTGCATGCCCACACCTCGGCCGTGCTCGCCGCCGCCGACGCCGCCGAGCGCGCCCACGCCGCCGGGATCCGCCTGGTCACCTGGACCGTGACCAGCGAACGGGCGGCGCTACGACTGCGCGACACAGGCGTCGACGGCATCATCTGCGACGCCCCCGCCGACATCGTCCGCACCCTGCGCGCCACCCACCATCGCCCCTGACCGCGAACTCATGACAACCCCGCCCGGTTTCCCGCAACCATCAAACGAGCCGTAACCGCGCGGCGCGGAGCCCCGTCCACGAGCGAAGCGACGTGCCCCTGGCAAGGTTCTGGTTTTGGCTCGGGCCTGGTCCTTGGTTTGGTGACGTTCGGCGCCAGGTGACCGTGCGGCGCGGAGGCGCGCCTCGCGGAGGCCCGGCCCACGAGCGAAGCGACGTGGGCCGGGCCGCAGCGAGGTCGCCGGAGCGCCCGTGAGCGGAGGAGGACACGGCGCGGAGGTCCCTTGGGAGCGAAGCGAGCAAGGGGCCGGAGCGCCGTGCCCGCACGGAGCGAACCAGCTATGCAGCGATGACGCGCAGGGCCCTGGGGTGGGCGGTCAGCTCGACCTCGGTGTGCTCGCCGAGGTACTCGCCGTCCATCTGGAACGGGGCGGCGGGCGTGGAGGTCATCCGGATCCTGGTGAGGTCGTGCTCCAGGATCACGTTGCGGCCGTGTGGGCCGCGGTCGCCGGCGAGCATCTGACCGGTGGTGCGCAGCAGGCTGGACAGGCGTGCCTTGCGCAGCGCCAGCAGGTCCAGCCCGGTGTCGAACGACGCGTCCGGGCAGGCGCGGACCGGGAGGCCGCCCAGGTAGGTCCACGGGACGGCGTTGCAGACGATGGCGACCGTCACCTCGCGATCCGGTGTGGCCGTGCCGTCCTCGGCACCGTCCTGGGCTTCAGCGACAGCCGAGCGCCTGTCCGGGCTGGCCTCGAGGTCGAGGGTGACGCCGTGGCGGCCGCGGCCGATGCCGCGGCTGTACCGGGCCACCGCGCTGCGCAGGAAGAGCCCCGCGCTGTTCGGCCGACCGCCCGAGCGCTTGCGCTCGACCCGGCCGACGACCTCCGCGTCCAGCCCCATCCCCGCGCAGAACGTGAACCAGCGTGCCTCGTCGGCCCACCGGGCGTGGCCGAGGCCGACCACGCGGCTCTCGCCGTCGCGCAGGTTGGCCAGCAGCTCCCCGGTCGCCTCGACGGGGGAGGCGGAGTAGCCGAGTGCCCTGGCGAACACGTTGGTGCTGCCACCGGGAACGACGGCGAGCGCCGGCGTGTCCGGCCGCGGGCCGGCGTGGAGCAGGCCGTTGACGACCTCGTTCACCGTGCCGTCGCCGCCGAGCGCGATCACCACGTCGATGCCGGTCTCAGCGGCTCGCTGACCGAGCTCGGCCGCGTGCCCGCGCCCCTTGGTGATGACGGTCTCGACCGCGACGTCGGCGGACAGGGCCGTGACGAGGACATCCCGGACCCGTTCCGTGGTCGTCGTCGCCGCTGGATTGACGACCAGGAGCCCTCGCATGCCCACCACGGTAGTACCGCGCCGCTTTCCGGCGTCGGCATGCGGAATGTCTCACAATGACAATGAAGTATGGGAATGTCGTCAAGGCCGGCTGTGGCACGCGCGGTTGCCTGGTAGACGTGTCTGCGTCACCTGACAGCAACGGAGCGGCGTAACAGCCGTGCTGCGCCCGTCCCGCCACCCGGGGCCAACCGCGGGGACGTGACCGGAATCAGTCGGGAGACGGCCCCGTAAGGTCAACGGCATGGGAAGTGGCGAGACCCCGGGTACTCGACCCGGAGCCTGGGCGCGCGAGACGGCTGCCGCGCTGACGGCGGCTCCGCGCCCGCTGACGCTGGCGGCCGCGCTGGTCGCGGCCGAGGGCCTGCTGCTCGTCGGCCTCGGCGTCCTCCAGGTGGTACGGGGCTTTGGGCGCGGCGTCGACGACCTCGCTCGCGCGGAGTTCGGCGGTGTGCTGTCGCTCGTGTGCGGGCTCGTGGTGGTGGTGCTCGCCCGGACCCTGGTGGTCAACCGCGCGGCGACGAAGTCCCCGGTCATCGTCATCCAGCTGCTGTGCGTGCCGGTCGGCGCCGCGATGATCCAGAATGGTCTCTACGGCTACGGCGTACCGCTACTGGTGGTGGCCGTGGCGATCCTCGTCGCGCTGGTGGCCACGGGTCTGCACCGCCCGCCCGACGGCGATCCCGAGGCCTGATCTTCCAAGACTGCCCGGCGCGTGATACCCGGGTTTCAGGGGGTTCTCGCCGGAGCTGTCGCTAGCCGTCCTCGAGGAGACCGCGGCGCAGCTGGGCCAGCGTGCGCGCGAGCAGGCGCGACACGTGCATCTGGGAGATCCCCAGCTCGGTGGCGATCTGGGACTGGGTCATGTTCCCGAAGAACCGCAGCAGCAGGATGCGCTTCTCCCGAGGCGGCAGCTTCTCCAACAGCGGCTTGAGCGACTCGCGGTACTCGACGCCCTCCAGCGACTCGTCCTGGACCCCGAGCGTGTCCGCGACGGCCGGTGACTCGTCGTCGCCGGAGTCGGGCGCGTCCAGCGAGACGGCCGAGTAGGCGTTGGCCGACTCGAGCCCCTCGAGGACCTCCTCCTCGCTCATCTGGAGGTGGGCGGCGATCTCAGCGACCGTCGGCGACCGGCCAAGGGACTGGGACAGCTCCGAGGTCGCCTTCGTCAGCGACAGCTTGAGCTCCTGCAGCCGCCGCGGAACCCGGATCGCCCAGCCCTTGTCCCGGAAGTGCCGCTTGATCTCCCCGACGATCGTCGGGGTCGCGTAGGTCGAGAACTCGACGCCGCGCTCCGGGTCGAACCGGTCGACCGACTTGATCAGGCCGATGGTCGCGACCTGGACCAGGTCGTCCAGCGGTTCGCCGCGGTTGCGGAACCGGCGGGCGAGGTACTCGACGAGCGGCAGGTGCATCCTGACCAGCTGGTCGCGGATCTCCGATCGCTCGCTGTCGCCTTCGGGCAGCTCCACCAGCCGGATGAACATCAGGCGCGCGCGTGCCCGGTCGGGGGAGCTGGTCCGGTCCGGGGGGTGCTCTTCCCGCTCCTGGGCTTCGGGCTTCGCGCCCTCGGGCTCGTTCACGTCAGGTGGCTCGGTTCCGGTGTTCTCGCGGTTGGTCACGGCGTCCTCGGGCTCGAGGCCGTCCTCGCCGGCCCCGGGCTGCGGCTGGCTCGCCAGCCCGGCGTCCCCGGCGTCGCCGCGGGCCGGGGGCTCGGGCGACGGCCGCCGCGCGCTGGCGGACTCGGGCGGGTCGGGAAGCACCTCGTCCGGCCCGACGGCGCGCTGGCTCAGGGCCGGCACCCGGTCGCGCGGGCTGGTCGACCCACCGAAGCCACCGGCGGGCTGGTCATCGACCAGCGGCGGAGGCTTCGCGGCGGCATTGCGTCCTGGCGAAGTCATGAGGTCCCCACGGCACCGAGCTTCGCGCCCTGGCCAAGTTCGGTCGACTCGGCGCTGCGGCTGCGCACGTGGCCGGCCGGCTCGCCGAGGTCGGCACGGGCGCCCTGCCGCTTCGCCAGCTCGATGGTCACCCGCTGGCCAGGCCCGGTGGAGCTGGACACCTCGCCGGCGAGCGCGTCCAGGACGGTCCAGGCGAACGTGTCCTTCGACGGCGGCTCGCCGTCCAGGCTGTCCACCGAGACCGTGACCCGCATGACGCCGGGCGAGAGCGCGAACACGCACTCCAGCGCCGAGCCGGGAACGGCCGAGACCAGCAGCAACGCGGACGCCTCGTCCACGGCGATCCGCAGGTCCTCGATGTCGTCGAGGGTGAAGTCGAGCCGGGCTGCGAGCGAGGCCGTCGCGGTGCGCAGGACCGTCAGGTACGCGCTCGCGGCCGGGAGGGTGAGCTGCACGACATCGCGCAGCCCGCCGCCGTGGACACCGCCGGAGCTCACCGTGCCGCCGGCCGAAGGCGTCGGATCCACGTTCTACCCCCAGTGACTACGTCGTTCCAACGGCGGGCCTCGCCGCTGGAGGTGGTTGTGTTGTCCGGTCGCGTCGAGGCTCCCGGGTGGAACCGCCCGCCTACATCATCCGGCCTCGGTGCCGGTTCGTCGCGACGGGCTGCGGCGCTCGACAGCCGGCCACCGCCCGGCTAACCCGCAGCCGCGCCAGCGTGACCTCGGGTCATGGCGGTCATCGATGGCATATCCAGCATGCCGCCTCCCCACAAACGCCACCGACGGCCCTGAGGAGCTCCGCGTCCGGTCCGCCCCGCCCGCGCTACCAGGAAAAGCCCCGGGAAGCGGTCCCAGGCCCGCTGTGGCCCGTGTGGCGCCGACCAGGGCCGGGTGGGCGCGCAACGCCGCGCGCCGGACCACCACGGCCGCGCCCAATGCCCGACTCCGTGCCGCTCGCTGTCCCCACGGTACCCAGCGTTGCCCTGATGGCGCAGGTCGGGTGATCAGAAATGTTTGCCATCTCGCCAGCCCGGGTGGTGGGTGTGGTGCGCAAGTCCGGACCCCTTGATGGAAGGCGTCCGGGCGCGGAGGTGTTCCCCGGTCCGCTATGCGCTCCCGGCGAGGGCGGCGATGGCGTCGGCGTCGAGCCGCCACGTCGTCCAGCCCTGCTGGGGAGCGGCGCCGAGCGATCGGTAGAAGGCCTGCGCGGAGGTGTTCCAGTCCAGCACGTCCCACTCCAGGCGCTGGTGGCCACCGTCGCGCGCGACGGCCGCCAGCGCGGCCAGCAGGGCCCGTCCGTGGCCGCCGCGACGGTGCTCCGGGGCGACGAACAGGTCGACGAGGAACGTCCCCGTCCGCCCGGTCCAGGTCGAGAACGTCTCGTGGTAGATCGCGAACCCCACCACGGGCGCCGCGCCGGCGCCGTCCGCCGTGGCCACGAGCGCCGCCGCGGCCGGCGGCTCCCCGAAGAGCGCCGCGGCGAGGTCGGCCTCGGTCATCCTCACCGCGTCCGGCTCCCGCTCGTACTCCGCGAGCGCCCGCACCAGCTCCAGCACGACCGGTACGTCACCCGGTACGGCGGGACGAATCACTGACCTGCCTCCTCATCCGAAGCCCACCCGCCCCAAACGGACGTCGCCGGCCTCCGGTCGGGTGACCGGAGGCCGGCGACGGGGCCGCGCCTGGGATCAGGCCGCGGCCTTGGTCTCCCAGAAGATCTTGGCGATCTCGTCGATCTTGTCGAGCAGCTTCTGGCCGTCCGCCGGGTCGACCGAGGCCTTCGCGCCGGCGGCGCCGGCGGCCTTGGTGGCCTGCCAGAACAGGTCGTGCAGCTGCGGGTACTTCTCCAGGTGGTTCGGCTTGAAGTAGTCGGTCCAGAGCACCCACAGGTGGTGCTTGACCAGGTCGGCGCGCTCCTCCTTGATGGACAGCGCCCGGGAACGGAACACCGGGTCCTCGTTCCCCTGGTACTTCTCCTGGATCGCCTTGACCGACTGGGCCTCGATCCGGGCCTGCGCCGGGTCGTAGACGCCGCAGGGCAGGTCGCAGTGCGCGCTCACCCGGGTGGTGGGGTGCAGCAGGCTCATGCCGCCGTCCTTCCTCGCACATTCGTCCGTCGGGGGCACGGGCGGCGCCTCGGCGCGAGACAGACCGCGTGCCCGTCCGCCGCGATGGCACCGTACGGGGGCGGCGGCCCGTGTCCCCACCTTCTGGCAACCTACCCTTGTGCGGCCTTCGGTTCCCGTGGGGGCGGTCTCCATTCGCGGCGCGTCGATGACGCCGACGCTGCGTGACGGTGACGCCTGCCTGGTCTGGTGGAGACGCGCGCCCCGGCCGGGCGACGTGGTGATCGCCCGGCTGCCGGCGGGCCGAGGCCTCGGGGTGAAACGCATCGCCTTCGGCGACGTGGACGACGGCTGGTGGCTGCGGTCGGACAACGTGGGCATAGGTACCGACAGCGCCGCGTTCGGCATGATCGCGACCGACGATGTGCTCGGCCGGGTGGTGCTGCGCTACTGGCCTCGACCGGCCTGGCTGCGCAGATCGGCGTAGAAGGCCAGGCAGTCGGCGTAACGGGGCAGCAGCCCGGCCGCGTCCGCCTCCTTCAGGGTCGGCGCGTCTGCGTCCTTGTCGGACAGCAGCGGGGTGACGTCGGCTGGCCAGGGCAGGCCGAGATCGGGATCGAGCGGGTGCACGCCGTGCTCGCGTCCCGGGCTGTACGAGGTGGAGCACAGGTACGAGACCTGAGCGCCGTCGGTGAGGGCGAGGAAGACGTGTCCGAGGCCCTCGGACACGTACACCCCCTTCCGGTCGACGTCGTCGAGGACGACCGCGTCCCACTGGCCGAACGTCGGCGAGCCGGAGCGGATGTCGACCACGCAGTCCAGCACCCGGCCGGACACACATGTGACGTACTTCGCCTGGCTGGGCGGCACGTCGGCGTAGTGCACGCCCCGCAGCGTGCCAGCCCGGCTGACGCTGTGGTTGGCCTGTGCGAGCCGGAGCGGGTGGCCGATGGCCTTCTCGAGCGCGTCGACGCGGAACCATTCGAGGAACGTGCCGCGGCCGTCGGTGTGCTGGCGGGGGGTGAAGACCCACGCGTCCGGTACGGACAGTTCGGTGACATCCACGCCTGCGGACCGTACCGGGTCGGCAGGCAATCCGTACGCAGTCTCCCACCCGATTCCGCCATGGTGTGACTCCGTAGGCACGGCACCCGCATACGGCCCGCGTTGGAATCGCTCACGTCTCCGCATTTGGGTCAACGCGATGTGCATTCGGTGTCGATCCCGGGTGCCCCCCCTGCCCACCAAGCGGTCCCGCACCAGCCCGACCTGATCTCTTGCACAGTCAAGCGAGAGGTGACCGTGCGGCGCGGAGCCGTGCCTCCGCGGAGGCACGGCCACGGAGCGAAGCGAACGTGGTTGGGCCTCCGCGGAGGTCGCCGGAGCGAACCAACAACAACCTTCTGCCCGGACCGGTGACTACAGGACCTTCGACAGGAACGACCGGGTCCGCTCGTGCCGGGGGTTGACCAGCACCTGGCCGGGCGGGCCGCTCTCGACGACGACGCCGCCGTCCATGAAGACGACGGTGTCGGCCGCCTCGCGGGCGAAGCCCATCTCGTGGGTGACGACGACCATCGTCATGCCGTCCGCCGCGAGATCCCGCATGATGTCGAGCACCTCGCCGACGAGCTCGGGGTCGAGCGCCGAGGTCGGCTCGTCGAACAGCATCAGCTTGGGCCGCATCGCCAGCGCCCGGGCGATCGCGACCCGCTGCTGCTGCCCGCCCGAGAGCTGGGACGGGTAGGCCTCGCACCGGTTTCCGAGACCGACCCGGTCCAGCAGGGCGCGGGCCCGTTTCTCGACCTCGGAGCGTTTCTCCCGGCGTACCCGCAGCGGCGCCTCCATGATGTTCTCCAGCGCCGTCATGTGGGCAAACAGGTTGAAGCGCTGGAAGACCATGCCAATGTCGGCGCGGCGCCGGCAGACCTCGCGCTCGCGCAGCTCGTGCAGCCGGCCGCGGTGCTCCCGGTAGCCGACCAGGTCGCCGTCCACCCACAGCCGGCCCGAGTCGATCTTCTCCAGGTGGTTGATGCAGCGCAGCATGGTCGTCTTGCCCGAGCCCGAGGGCCCGATCAGGCAGAGCACCTCGCCCGGCTCGACCCGCAGGTCGATCCCGCGGAGCACCTCGTTGTGGCCGAAGGCGCGGCGGATGCTTTCGGCGAGCACCATCGGCGTGCCATTCCCCGCCGCTGCCGATGTCTCGCTGGTCACGTGACCACCCCGCTCTGGTCGCGGCGCATGGGACGGCCGGGCCCCATCCGGTTGCGGCCCGCCGGGTCGTAGTGCCGTTCCAGGAAGTACTGGCCGACGCTGAGCACCGATGTGACCGCCAGGTACCAGATCGCGGCGACCATCAGCAGCGGGATGGTCTGGAAGTTGCGGCTGTAGATGATCTGGGCGGCGTAGAGCAGCTCGGTGTAGGCGATGACGCTGACGAGCGACGTCGTCTTGAGCATCGAGATGGTCTCGTTGCCGGTCGGCGGGATGATCACCCGCATCGCCTGCGGCAGCACGATCCGGCGCATCGTCTGCGCCTGGTTCATGCCGAGCGCCTGGGCGGCCTCGGCCTGGCCGGTGTCGACGGCGCCGACGCCGGCACGCACGATCTCGGCCATGTACGCCGCCTCGTTGAGCCCTAGGCCGAGGATGGCCGCGCCCAGCAGCGGGATGAGTGAGTTCGAATCGGCGGAGGCGAACTCGGGGCCGAACGGGACGCCGATGGACAGCCTCGGGTAAAGCGCGCCGATCGACGCCCAGAACAGAATCTGGATCATCACCGGCGTGCCACGGAAGAACCACGTGTACAGCCAGGAGGCCGAGCGCAGGACCGGGTTCGGCGACAGCCGCAGTATGGCGAGCAGCACCCCGCCGACCACGCCGATGGCCATGGCGTAGAGCGTCAGGTAGAGAGTCGCCCACAGGCCGCGCAGGATCTGCTCTGAGAACAGGTACTTCCAGACCAGGTCCCAGTTGAACGCCTCGTTGGTGACCAGAGCGTGCACCAGCATCGCGGCCAGGAGGGCGAGGACCGCGACCCCCACCCAGCGTCCCGGGTGGCGGACCGGAACCGCCTTGATCGCATCGGATGTCGGTGCGCCGGCGCCGGCGGCCCCGGTCACCGGGACGGCCGGTGAGCCGGGGGCCTGCACCCCCGGCTCACCGCCTGGCGCCTTGTCAGCTGACGGCGCCATTGATCTTTGGATCCGTGATGGCGCCTTCCTGCACGCCCCACTTCTCCAGCGTCTTCTGGTAGGAGCCGTCGGCCATGACCGCCTTCAGCGCCGCCAGCAGCGGCTCGGCGAGGCCCGAGTTCTTCGGCACCGCGATGCCGTACGGAGCCGTGCCGTAGGGCGTGCCGACCGACTTGAGCTTGCCCTCGGACAGCTTCACCTGGTAGTCGGCGACCGGCGAGTCGGCCATCGACACCTGCGCCCGGCCGGCGGTCAGCGCCAGGTTCGCCTGGTTCTGGTCCGGGTAGGCCTGGACGGTTACGCCCGGCTTGCCCGCGCCCTTGCACTTCGTGTCCTGCGCGGCGGCGTCGTCGGCCTGGACGGTGCCCGTCTCCACCGCGACGGTCAGGCCACACAGGTCGTCCAGCCCGGTCAGGGTGGCGGGCTTGGCGGCGCTGGTGAAGAACGAGGTGCCGGCCGAGTAGTACGTGACGAAGTCGACGACCTCCTCGCGCTCCTTGGTGTCAGTGAAGGACGAGATGCCGATGTCGTACTTGCCGGCGGCGAGTCCCGGGATGATGTCGTCGAAGCCGGCGTTCTCGACCTCGACCTTGACACCGAGCGCCGCGCCGAGAGCCTGGATCAGGTCGACGTCCATGCCGATGACGGTCTTGCCGTCCGTGTCGAAGAACTCGTTCGGCGCGTAGGACGCGTCGGCGGCCACCTTGAGGGTGCCCCCGGCGTACTTGGCGGGCAGCGTGGCCACGACGGAGGGGTTCGCGGAGGGAGCCGCCGTCGTGCCGCCACCGTCGGACGAGTCGTCACCACCGCCACAGGCGGCGAGGACGGCGAGCAGGCCGGCCGCCGCGGTCGCGGCCACCGCTCTGCGCGCGGCCCGGTGGCCCAGGCCGCCGCCCATGATCCGGTGTGTTCGAAGGCGCATGCCGATCCTCTCAGTTCCAGCCGATTCCCGGTGCGGACGGCTCCTGCGCGCTGACCTGGCTGGTGGTCGGCTGGCGGGCAGGCGTGAGCACGCTCATCGGCTGCCCGGTCGCGGACCACCCGGCTGGCTGGTTGGCGCTGGATGCACCCCCCGTCACGGCGCGCGGCCCGGGGCCCGGCCGGATCGCGAAGCGATCTGGGGGTGCCGGTCGCCCGTTCCGTCTGTCCGTATTCGGGTGGGCAGGCGACAACGGCGGCGCACGTCCTGGGCCTTCACCCAAGCGTGGTTACGTGTCAGTAGTGCTACATGGATGCTTCGGTAACGTTGCAAGACATTTCGATGGGATGTCGTCGGTGTGATCGTCGTATGTAGTCGAACGATCGGATCTTGCCGGCCGCCCGCCGCATACCGACGCTGACGTGCAATATTTGAAGGTGCCCCGGGCGACCCCCGGTCCCACCCCCGCCGGCTCACCCCGCTCGCCGCCGGGGTTCCCGCTGGTCCGCGCGGCAGACTGGCGGGGAAGCCGCTCAGGTCATCTCCCTCGCGGCCGAGAGCTCCGCCCATGGGGACGGCCCGCCCGCCCCCGGACGCCGGGCTGTGCCCGACATCACTTCTCACGGTGGGCGACCCCCGGACTACCGCAGACAACAGCCCCTCGACGACCCCGGGCCGTACGCAGGCAGCCGGGCCGCCCGTACCCAGGAGCACTACCGTGACAGCGACCGCAGACCACCAGACCCTCGACCAGCCTTCCAATCCCATCGCGGGCGTCGTGCCCGTGAGCCCGCGGACCTCGGACGACGACCCGGTGTTCGCCCTGCACCGCGGCGGGAAGATCGCGCTCGAAGTGACGTCCCCGTTGGAGAACTCCGACGACCTCTCGCTCGCCTACACCCCGGGCGTCGCCCGGGTGTGCCTGGCGATCGAGGAGACGCCGGCCCTCGCGGAGGACTACACCTGGCGCGGCAACCTGGTCGCCGTGGTCACCGACGGCACCGCCGTGCTCGGCCTCGGTGACATCGGCCCAGCCGCCGCCATGCCCGTCATGGAGGGCAAGGCGGCCCTGTTCAAGCACTTCGCCGGCGTCGACTCGGTGCCGATCTGCCTGGACACCAAGGACACCGACGAGATCATCGACACGGTCGCCCGGATGGCGCCGAGCTTCGGTGGGATCAACCTCGAGGACATCTCCGCGCCCCGCTGCTTCGAGATCGAGCGGCGCCTGCAGGAGCGTCTGGACATCCCGGTCTTCCACGACGACCAGCACGGCACCGCCATCGTCGCGCTCGCCGCGCTGGAGAACGCCGCCCGGCTCACCGGCCGGCAGCTGTCCGACCTGCGGGTGGTCGTGTCCGGCGCGGGTGCCTCCGGCATCGCGGTGACCCGGATCATTCTCGCCGCCGGCATCGGCGACATCGCGGTCGGCGACCGCAAGGGGATCATCTACGCGGACCGGGGCGACCTCACGTCGGTCAAGGCGGACATCGCGGCCATCACCAACAGGACCGGGCTGACCGGCTCGATCAACGAGGCGCTGGCCGGGGCGGACGTCTTCATCGGCCTGTCCTCGGGAACCGTCCCCGAGGAAGCCGTCGCGACCATGGCGCCGGGCTCGATCATCTTCGCGATGGCCAACCCCGACCCGGAGGTCCTGCCGGAGGTCGCCCACAAGTACGCGAGCATCGTCGCCACCGGGCGTAGCGACTTCCCGAACCAGATCAACAACGTCCTCGCCTTCCCCGGCGTCTTCCGGGGCGCGCTGGACGTGCGGGCCAGCCGGATCACCGAGGGCATGAAGCTCGCGGCGGCCCGGGCGCTCGCCGACGTGATCGCCGACGAGCTCGCGCCGGACCACATCATCCCGAGCCCGTTCGACACCCGGGTCGCCCCGGCGGTCGCCGCCGCGGTCGCCGCGGCGGCCAAGGCGGAGGGTGTGGCCCGCCGATAGGTGTCCCGCCGCCAGGCGGAGGCGCGTTAGGCAGGGCGTTCAGAGCCCTGCCTAACGCCTGCCGCAGCCTGGGCAGGGAGCCTTCGCGGTGACCTCCTCGATGGGGCGCAACGTCCCGCAGCTCTTGTAGGAGCAGGCGACGAAGTCGGTCGGGGTGACGGTGATCACCGGTCGGCCGTCGTCGGTGAACGTCAGTGTCGGCGGCTCCGGGTCGAGCACCGGCCGGCGGCGACGCCACCGCGGACCGCGCGACGACTGTCCCCGTCCAGATGCCGCCGTGGGCTGGGCCGCCGGGAGGCCCGCGTCCACAGGACCGGTCGGGGGCGACGTCGGTTCAAGAGCCACCATGATGACGAGTCCAGCACATCCAACGACAGACCGCGACTCAGCCTCCCAGCATCGGCCGGTACCGGACACCGGTTGTCCCGTTGACCGGACTTCCGGTGGCGTCGCCCGGCTGGGCGCCCTACGGTTTGTCCGTGCTTGCCGCCGCCGCTGAGACGACCGACCCGTCCGACCCGCTGGCCGGTCTGGCCGTCGGAGAGCAGCCGGAGCCGGCGCTGCCGGACGGCTGGGCGACCGTCTCCATCCGAGCCGCCGCGCTCAACCACCACGACCTGTTCAGCCTGCGCGGCGTCGGCCTGCCGGCCGAGCGCCTGCCGATGATCCTGGGCTGTGACGGCGCGGGCGTGGCGGCCGACGGCTCCGAGGTCATCGTCCACGCGGTGATCGGCGATCCCGCGGCCGGCGGCGGTGACGAGACCCTGGACCCGAAGCGGACGCTGCTCTCGGAGCTGCACCCCGGCACGCTGGCCGAGCAGGTCGCGGTACCCGCCCGCAACCTCGTGCCCAAGCCCGCGTCGCTCTCCTGGGCGGAGGCGGCCTGCCTGCCGACGGCCTGGCTCACCGCCTACCGGATGGTCTTCACCAAGTCGGGGTTGCCCGCCGACGGCGGCAAGCTGCTCATCCAGGGCGCTGGCGGCGGCGTCGCCACCGCCGCGTTGCTGCTCGCCAAGGCCGCCGGCCACACCGTCTTCGTCACCTCTCGTGACGAGACCAAGCGCAAGCGGGCGTTGCAGCTGGGTGCCGACGTCGCGGTCGAGTCGGGCGCCCGGCTGCCGGCCAGGGTCGACGCGGTCATCGAGACGGTCGGCGCGGCCACCTGGAGCCACTCGCTGAAGTCGCTGCGCCCGGGCGGCACGGTCGTCTGCTCCGGCGCGACCAGCGGCCCGAACCCGCCCGCCGAGCTGAACCGGGTGTTCTTCCTGCAGCTCAACATCGTCGGCTCGACGATGGGCACCCGCGACGAGCTGGCCGCGCTCGTCGACTTCCTCGACCGCACGGGCGTGCGGCCGCTGATAGACGACGTCCGGCCGCTGGCCGACGCCCGGGCCTCCTTCGAGCGCATCGCTCAGGGTGAGGTCTTCGGCAAGCTCGTCCTCACCGTCTGAGCGCGGACGGCCGGATCAGGACGGCGCCGAAGGCGACCGCCCAGGAGCCGAAGAACACCGTGATGACGGCCGCGGCCGAGTAGCCCCACCAGGGGAGGCCGACGAGGCCAGCGGCCGGCCACGGAGCGAGCGCGAGCGCCGTGGTGAGGACCAGCAGGCACACACCGACCGCTCGATCGAGCGCGGGCCTGGGGAGACTCGTCGGGCCGCTGCCGGCCGACCACGCCCGCGTCACCGTCGCTGGCTCGGTACTGGAATCGGCGACGGCCGTGAAGGCGGCGGCCGCCTCGCCCGCCGTGATCCGGCCGGCGAGGTCCTTCGCCAGCAGCCCGAGCACGGCGTCCACCAGCCGGTCCGGCCCGGCCGGCCGGGCCGGATCGTGGTGGAGCACCGCCTCGATGGTCGCGGCCTCGGTCGACCGGCTGAACGGCGACGCGCCGGTGAGGGCGAAGTAGAGCGTGGCGCCGAGCGAGAACAGGTCGCCGGCCGGTTTCCCCCGCACACCGGCGAACTGCTCCGGCGCGATGTAGGCGAGGGTGCCCACCGGGCCGCCGGCAATCGTCGGCTGCCCGTCGTGGGACGCGACTCCGAAATCGGCCAGTACCACCCGGCCGCCGGTGCCGATCAGAATGTTCGCCGGCTTGACGTCCCGGTGGGTGATTCCCAGGCCATGCGCCGCGACGAGCGCGGCGAGCACCGCCACTCCGATGTCCGCGACCCTTTCCGGCGGCAGCGGGCCGGTCGCGCGCACCAGCTGCGCGAGTGACCTCGACTCGACGAGTTCCATGACGATCCATGGCAGGCCACCATCCGAGACGACGTCGAGCACCGTGACGACATGTGGATGATCTCGCAGCTTCGCGACGATGCGAGCCTCGCGTTCGACCCGGGCGAACGCGAGCTGGTCGTCGGCGTCGCCGGCCGTGTTGTCCAATCGCAGTTCCTTGACGGCGACCTGTACCTCTAGAACCTCGTCGAACGCCCGCCATACGGTGCCATGCGTGCCGGAACCAAGCTTTTCGAGCAGCCGGTACCGGCCGGCAACCACGCGGCCGCCCGACCCGTCGACGTCCGTGGTCACGGTCTGCTTTGCCCCCTAGTTCCGCCGGTCGACGGTCCAGCCCGAGTACCGGTCGCATCCCGTGAGCTCGCCGGATACCGATCCGGGCTCCCGCCGAGAATGCAATGCTGACAATAAGCTCGTGACTGCCCGGGTATTGGACAGTTTGAGGTAATTATGCTGGGATCCGAAGTCGAACGCGCTGGTGGCCGGCTGAGCGCCGCCGTGGCCGCCCAGGTCGGTCTGGCCGCGGGCCTGCTGCGCGGCTGGCTGTTCAGTGGCCGGCGGCTGCCCGCCGTGATCCTCGCGACGGCGCTCGCGGCGGCCGCCACCGGTCTGGTCGCGGCGCGGGTGGACGCTGGCGGGCCATCCGACACCGCCGAGCCGCCGCCGCGATCGCCGAGCGCGCTCAGGACCACGGCTGGTGGGGCGGTGCCCGGACCGAGCACTGATCCGAGCGCTGACCCAAGCCCGCCGGGCGCGCCGCCGGGCGCGGTCGCCGGGCTCACCGGTTCCAGCGGCAACCGAACCGCGCGGCTGTGCTGGCAGCCGGCCGACGGCGCCGCCGAGTACGTGCTGGAGTCCCGGGACGTGACCGCCGGCGAGGCGTGGGCCACGATGCCCTATCCGATCAAGGAGCGGTGCTACACCGTCCAACAGCTACTCACCGGGCACGCGTACGAGTTCCGCGTTCTCGGGTCGAACAGTGCTGGCCGGGGCGCGCCGTCGAACACCGTCACCGTCACCGCGGGGCCACCCCTGCCCGGCGCGGTGACTGGCCTGACCGCCGTACCCGGGGCGGCGACCGCCAGGTTGTGCTGGCATTCGGCGGCAGGCGCGGATCTTTACCTTTTCGACCACCGCGACGTCACCGCCGGCGAGGCGTGGGCCACGATGCCCTATCCGATCAAGGAGCGGTGCTACACCGTCCAGCAGTTGGTCGCGGGTCATACATATGAGTTCCGGATCGTCGGGTCGAACAGTGCCGGCAAGGGCGCGCCGTCGAACACCGTGACGGTCTCGATCGACCCAGGGGTGTCATTGCCCGGTCCGGTGACTGACCTGACGGCCGCACCTGGTCAGGGCACGGTCAAGCTGTGCTGGCAGGCGGCCAGGGACGCCGCCGAGTACGTGCTGGAGTACCGGGACACGACCGCCGGCGAGGCATGGACCACCATGCCCTACCCGATCAAGGAGCAGTGCTACACCGTCCAGCAACTGGCCGCCGGCCACACGTACGAGTTCCGGATCGTCGGGTCGAACCGAGCAGGCAGGGGAGCGCCGTCGAACATCGTCACCGCCACCGCGTGACCTCGGCGCACCCGTGGTCGCCTGGCCATGTGTCTGCGCCTCCTTCGGGCGGGTGGCTCTTCGAGGGCTCGCCCTGACCCGGCGACGCCTTGCGGCGCGAGCCGTATACCGAGGTATAGTTGTGGCGTCGGCAGGTGTTGACCTGCCGGAAGTGGCGCCGGGTGAGCCCGCCTTACGACGGGACCCCGGCGTTTGCGTTTTTTGATCAGTCAACCTCAACGTGGTGCTGGGCTACGTGGCCGAGCCTGTCGAGCATCCATGCCTGTTTCCGCTGGTGAACGTGGAAGATCCCGCTTGCAAGGATGTCGGCTGCCCAAAGCACAGGCTCGTCGCGGCCGAGTGGAAACTCGTAGCGAAAGGTTCCGTGCGTCTTTTGGGTTGCTCTGAGGAGCGCTACGTCGTCCTTGTTCTGCGACCCTCGTGACTCGATCAGAAGCGCGTCGGCCTTGTCTCTCAGCTCCCATAGCAGCCGGATCATCGCCATCCTGCGGGCTCGCTCCGGTCTTTTGCACGGTCGTACGACGATGGCGAGCTTGTACCGGGCCATACGGCCAACGGTGTCCAGATACCGGGCCTGACGTTCAGGCTCCGCGCCATGAAAGTGCAGTTTGAGGCGCGTGCGGGGTTGCCGCAGTTCAAGCATCGCGTTGCGGAGCATCGTGTCATCGTCAGGGGCGAGTACAGCCGCGAGGACGTAGAGACCGTTCGGTCCCGCCTCGTACGACTCGTCGATGTAGGCCCGCATCCGTCATGCATAGCAGACAATTACGACAAACCGGAGCGGGGTGGAAATCGGCTCGCGCGCGAGCGCTATTCGAGCGCTATTCGAGCGTTGGAAACTGTCCGTTTCGCTTCTTTTCTTACCCGACTGGTGGAATCGCGTCCTAAAGGTCGGGGTCGTCGTCGGGGCGGGCCAGCCAGGTGGCGAGGGTCTCGATGGCGGCCTCGTGCTCGGGGTGCTCGTCGACGAAGGTGCGCAGGGCGTCGGAGAGCCACTCGAGGGTGACGGTCTCCTCGCCGCGGCGCGCGGCCAGCTCCTCGATTCCCCGGTCGGTGAAGTACATCGCCCGCTCGCTTCCCTCGGCTGGCTACCCGCCCCGGCCGTCCCTGCCCGCCCGCCGAGGCGCCTCGAGGCCGACTTGGCCGCCTCGCCCTGCGGTGCCCGGCTCTGTGCCAGCAAACCCTGTGCCAGCCGACCTTGTGCCAGCCGACCTTGCCAGGCCGCGACGGCCGTCGTGCGGCCGTCGCGGCGACCGGCTCAGACCGCGAAGGCGGCCTCGATGAGGGCGCGCTGCTCCTTCTCGTGGACCTTCGACGAGCCCGACGCCGGGGCGGCCGAGGCCTTGCGCGAGACCCGGCGCAGCCGCAGGCCGGCCGGCAGGAACTCCGGCAGGTGCAGGCCCATGTGCGGGTAGGCGCCCTGGTTCGCCGGCTCCTCCTGGACCCAGACGATGTCGGTCGCGTTCGGGTAGCGGCGCAGCGCCTCGGCCACCTCCGCACCGGGGGTCGGGTAGAGCTGCTCGACCCGCAGCAGCGCGAACTGACCCTTGTCGTCCCGCTTGTTCCGCGCCTCGGCCAGGTCCCAGTGCACCTTCCCGGCCGAGAGCAGCACCCGGCGCACGGCCGCCGGGTCGGCGACCGTCGCGTCGTCGATCACCGGCCGCCACGAGCCCGAGGTCAGCTCCTGCACGGTCGACGTCGCGGCCTTCAGCCGCAGCATCGACTTCGGCGTGAACACCACCAGCGGGCGACGCACCGGTGAGAGCGTCTGGCGGCGCAGCAGGTGGAAGTAGCTCGCCGCCGACGAGGGATACGCCACCGTCATGTTCTCGTCGGCGCACAGGGACAGGAACCGCTCGATGTGGGCGGACGAGTGGTCCGGGCCCTGGCCCTCGTAGCCGTGCGGCAGCAGGAGGGTCAGCGCGGTGCGCTGGCCCCACTTGGCCTCGCCGGCCGAGAGGAACTCGTCGATGATCGACTGGGCGCCGTTGGCGAAGTCGCCGAACTGCGCCTCCCACAGGACGGCCATGTCCAGGCGCGCGAC
Source organism: Pseudofrankia saprophytica (assembly GCF_000235425.2). Taxonomy (NCBI): domain Bacteria; kingdom Bacillati; phylum Actinomycetota; class Actinomycetes; order Frankiales; family Frankiaceae; genus Pseudofrankia; species Pseudofrankia saprophytica. The sequence goes on from NZ_KI912266.1 coordinate 2,573,052, forward strand.
CGAGTAGCCGTACTCGAAGCCCATCGCCGCGTATTCGGACAGCAGCGAGTCGTGGACGTAGAAGGTGCCGACCTGGCCGCCGTCGGCGCGGCGCAGCGTCCGCAGCGGCGTGTGGTCCTCGCCGGAGTATCGGTCGACCAGCACGGCGTGGCGCTGGCCGAAGGTGCCGCGCCGGCTGTCCTGGCCGGTGAGCCGGACCGAGCGGCCATCGAGCAGCAGGCTGCCGAGCGCGATCGTCTCGGCGCAGGCCCAGTCGATCGTGCCGGTCTCGATCATCTGCGCGCGGCGCTCCAGCTGCGGGCGCAACCGGGGGTGGATGGTGAAGTCGGCCGGAAGGTTCACCTGGGTGTCGATGACCTGCTTGACGACCTCCAGCGGCACCGCCGTGCCGACGGCCGCGGCGGCGGCCGCGTCCTCCGCCGTGGTGACGATCCGGGGCTGCGGGGTCGGCCGGTCACCGGTGGCGTCGCGCGTCTCGGCGAACGCCTTCTCCAGCTCCAGGCGGTAGCTCTTCATCGCCTCCTCGGCCTGGTCGCGGGTGATGTCCCCACGGCCGATCAGCGCCTCGGTGTAGAGCTTGCGCACGGACCGCTTCGCCGCGATCTCGTCGTACATCAGCGGTTGGGTGAACGACGGCTCGTCCATCTCGTTGTGGCCCCGGCGCCGGTAGCAGATCATGTCGATCACGACGTCCTTGTGGAACGCCTGCCGGTAGGCGAACGCCAGCGTCGCCACCCGGACGCACGCTTCCGGGTCGTCGCCGTTGACGTGGAAGATCGGGGCCTGCACCATCCGGGCGACATCGGTGGCGTACACCGACGAGCGGCCCGAGGTCGGCGAGGTGGTGAAGCCGACCTGGTTGTTGATGACCAGGTGCACGGTGCCGCCGGTGCGGTAGCCACGCAGCTGCGAGAGGTTCAGGGTCTCGGCGACCACGCCCTGGCCGGCGAACGCCGCGTCGCCGTGCACGAGCACGGGCAGGACGGTGAAACCTTCCGGGCCCTTGTCCAGGATGTCCTGCTTGGCCCGCGCCACGCCCTCGAGGACCGGGTCGACCGCCTCCAGGTGCGAGGGGTTGGCGACCACGGACACCGGCACCTGCCTGCCGTCGGGTCCGCTGTAGACGCCCTCGGCGCCCAGGTGGTACTTCACGTCGCCGGAGCCGTGCGCGGTCTGCGGGTCGAGGTGGCCCTCGAACTCGGCGAAGATCTGCCGGTAGGACTTGCCGACGATGTTCGCCAGCACGTTCAGCCGGCCGCGGTGCGCCATGCCGATGACGACCTCGTCCATGCCGATGCTCGCCGCGCGCGAGAGGACCTCGTCGAGCAGCGGGATCGCGGACTCGGCGCCCTCCAGAGAGAACCGGCGCTGGCCGACGTACTTCGTCTGCAGGAAGGACTCGAACGCCTCGGCGGCGCCGAGCCGATCGAGCACGTGCAGCTGCTCCGCCGGGTCCGGCCGCTCCGCGGAGCGCTCGACCCGGGCCTGGATCCACTGGCGCTCGTCCGGCTCCTGGATGTGCATGTACTCGATGCCGACCCGGCGGCAGTACGAGTCGCGCAGCACCCCGAGCACGTCGCGCAGCGTCATGGTCCGGTGGCCGGCGAACCCGGCGACCGGGAACTCCCGGTCGAGGTCCCACAGCGAGAGGCCGTGGCTGCGGATGTCGAGGTCCGGGTGGCTGCGGATGGTGAACTCGAGCGGGTTCGTGTCCGCCATCAGGTGGCCGCGCACGCGGTAGGCGTGGATCAGCTCCTGCACCCGGGCGCTGTGGTCGAGATCGCCCTCGTGGCTGGTCGGGATGTCGGTGACCCAGCGGACCGGCTCGTACGGGACCCGCAGCGAGCGGAAGACCTCGTCGTAGAACTCGTCCTCGCCGAGCAACAGCTGGTGGACCCGGCGCAGGTACTCGCCCGACTGGGCGCCCTGGATGATCCGGTGGTCGTAGGTGCTGGTCAGCGTGGTGACCTTGGAGATCGCCATCCGGGCGAGCGTCTCGGTGGACGCGCCGGCGAACTCGGCCGGGTACTCCATCGAGCCGACGCCGATGATCGTGCCCTGGCCCTCCATCAGCCGCGGCACCGAGTGCACGGTGCCGAGGCCGCCCGGGTTCGTCAGGCTGATCGTGACGCCGGTGAAGTCGTCGGTGGTGAGCTTGCCCGCCCGGGCGCGGCGCACGATGTCCTCGTACGCGGCCCAGAACTGGGCGAAGTCCATCGCCTCGGCCTCCTTGACCGCGGCGACGACGAGCTGGCGGCCCTTCGCCGTGACGAGGTCGATGGCGAGGCCCAGGTTGACGTGCTCGGGCGTCACCAGCGCCGGCTTGCCGCCGACCACCGCGTAGGAGTTGTTCATCTCCGGGAAGTCGACGAGCGCCTTCACCATCGCGAAGCCGATGAGGTGGGTGAAGGAGATCTTGCCGCCACGGGAGCGGGCCAGGTGGCGGTTGATGACGATCCTGTTGTCGATCATCAGCTTGGCCGGCACGACGCGCACCGAGGTCGCCGTCGGCACGTGCAGCGACGTCTCCATGTTGGTGACGACCCGGGCCGCGGCTCCCCGCAGCGTCGTCTGGGTCACCGTCCCCGCTCGATCGGCGGAACCGGAGGGGGAGGCCGGGGGCGCGCTCGGCGCCGCCGCCTTCGCGGCGGGCGCGGGCGTCGGC
>NZ_KI912266.1:2575816-2617184 GCF_000235425.2 Pseudofrankia saprophytica
CGCGGGGGCGGGCTTGACAGGAGTGGACGGGGCGGCGGGGGCCTGGGCCGCGGGCGCCCCGGCGGCCGCGGTCGGTGACTCGGCTGGCGTGGTGTCGATGACCGCGCGAGCGCTCTCCGGGTCCGTGTTGTCGGTCGCGGTGGGTGCGCTCGGGTGATAGTCGGAGAGGAACTCACGCCATTCGGGTGACACGCTGTCCGGATCCGCGAGGTACTGCTGGTAGATCTCGAACACCAGCCACTCGTTGGTTCCGAAGTCAGGTCCTGACGCGGGTACCGTCGGTGCTGTCACGGGGCCAATCGCCTCTATCCAGGTGGAGACTTCACTTCTGTCGAAAGGGGCCTTCGAAAGGCCCTTCCGCTACCGCCTGTCTAGGCTACTCGCCGGGCCGAAGGCCCCTGGCGCTGCCCTTTGCGGCATATCAGCATGACGCCGCTCGCGGCGGCGTCACCGCGCCCGCCGGGGTGGTCGATGGTGGCGAGGCGTGGTCGCGGGGCTGCCCTGAGGCATCCGTCGGGGCATCGACGGCGCGGCATTCTGGTTGTCTCCCCCATCGGTGGCGTACGGCATCGCCTGTCGTGGTTGAGTGGCTACCCGCTGGCTCGCGGGCGCCGCCGATGTGAGTTTCCCAGCATCACGACCCGCCCGCCGGCCCGTCGCCCGGCTCGACGGAAGTGTCGGACCTCCCCGCGTCCGGTGCCGGTGGCGGCGTGCGACGCTGCCCGGCGTGGTGGCGCAGCGACGGGACGGTACGGGAGCCGCCGCGGCGGCTGGGCTGCTGGGCGAGCCGGGCGCGGCGGAGCCGCCGGGCTTCCGGGTGGGGATCGACGTCGGCGGCACCTTCACCGACCTCGCCGCCGTCGCGCCGGACGGGCGGACGCTGTTCGCGAAGGTGCCCTCCGTGCCGGCCGACCCGTCGGTAGCCGTCCTGGCCGCGCTCGCCGCGGCGGCGCTCGGCGGCCAGCCGGACCCGTCGGGCGCCGGGGAGCGGGCCGGGTGGGTCGAGCGGTTCGCCCACGGCACGACGGTCGCGACCAACGCGCTGCTGGAACGGGCGGGTGCCCGGACGGCGCTGGTCACCACCCACGGCTTCCGGGACGTCATAGAGATCGGCCGCCAGAACCGGCCGTCGCTCTACGACCTGACCAGGGACCGGCCCGCCTCGCTGGTCCCGCGCGAGCTGCGGTTCACGGTGCGCGAGCGCTGCGGACCGGACGGGGTGCTGGAGGCCCTCACCGCCGGCGAGACCGCCCGGGTGGTCGAGCGGGTCGCGGCGGTCGACGGGCTCGAGGCGGTCGCCGTCTGCCTGCTGTTCTCGTTCGCCTGGCCGGAGCACGAGCGGCGGCTGGCCGAGAGCCTGCGGGCCCGGCTACCCGGGGTGACGGTCGTCGCCTCCAGCGAGGTGCTGCCCGCCTTCCGTGAGTACGAGCGGTTCGCCACCGCCACCGCGGACGCCTATCTGACGCCGAAGCTCTCCGCCTACCTCACCCGGCTGCGCGGCCGGCTGGCGGCGGTGGGAATCGGCGAGCCACTCGTGATGCAGTCCTCGGGCGGGGTGGCGCGGCTCGCCGAGGCCGCCGCGCACGCGGCCACGTGCGTGCTGTCCGGCCCGGCGGGCGGGGTGGTGGGCGCGGCCTACGTCGCCGGTCTGTCCGGGGTGCGTGACCTGCTGACGTTCGACATGGGGGGCACCTCGACCGACGTCGCGCCGGTGCTCGGTGGCCGGGCGCTGACCACCTCCGAGTCGGTGCTGGCCGGAGTTCCGATCATGCTGCCGGCGGTGGACGTGCACTCCGTCAGCGCGGGCGGCGGCTCGATCGCCTGGGTCGACTCGGGCGGCGCGCTGCGGGTCGGGCCCGCCTCCGCCGGCGCCGATCCCGGGCCGGCGTGCTACCAGCGAGGCGGGCGCGAGGCGACGGTGACCGACGCCGACCTCGTCCTCGGCTACCTCGGCGACGGGGCCAGCCTCGGCGGCACGGTCACCCTGTCCGCGCCGGCCGCGGCGGCGGCGCTGGAGCGCCTCGGCGCGCGCCTCGGCCTCTCGGCGCTCGCCGCCGCCGCCGGGGTGGTCGCCGTCGCGGACGCCGAGATGACCAGGGCGTTGCGGGTGGTCTCCATCGAGCGTGGCCTCGACCCACGCACGTTGGCGCTGGTCGCGTTCGGCGGCGCGGGCGGGACACACGCCTGCGCGCTCGCGGAGGCGCTCGGGATGACGACGGTGCTGGTGCCCAGGGCCGCGGGCGTGCTGTCCGCGCTGGGGCTCGCGCTGGGGGACGTGCGCCGTGACCACACGGCGCCGCTGCGCGGGCGGCTCGGCGACGTGGACCTCGCCGGCGCCTTCGGCCGGCTCGCCGGCCAGGCGGCGGCCACGGCCCAGGGCTCCGGCGGTGGGGACGAGAGGGACGGCGACGAGAGGGACGGCGACGAGGCGGGCGAGGACGAGGGGGGCGGTGAGGACGGCCTGCTGTTGGAACGGCAGGTGGACTGCCGCTACGCGGGGCAGGCGCACGAGCTGACCGTCTCCGCCGGGTCACCCACGCCCGGCGACGCTGACGATCCGGCCGGCGCGAACGTGGCCCTGGCGACCGCCGTGCGTGCCGCCTTCGAGGAGACCCACGTCCGCCGCTACGGCCATGCGGCGCCCGACCGGGACGTCGAGGTCGTCGCCGTCCGGCTGGTGGCCACCGTCCCCGGTCTGCGCCCCGCCCTCGCCGCCGAGCCGGCGGACCCGGCCGCCGCGCGGACCCGTCGCGGCGTCTGGCTGGGCGGCCACGAGGCTGGTCCCGGCCGGCTGGCGGGGGAGCCCGGCCGCGAGACCGCCGCCGCGGGCTGGCGCGAGGTCGACGTGGTCGCGCGGGCCGCGCTCGGCCCCGGCGACACGGTGGTCGGCCCGGCCGTCGTCGAGTTCGCCGAGGCCACCTGCCTGGTCCGCCCCGGCTGGACCGCGCGCGTCGACTCCGTCGGCACGCTCTGCCTCACCCGTCCCGCCGACTGACGGTGTCCCGACGCCGGGCCGTCTCCACGCTGTGCGTTCTCGATGCCGGGCGGCGTGGCGGAGTGACGCTGTGCGACAGACATTGCGCACAGTAGGGACTTTCGCCCCGTCGTCCGGCGCCGGGAACAGTCTCGTGGCCTGCGTCGTTAGCATGACCGTGCCGGTCCGCATCATGGCCCCCGGACCTAAAACACGTCGCTACGAGCGACATTGCCCCGTGAGGCGACCTGGCGGGCCGGTGCTTTTCGTCAAGATCGCGCCCCTTCGGGGGCGCGATCTTGTTTTTTTGGGACACTGGTCTTCTAGGGACGTCGGTAGTGGTCCCAGCCCTGCGCCCCCCGGTAGGGGCTGCCGTCGACCAGGACTCCGGAGCCCTCGGACACCTCGCCGATCAGGGTGACGCCGGCCGGCAGCGGAACGGTCGGCGGGAGACACGCGACGAAGGCGTTGTCGTCGCCACCGGTCAGGATCCAGCGCAGCGGGTCGGCGGCCAGGCGGGTGGCGGCCGTGCGCAGCGGCTCGGCGACGTCGAAGGCGCCCGAACGCAGCTCGACGCGGACGCCCGACGCGGTGGCGATGTGGCCGACGTCGGCCAGCAGGCCGTCGCTGACGTCGCACATCGCGCTCGCGCCCGCGGCCGCCAGCGCCAGGCCGGCGGCGTAGGGCGGCGCGGGACGGCGGTGGGCGTCCAGGAGCTCGACGGGGTCGCCCGCGCTCGTGTCCAGCAGCTCCAGGCCGGCCTGAGCCCAGCCCAGGCGGCCGGCGAGCACGACCCGGTCACCCGGGCGCGCCCCGGAGCGCTGGACGGGCTCGGCGCCGCCCAGGTCGCCCAGCGCGGTGATGGCGAGGATCACCCGGTCGGCCGAGCTCACGTCCCCGCCGGCGACGACGGCTCCGAGCTCGGCGCACTCGTCGCGCAGCCCGTCGGCGAGCCGCAGCACCCAGGCGACCGGGAGGTCGCCCGGCGCGGCCAGGCCGACCAGCAGACCGGTCGGCCGGGCTCCCATCGCCACGACATCGCTGAGGTTCTGCGCCGCGGCCTTGCGGCCCACGTCGTACCCGGACGAGTAGTCGCGGCGGAAGTGCCGGCCCTCCAACAGCAGGTCGGTGGTGGCCACGACGCGGCCGTCCGGGGCGGCGAGCAGCGCCGCGTCGTCACCCGGGCCGATCAGCAACCCGTCGCCGCCGGGAAAGCGGGCCGTGATCGCCCTGATCAGGCCGAACTCGCCGAGATCGGCCACGACGCCCGTCATCGGAAGTGGGCGGGTGGGGAGGGGAGCACGCCCGGCACTCTAGCCGCGCGGTCCGTCGCCGGTCCTGCGCCAATCGCGTACATCACTCGCGCCGAATGCGGCGTTCTTCGTGAATCCGCGCGCGGAGGTACGCGGATGTACGCGGACCAGCCCGCTCGCGGCCAAGCCGGCTGGCTGGTCCGGCGCCGGACGCGGGCGTCGTCTATCGGGACGACGAATAGCGCCGGTTTCCGCGGTATCGGGCCGCCGTTTTTCTTTGTGTGCGACGTCCGGCCGGAATCCTTTGACGTGTGTGCGCCGAATCCGGGCGGGAAACGGTGGCGTCGCGCCGGAGCGGCCGTCCGTGGTCGGCCACACGGTCGACCACGGACGGCTCGCGGGTCCGGCGTCGCGGCGCGGTCGCCACGGCCGGTAGCGCGATTCAGCCGCCGCCGGGTCGTCGCCGGGCCGTCGCCGGGCCGCCACCACGCCGTCGGCGGGCGGGGCGTGTGCGGCGTCACGATCGGCGAGGCGGCTGGCCGAGGAAGGCGCGGCCGGCGGCCGGATGGCCGGGCAAGCGGTCCCGCTGGCGCGGGATCGGCACTGCTCCGGCGGGTACCGAGCGGCGTCCGTGGGCTGGGCGCCGACGGCTCCCGATGTTCCGTCCCGGCGGCACCTTGGACGTTCGACGGGCAGGGCCATGATGGGATGCCGTCGATGGCAACATCGCTGACATCTGACCGTCATATCCCGCTGGGACTCTGACGGCCGTGCCGCTCGTCATCCCCTGCCGCCCGTATCGCCCGGCGGTGCCGGCCGCGTACGCCTCGACGCCGAGGCCGCGGACGCACCCCGGGCAGGTACCCGGCGCCTCGCCGGACACCGGCGGGCAGGCCGGGACCAGGCGACGGTAGGGCGCCGGTGGCACTGCAGCCAGGGAAGGGAAAGGTCGAGGGCAAGCACTACCTGCCGTCCACCCCGGAGACGGTCCGCTGGGGGGAGCTGCCGACGGCGCGTACCAGGCCGGTGCTGACCGTGGACACGGGCTCGACCGTCACCATCGACACGGTCAGCCAGGAGGGCATCCTGGAGGACCAGGGCCGCGACCCCGACGCGTTCTTCGGCCGCCACGGCGTCACTTCGGCCGAGGTCCTCGAGGACGCCAGGGCGATCGCGGCGTCCGGGATACCCCACCGCTTCGGCATCGACGGCCCGCACATCGTCACCGGCCCCGTGCACGTCCGCGGCGCCGAGCCCGGTGACGTGCTGCGGATCGAGGTGGTGTCGCTGCTGCCCAGAGCCCGGTACGGCGTCATCTCCAACCGCCACGGGCAGGGCCTGCTCGCCGGCGAGTTTCCCGAGGGACCGCCGCCGGACGAGGACGCCGACTCCCGGCACTGGCACGGCTTCCGGACCGTCAGCAGCTTCTGCGCGGTCGAGCGCCGGCGCGGCAAGCTGTTCGGCGCGCTCGACGCGGCGACGGTCGGCGGCGCGCGGGTACGGTTCCCGCTCACGCCGTTCATGGGAATCATGGCGGTGGCCGTGGACACCGGCGCGGAGTCCGGCGCCGAGGGTGACGGCGAGGCGGCGGTCACGGTCCCGTCGACGTCGGTCGGGCTGCACGGCGGGGCGCTGGACTGCCGGGAGCTGGGAATCGGCGCCCGGCTCTACCTGCCGGTCCAGGTGCCCGGGGCGCTGTTCGCGGTCGGGGACCCGCACTACGCGGCCGGAGACGGCAAGGTCGGGCTGACCGCGCTGGAGGGACCGCTGCGGGCGACCTTCCGGCTCACCACCCTGCGGGAGCCGGCCGCGCGGGCGGCGCTCGGCGCGCTGCGGGAGCCGTTCGTCGAGACGGAGACGTCCTGGCTCACGCTGGGGCTGGACGTCGACGTCACCGAGGCGGTCAGGCGGGCCGCCCGTTCGGCGGTGCTGTTCATCTCCAGCCGGCTGGGGCTGGAGCGCGCCGCCGCGCTCGCCTACCTGACGGCGGCGGCCGACTTCGGGATCAGCCAGGTCGTCAACGGCGTGCACACCGCCTACTGCCGGCTGCGGCGGGCCGACTTCAGCGAGACGCCGCCCCGGCCGCGGCTGCCCCGTGCCGCGCTCGGCCGGCTGGTCGGCAGCGGTGACGAGGAGGACGACGGGCTCGACCTGGACACCGCGATCGACGCCGAGATCCCGGACAACGGGTCCCGCGACACCATCACCCGTCATGGCGGCGGCCGCGGCCGGCCGTCCACGGGCGCCGGGACCGCCAAGGCACCCGCCACCGGAGCCAACCCCGCGGACGCGGATGGAGACGGGCAGGAGGTGGCGGCCTCCGAGGGCTCGGCCGACGGGCCCGTCGTGGACGGACCCGCCGCCGGCGGTGCCGCCATCGACGGGTCCGCTGCCGACGGCGCGGCTGTCGACGGGTCCGCTCCCGACGGGTCCGCTGACGACGGCCGCATTGCCGACGAGTCAGCTGTCGACGGGCACGTCGTCCCCGCACCTGGTGGCGACAGGCTCGACCCGGAGCCCGCCGGCGTGACCCCGGATGCCCTGAGCGGGGACGGGGACGAGGACGGCGACGTGCCGGCGATCCCGGTCCAGCAGGAGGCCACCACCGGCTCGTCCCGCCCGTCCCCGCGTGCCGGCCAACGGTCGCGCGATCATGACGAAGCCCGCGCGGCCGGCGGCCAGCCCGCGGGTGTCATCGGCCAGCGGTCGCGCGATCATGGCGAGGCCCGTGCCGCCGGAGTCCGGCAGCCAGGTCGCGAGCCCGCGCCGCGCGGCGCGGGCAAGGCGACCGGTCGCCCGGCCCCCGACAGCCCGTCCACCGCCGGCCGCTGACCGCCCGGGCCCGCCGCCGGGCGAGGAGTGTCCGGTGGGCGCGCTCAGGCCGGGTCGTCGTCCAGGCCGTCGAGCTCGGACAGCGTGATCGGGGACCACCGCCGAGCGAGCTCGCTCGGCGCGGCGCCGGCCGGGCCGGCCAGCTGGTCGGCGAAGGCCGCTTCGGGTGTTCCCGTCCGTCCGCCGGCGGGGCCGATGCCGGCGGCGGACAGACGCGGCCACAGGCTGGCCAGCGCCGCCGCCTGGTCGCTTTCGAAGTCGGACTGGCGGACGCGCCAGAACGGCCAGCCGGCCCGGCGCAACTGCCGCTCCCTGGCGAAGTCGTGGGCGACCTGCGTCGGCGTGCCGGCCTCGTCGCCGTCGCACTCGACCGCGAGCCTCGCCCGGCCGCCCGCGACGACCAGGTCGATGCGCCGGCCGTTCACCTCGACCTGCGGCAGGACGCGGTAGCCGGCGGCGGTGAGCTCGCGGAAGACACGCTGCTCGAACAGCGAGTCGAAGCGGGGATGCGGGATGTCCGGCGGCACCTGGTCGAGCCGTGGTGGCTCGTCGACGTCCGCCCACTGGGCACGGCCGCGGTCCAGCACGTAGCCGAGCTGGCTGTGCCGAAGGTCGTCGGGCCGCAGGTCCTCGAGGCCGACCGAGTGGAACAGCCACATCTGGTCGCGGGCGCGTGAGGCGGCCACGTTGAACCGCCGCTGGTACTCCTGCCGCCTCAGCGCCGGGGTGGCGGTGTCCGGTGTGACCACCATCGAGAGGAACACCACGTCGCGCTCGTCGCCCTGGAAGTCCGGGGGCGTGCCGACCCGCAGCCGGCGGCGCTGCTGCTCGGCGGCCGACATCCGCGCGGCGAGCAGCGAGCGCAGGAGCTCCGCCTGCCCGGTGCCCTGCAGGACGACGACGCCGAACGAGGCCCCGTCGTAGCGTGGGTCGGCCGCGCAGCTCAGCACCTCCGAGACCAGCGCCTCCGCCTCCGCCGGGTTGCGCAGCGCGGCGCCGGCACCGGTGGTGTAGGCGTGCGGCACGTGGCGGGCGCGCAGCGGCGGCAGCCGGTCGGCGCCGAACTGCCGCAGCGGCACCAGCGGTGCGTCCCGGTAGAACATCGCCGACGACCACTCGATGATCTCCGGCATGCAGCGGAAATGCTCGCGCAGGCGGATGACCTCACCGAACCGGGTCCGCAGCAGGCTGAACAGGCTCGACCGGGGAGTGAAGGAGACGCGCAGCCAGCCGGGCAGGTCGGGCAGCAACGCGTCGAGGCGGCGGAACATCGGGTCCAGGTCATCGTCGTCGATGACCGGGCCCTCCGCGCCGGCGCCGGCGCGCGCCGCGCTCACCGGCGCGGGCGCCGGGGCGCACTGCCGGTCGTCCCCGACGATGATCACTCGGGGGGCCAGCCACAGGAGGAACAGGCTGTCCAGACCGGCCTGGCTGCCCTCGTCCACGATCACCACGTCGAAGCTGTCGCGGACGGCCGGGATCGTGGCGAGCACGTCGGCGATCGGCATGACCCAGGCGGGCACGGCTGTCTGGGCGATCGCCATCGCCTCCCTGGCGGCCTGCCGGTAGCGGTCGGCGTGCCGGCCGGTGAACCGGCCGCCGCCGGCGACGGCGTCCGCGTAGGCCCGCAGCGCGGCCGACTCCCGGGTGCCCATCCGCTCCAGGCAGTGCTTCCAGGCCTTGGCGCCGGCGAGCTCGGCCGTGGTGGCGGCGACGGCGTCCTCGGCGGCGTCGAGCTGGGCGTCGAGGTCAGGCGCGCCGGCGGTGGTCGCCCGGCCGGTCCGGGAGGCCGTGAGCCAGCCGGCGGCCAGCCCCCAGGACCAGGCGGCCTCGAACCGCGCCAGGCGATGGCGCCACTCGTCGTCATCCACGGGCTCGGAGGCGCCACGCCGGTCGGCCGTGCCGACGGCGGCCGCGGCGGAGAGCAGCTGTTCCGCCAGCGCCGGGTGGGCGCTGGTCAGTCGCTCGAGCAGGACGGTGCGGCGGGCGGCCTCCCGCCGGGCACCGACCGCGGCCAGCAGCCCGGCGCGCGCCAGCTGGTACTCGGCGAGATCACGGGCCGCCAGCGCGCCCGCGAGCCGGTGCAGCTGCGCGGGGAATCCGCTCCTGGTCGCGGCCGCCTCGACCTCGGCCCGCGGCCGCTCGATCTCCGCCCGGGCCTCGGCCGCGGCCAGGCGCAGCCGGGCGAGCGCCAGAGCCCCGGTCAGGGCTCGCAACGCGTCGGTCGATCCAAGGTCGACCAGGCCGCTGCCGAGACCGGGGCCGGCCAGGTGCACACCGGTCTCCGCGCCCAGCGACGCCAGCAGGGAGTGGACCTGGTCACGGGCGGTGAGGACGGCGACGACGACGGCCAGCGCGTCCTGCGCCTCGGTGAGCCGGGCGAGCCGGATCTCGGGGGCCACGATCTCGCCCCCTGGCTCGCCGGGCGCGCCCTGCCCCGCGGGCTGGCCGGGACGGCCCCCGGCGCCGGTCGGAGCGGGTGAGCCAGCCGTCTCGCCCGGCCCGCGGGCGTCGCCGGACCCGAAGCCGACGGCGACCCCCGCCAGTGCCCAGGCCCTGGCGGCGGCGTCGATCGCGACCTCGGCGCGCAACCGGGCGAGTACCAGGTCCAACAGCTCGGGCGTGCTGGGCGCGCGACCGTCGACCGTGGCCTCGGCGAGCAGGTCGGCCGCGTCCTTCTGGACCCGGGAACGGAACATCCGGCGCAGGCTGCCGCCCTGGTCCAGGTGCCCGCGCAACGCCTCGGCGGCGGCGAGCATGCGCGCGGCCGGTGTCCCCGTCGGGTCGGTCGTGCCCGCCGGGGCCTGGGACGCGGCGGCCGGCAGGGTGACGGCATGCAGGCCGAGCGTGGCGAGCGCCTCGGTCGCCTCGGCGAGCGCCGGCGCCGCCGAGGTGACCTTCCCCCACACGGCGCCGTCGCGGCCGGCGAGCGCGTCGTCGAGCGCGCGCGGAATCCAGGGTGCGCGCCGGGTGGTCCGGCGGGCCTCCTCCAGCGCCCGGGTGACGGCCTGTACGGCGGCGGTGAGCCGGTCCAGGCCCGCGGTGTCGAGCACACCGAGCGCGGCGGCCACCTCGCCAGCCGCGGACCCGGCGGCGGCCCTGGTGGCGGCGTCCGCCTCCGCGGCCGCGGCCCGCTCCCGCTCCAGCAGCCGGCCGAGGGCCTCGGGACTCGGCAGGGAGACCGGGCCCAGGCCGATGTCGTCGTCCTCCAGCGCGTCGTCCTTCAGCGCGTCGTCGGCCAGCGCGCCGCCGCCCGGCGTGGCGGACTTCCCTGGGGTACCTGTGCCGGGCGCGCTCGGGCGCCGGCGGTCGACCGCCGTCTCGTCACCGGGTGCCGCCGCGGCGGGGGCGCTCAGCAGCGCCCAGAGCTCCGTGGCCTCCTCGGCGGCCAGCGGCGCGGGCGGCGGCTCGCCGGCGGGGCCGCGGGGGACCGGGAGTGGGAGCCAGCCGTGCTCGGCGCGCTCGCCGCGAAGCCGGGCGGCGATGGCCCCGCGCGTCCCCGACCAGCCGGGAGCGACCTCGCCCTCCGGGTGCCCCACCGCCTCGGCGGCGCGTACCTCCTGGATGGCCGCCACGAGCTCGTCGCGGCGGGCGATCGCGGCGTCGCGGCGAGCGCGGGCCTCGTCGATCCGGCGTGCCTGGCCGTCCGGATGGTAGGCGGCCTTCTCAGCGGCGAGCGCGCTCACGCTCGCCGCCAGGTCGGCGGCGCCCGGGTCCTCCGCCTCGGCGAGCGAGACGCACAGCCGCCGCAGCGACTCCGGGAGCTTGTCGCGCAGCACCCGCAGCGCCTGCGCCTTCTGGCTGGTCACCAGCACCCGCTGCCCCTCGGCCAGCAGCGCCGCGACCAGGTTGGCGATGGTGTGCGTCTTGCCGGTGCCCGGTGGGCCTTCGACGATCACGCCGCTGTCGTGCCGCAGCCGCTCCATGACGTGCGCCTGCTCGGGGTTGGCCGGCAGCGGGAACAGTGGGTCTTCGGAGAGACGGCCGGGGGGAGTCGCGCCCTCGGCGGCGAGCCAGGCCAGCCGCTCGTCGGCCTCCAGCGTCTCCACCAGCTGGACGAGCCCGAGCGGCGGGCGGCCCTCGCCGCGCAGCGCGTCCAGCATCTGCTCGTAGTAGGTGAGCAGCGTCGCGCTGCCGCGGGCGCGCAGCACCAGCGCGGGGGCGAGGTCGACGCGTGGCCGGTCGGTCGGCGGGCCGGGCGGCGGCCAGGCGGCCGAGTACCCGTCATGGCCGACATCGAGGGCGAGCGTCAGCCAGTCGCGCAGCAGCCGCTCGTCCTCGCCGCCGAACGGCGCGGCCGGGCGGGCGCGCAGCCGCTCGTGCAACGCGTTCGTGCGCTCGCCGTGGAAGACGGGCAGCCCGTTCAGCAGGCCGTCCTCGAGCCTGGTGGCGACGCCGTCCGGCACGCGCAGCCGGATCGCCGAGGTGACCGGGTCGACCTCGGCCGCGAGCCTCGTGGTCAGCAGATGGCGGCGCAGCGTCCGGCCGTCGGGCGCGCGCCAGGAGAGCAGGCCGGTGGCGAGCACCAGCTCCAGCCCGTCGCCTTCCTGCGCGAGCCGGCCGGCCACGCTGTGCAGCACGCCGTGCAGGGCGCGGCGGTCCGCGTCGGCCCGCGCCCGGGCGGCCCAGATCTGCCAGGTGGGCAGCCAGTCCTGGTAGGCCTGCGGCACCTCGGGACGGTCGACGAGCCGGACCGGCTCACCGAAGCCCTCGACCACCGGCTGGCCGCCCGGCCGCAGCGGGATCCCGTCCGGCCAGCCGGCCCGGGAGCGCAGGCTGGTCTCGCGCAGCGGCGGCGAGTCCGATGGCACGTCGCCCGGCTCGGGCAGCACCACCCAGCCGGCCAGCGCGTCCGGCAGCGGCGGCGGCGAGGGCAGCACGGCCGCGGCCGGCGCCTCCAGCGCGACCTCGCCCGCGGTCGCGTGCTCGAACAGCGACAGGCCGCCCGGCAGCTGCGCGAGCCACACCACCAGAGGGTTGTCCTCGACCGCTGTCACCTGGTCGGACTGGGACAGCGCCACCTCGTGCAGGAACCGCACCAGCCGGTGGCACCGGTTGGTGAGCATGGCGAACCGCTCCTGATCCCCCGACGGTCCCGTCGTCATCACCCCTCCGCGCCCGAACGCTCCGAATAATCCCCTACGCTTCCGCGCGGGCTACCGCGCGGCTCACCCATCGCCCCCGGGCGACGTGATCGCGGCGACCGCGCGGCGGGCTGCCGGTGGGGGGACGGTGGGCAAGACGGCCGGACCGGCTCGGCGAACGCGTCGCGCCCCGTCGTCCCCGGGTGGCTCAGGCCGAGGGGGCACCGCCGCCGTCACGGCGGCGCGGGAGAATGTCCGCCGCCTGGCTGGTCTGGGGTGGCCCGGGACCGGAGTCCCGCCGGATCGGCGATCTGGGAGGTCGGCGAGCCGAGACCGGCGGTCGGGGAGGTAGGCGGGCGGGGAGGTCTGGAGCGACGTGGCGGGAGCAGGGGTGACGGACGCGGCGGGTGACACGGGTGACATGGGTGACATGGACGGGCCGCCCGATGGTGACACGGGCGGGCCGCCGGACATGGACGGGCCGGGCGCGGGACCCCGCGGTGGGCAGACGCGGCTCCCGTTCTACGCGGATCTGCATGTGCACTCCCGGTACTCACGGGCGTGCAGCCGGGACTGCGACCTGGAGCATCTCGCCTGGTGGGCGGCCCGCAAGGGCATCGGCGTCGTCGGCACGGGGGACTTCACGCACCCGGCCTGGGCGCGGGAGCTCGAGGAGAAGCTGGTGCCGGCCGAGCCAGGGCTGTTTCGCCTCACGCCCGATCTGGAGCGGGACGTGCTGCGGCGGCTGCCGGCGTCGTGCCGAACCGCGACCCGGTTCATGCTCTCCACCGAGATCTCCACGATCTACAAGAAGGGCGACAAGACCCGCAAGGTCCACCACCTGCTCTACGCCCCGGACCGGGAGTCGGCCGGGCGGATCACCGGCGCGCTCGCCAAGATCGGGAATCTCGCCGCGGACGGGCGCCCGATCCTCGGCCTCGACTCCCGGCACCTGCTGGAGATCACTCTGCAGTCCCACCCCGCCAGCTACCTGGTGCCGGCGCACGTGTGGACGCCGTGGTTCGCGGTCCTCGGCTCCAAGTCCGGTTTCGACGCCGTCGACGACTGCTACGGCGACCTAGCGCACGAGGTCTTCGCGCTGGAGACCGGCCTGTCCGCCGACCCGGAGATGTTCTGGCGGATCTCCGGCCTCGACCGCTACCGCCTCGTCAGCAACTCCGACGCGCACTCGCCGCCCATGCTCGGCCGCGAGGCGACGGCGCTGTCCTGCGAGCTCGACTACTTCGCCGTCCGGGACGCGCTGCGCACCGGCGACGGCTACGCCGGCACCGTCGAGTTCTTCCCCGAGGAGGGCAAGTACCACCACGATGGTCACCGTGCCTGCGGGGTGCGGTTCACCCCCGAGGAGACGAAGGCCACCGGAGGCGCCTGCCCCGCCTGTGGCAAGCCGCTGACCGTCGGCGTGCTGCACCGTGTCGACGCGCTCGCGGACCGCGAGCGCAGCACGGCTCCCACCACGGCGGGGCGGTTCCGCTCGTTCGTCGCGCTGCCGGAGATCGTCGGCGAGATCCTTGGTGTCGGGCCGAAGAGCAAGGCGGTCGCCGCCCAGGTCGGCGCGCTCGTCGAGCGGCTCGGCCCGGAGCTGGGCATCCTCGGCGACGTCGAGCTGGCCGCGATCGGCGAGGTCGGCTCCGCCGAGCTGGTCGAGGCCGTCGGCCGCCTTCGCCGCGGCGAGGTGGTGCGCGAGGCCGGGTTCGACGGCGAGTACGGCGTCATCCGGATGTTCGGCCCGGGTGAGCTGGCGGGCGACGCGGCGACGCTGTTCGACCTGGACTCGCCGGCGGCCGCCGCGAAGCCGAAGCGCCAGCGGCGGTCCGCCGTGGCGCCGCCCGGCCAGGAACGGTCGCCGGAGGCGGATACCCGGACCGACCTCGTGGGGCCCGAGACGTCACCCACCGAGCGAGGCTCGTCGGTGCTCGACGGGCTGGACCCCGACCAGCGGGCGGCGGCGGCCGTCCCGGACGGCCCGCTGGTCATCCTGGCGGGCCCGGGCACCGGCAAGACGCGGACGCTGGTGCACGCCGTCGCGTACCGGGTGCTGGAGCGAGGCGTCCCGGCGGGCGAGTGCCTGGCCGTGACGTTCACCCGGCGGGCGGCCGGGGAGCTGGCCGAGCGGCTCGCGGGCATGCTCGGCCCCGACGCCGAGCGCGTCACCGCCACCACGTTCCACGGGCTGGGGCTGCTCGTCATCCGTGAGCAGCACGCCCGGCTCGCGCGCGGCCCCGGCGTGCAGGTGGCCGACGAGGCGGTCCGTGCCGAGCTGCTCGCGGAGGCCCTGGGGGACGCGACGGTGGCGGTCCGCGCGGCCGCCGCGCGCCGGATCGGTGATCTCAAGCGCCGCCGCGCGCTCGGCGAGCCGGTGCGCGGGGATGAGCTGGCCGGCGCCCTGGCGCGCTACGACGCCGCCCTGCGTGAGCACGGCCTCGTCGACCTCGACGATCTGCTGGCGCTGCCGCTCGCCTTGCTGACGGCCGAGCCTGAGCTGGCGGCGCACTACCAGCAGCGGTTCCGCCACGTCTGGGTCGACGAGTACCAGGACGTGGACGAGACGCAGTACCGGCTGCTGCGGATCCTCTGCCCGCCAGACGGCAACCTGTGCGTCATCGGCGACCCGGACCAGGCCATCTACTCGTTCCGCGGCGCCGACGTCGGCTTCTTCCTGCGCTTCGAGCGGGACTTCCCCACGGCACGGCGGGCGTCGCTGACCCGCAACTACCGCTCGACCGCCACCATCGTCGCCGCCGCGCGCTCGGCGATCGCGCCGGCGACGTTCGTGCCCGACCGGTCGCTGGTCGCGGTCCACCCCGACGGGCCGGACGCGGCGTCGGCGCGGGCGAAGAACGCGGGCAGCCGGCCGGAACCGCGCCGGCGGGCCGGCCCCGGCGGCGAGCCCGTACTCGTGCGGGCGTGCGCGACGGAGGCCGAGGAGGCGCTCGCCGTCGTCGACACCATCGAGGAAGCGCTCGGCGGAACGTCGTTCCACGCTCTCGACTCCGGGCTCGACGGCTCGGCGGGCAGCCTGCTGTCGTTCGCCGACATCGCTGTGCTCTACCGGACGTCGCGCCAGGCCGAGCCGGTGATGGCGGCCCTGGCGAAGCGTGGCTTCCCGTTCCAGCGTCGTTCTCATGGCCCGCTTGCCGACGCCCCCGGCGTCGCCGCGCTGCTGGCCGAGCTGCGTGGGCACGGCGATGGCCCGGCCCGCTCCGTCTCGGCCGCCCTTCGCGACGCCGCCGCCCGGGCGGCCGAGCGGGCCGCGGGCCGCGGCACGGCGCTCACCGCGGTGCTCGCGGCCGAAGCCGCCGAAGCCGCCGAAGAGACCGCGCTGGCCGAAGCAACCGCGGCAGTCGAAGGAACCGCGCTGGCCGAAGGGACCATGCTGGCCGTGGGAACCGCGGCGGTCCGGCCGGCCGCGGCCGCGTCCGAGGCGGAGGTCCGGCTCGGCGTCGAGCTGCTGGCGCCGGCGGCCGCGGCTGCCGGCGACGATTTGGCCGGGTTCCTGACCACGGTCTCGCTCGCGACCGAGGCCGATACCCTGGACCCGCGTGCCGACCGGATCTCGCTGCTGACGCTGCACGCGGCCAAGGGCCTCGAGTTCGGGCTCGTCTTCATCGTCGGTTGCGAGGACGGCCTGCTCCCGCTCACCTGGGGCGGTCCGGGCCGCGCCACGGCCGGGAGCAAGGGAACAGGAGTCAAGGGCGCGGCGGACGGCACGACCAGCGACCCGGCGTACGGGCCGCTGGCTGAGGAGCGGCGGCTGTTCTTCGTCGGTGTCACCAGGGCGCGCGGCCGGCTGGTGCTCAGCCATGTCACCGGCGCAGGCTCCGGCGCCCGCCGGACGGCCGCCCGCGCGCCGTCGCCGTTCCTGGCCGACCTGGACGCGGTTTTGCTGGACCGCCGCTCCGGCCGCCCCGGGCAGCGCGAGCCCCGGCCCCGTCCCGCCGGCCAGCAGCTTCGCCTGCTGTGACGAGGTTTCCGTGCCTGTCGACGCCGGCTTGGGCGTGGATGGCGGACGATACCGGCGGACCGGGCGAGCCTGCCGGCGTCCGGGGCCGCGGCGACGTCGACGGCCGGCGGCGGCCGCCGATGCCGCGCGAGGTATGAAGAAAAGAAGGGCATGACTGGCGCATGTCCCCCCAATGTGACGGAGCGCGCGATCCCGAACCGACCGACTGAGCTGTTGTCGCTCGATCAGCTTGAGATCCCCGAGCCGGACGTGGCCGAGGGACCGGCGCCCGACGCTGCCGTGAGCGCGCCTGGGAAGCGGGAACGGACGCCCCGGCTGACGCTGCTGTTCGTCACGGCTGGCTTCGTCGTGCTGAGCCTTTTGCAGGAGCCCGGGCGGATCGTGGCCGACACCAAGATGGATGTCGCGCTCGATCCGTTGCGGTTCATGGAGCGTGCGACCCATCTGTGGAACTCGTCCGCCGACTTCGGGTTCCTGCCGAACCAGTACGTCGGCTACCTGTTCCCCATGGGGCCGTTCTTCCTGCTCGGGAAGGTCCTGCACCTCCCCCCGTGGATGACCCAGCGGCTGTGGCTCGCCCTGATCCTGACGGTGGCGGCCTGGGGAGCGGTGCGGCTCGCCGACGCGCTCCGGATCGGCCGGCCGACGACCAGGGTGATCGCCGGAGTCGGGTACGCGCTGTCACCGATGTTCATCGGGAAGATCGGCGCCGCGTCGGTCGCGCTGACCGGGGCGGCGATGCTGCCCTGGATCACGTTGCCGCTCGTGCTGGCGCTGCGACCGGACGGGGCCGGCGGCGCCGACACCGGGTCGGCCGGGCCGCCGCCCGGCGCGGCCTCCGGGGGTGCGCCCGCCGCCGACGGCGTCGATGCGCGCGATCGCCGGCTGTCGCCGCGCCGCGCCGCGGCGCTGTCCGGCCTGGCCGTCTTCTGCACCGGCGGCATCAACGCCAGCGTCACACTGTGCGTCCTGCTCTTCCCCGGCGTCCTGCTCGTCTTCGCCGGCGGGACCCGGCGGGCCTGGGCGCTGCGGGCGTGGTGGACCCTCTCGGTCGTTCTCGCGACCCTCTGGTGGCTGCTCACGCTGGTGATCCAGAGCCGGTACGGGCTGAACTTCCTGCCGTTCACCGAGACCGCGGCGACCACCACGTCGACCTCCTCGGTCGCCGAGGCGTTGCGCGGGACCACGGACTGGCTCGCCTACCTGCGGATCCCGCGCCCCTGGCTGCCGGCGGCCTCGGCGACCGTCACCGACCCGGTGCCGGTCATCGGGTCGGCGGTCGCGGCCGGCATCGGGCTGTGGGGGCTCGCCCGGCGGGACCTGCCCGCGCGGCGGTTCCTGCTGGTCAGCCTCGCGGTCGGCGTCGTCGCCGTGTCCGCGGCCTACCCGGGGCAGCCGGGCAGCCCGCTCTCGGGCGGGCTGCGTGTGCTGCTCGCCGACCAGCTGGCCTTCCTGCGCAACATCTACAAGTTCCAGCCGGTCGTGCACCTGCCGCTGGCCCTGGGGATGGCCCATGCCCTGGACGTCGCGGTCACCGGCCGCCGCCGGGAACGCGGGGCCGACGAACCGGCGCCGGATCGCCGACGCCGACGGCTGCGTCCGCTGTCGGTGGGTGCCGTCGTGGTCACTGTCGCCGCCCTGGTGACGGGAATGACGCCGGCCTACACAGGCCAGATGTTCCAGGCCGGCACCTTCAAGGAGGTTCCCGGCTACTGGCGGCAGGCGGCGGACTGGCTCGCGGACAACCCCACCGGGGGACGCACCCTGGTGCTCCCGGCCGCGCCGTTCGGCGAGTACGGCTGGGGGCGGCCCCTCGACGAGCCGATGTCGTGGCTGGCCAGCACGCCCTGGGCGTCCCGTGCCCTCGTCCCGCTGGGCAACACCGGGATGACCAGGTGGATGGACGGCATCGAGCGGCAGCTGGAGCTGGGCGACGCGCCGGGGCTCGCGGTCGCCCTCGCGCGCGCCGGGGTCGGCCAGGTGCTGATCCGCAACGACCTCGACGACCAGAACTGGGACATCCCGCCGTCCACCGAGCAGGTGTACCGGGCCCTGGACAGCTCGGGACTGCGCAAGGCGGCCTCGTTCGGCCCACAGGTCCGGGCGAGGGCAAGCGCCAAGGACCGGCTGGTCCCGGCCCTGGCCAAGCCGACCGAGCGGGTGCCGGCGCTGGACGTCTGGGTCGTGCCCGGCGGCGCGTCCGAGGTCGCCGCGTATCCCGCGGACACCGCCATGGTGGTGTCGGGCGGCGCCGAGTCCACCGTCCAGCTGGCCGCGCACGGAGTCCTGGGCACCGACCGGGCCGTCGTGCTCGCGAGCGATCTCACCGGGCTGCCCGGCGAGGCGGCCAGTAACGGCGGCGGGGGCACGGCGGCGCCGTCGGCCGCCCAGGCGCTGGCGCCGTCCGTGGACGAGATCGTCGGGCCCACCACGGCGCTGGTGGTGACCGACACCTTCCAACGCCGCGACACCGACTACGGCGTCATCCACGGCGGGACGTCCTACCTGCTCGGGCCGGACGAGGACGCCGCGGGCCGGACCACCACGCCCAAACAGTGGATCGACGTACCGGGTGCCGACCACCAGACGGTCGCCGGCTACGCGGACGGGATACAGGTCCGGGCGTCCTCCTACGGGTCGAGCCTGGTGGCCCTGCCGGACACCGCGCCGGCCGCGGCCTTCGACGGCGTCCCCTTCACCTCCTGGATCTCGGACCCCAAGAAGGGGTCCGTGGGCGCCTGGCTCGAGGTGACCCTTCCGCGGGCGACCACCCTGCCCTACCTCGAGGTGCAACTGCTGGAGGAAGGCACCTGGCGTCCCGCGGTGGGGGCGATCCGGGTGACCACCCAGGCGGGCTCGGTGGTCACGAAGGTCGATCCCGTCGAAACGGCGCAGCGGCTCGCCGTCCCCGCCGGCCCGAGCACCTGGTTCCGGGTCACGTTCGACCAGGTGACCAGGCCGGGGACCGGGGCCTACGGGGCGGGCATCCGCGAGCTGACCCTGCCAGGGGTGCGGGTCCAGCACTATGCCCAGACCCCCTCGGACGCCGCCGGGCTGTTCACCGCGGCCGAGGGCCAGGTCGCATACACCTTCGACCGGATGGGTGTGGACGTCACCCAGCTGTTCGGTGGCTCCGAGGAGGTCGCCCTTTCCCGGCGGTTCGACGTGCCGCGGCCGATGAGCTTCACGGTGCTGGGGCAGGTGACGGCGGTGACGTCGTCGGCCGCCGCGGTGCCGGACTCCGACACGCCGTTCGCGCTGCCCTGCGGAAACGGCCCGGGAGTGATCGTCGACGGGACCCGCTATGAGACCCGGGTCGACGGCAGGTTCTCCGACGTGGCCAAGGGCCGGCCCATGCGTATGAGCGTGTGCACCGCGGACGGGACGATCCCGTTCCAGGCCGGCCAGCACCTGGTCTCGATCGACAGCGCGGGGATGCCGTTGCTGGTGGGGGCGCTGACGCTCGTCGGAACCGGAGCGAAGACCAGCGCGGACAAGGCTCGTTCGACGACGGTCGCCGACTGGACGCCCGAGCGCCGCAGCGTCGAGATCGGTGCCGGGACGCGGGCGCTGCTGGCCGTGCGCGAGAACGCGAACTCCTCGTGGACCGCGACGCTGAACGGTCAGACCCTGGTCCCCGTGCGTCTCGACGGCTGGCAGCAGGGCTGGATCGTGCCGGCGGGCGCCGGCGGCACGGTCCTGATCGAGAACAACCCCGGGCAGACCTACCGCAAGAGCCTCGTCGCCGGCGGCGGCCTGCTGCTGGTCCTGCTCGCGCTGGTGCTGGTCCCCGCCCGATGGCGGCTTCGGCGGTCCGTGGACCCCGACGGTTACCCGCTCGGCCTCGACCCGGCGAAGGTTCCGCTGGTGTCGCGTCTCGGGCGCCTCCCCGGCGTGGTCGCCGGCGGCGCGCTCGCCACCGTCGCCGTGTTCCTCGTCGCCGGGCCGGTGGCCCTCCTCGTCCCGGTCCTGGTCCTGATCGGCCGTCGCCTCCCGGCCGTGCTGGGCTGGGCCGCCCTGGTATTCATGATCGCTGCCGGGGTGGGCGTCTCCGCCTGGCCGAACGCCGTGCCGGGCTCCGGCCAGGGCGCGTTCAGCTGGTACGTGCAGGCCGCCGGCGTGGTGGCGTTCGCCGCGACCGTGGCCGCGCTGGCGTCGCGTGCCCAGGCTCCGGCCGGGCCGGGACCGGCGGCGGACGGCGGAGCCGGCGACCTGCCAGCCGGCGACGCGGGGGCGTCCGGTCCACCGGACGACCTGGACCAGGACGGTGAGCCCCGCTCGGAGACGGGACCATCGCCGGTGGCCGATAGCTCGTTCAGCTGGTTCCCGGAGCGGGCGCGGTCAAGGGCGGTGGGCGCGGAGCACGAGCCGCCCGCCGAGACCGACGGCGCGGAGTTCGACCGCCGCGGCCGGGACCCGCGGTGAGCCGGGTCTCGGGCCGGTCGTCCCGGCCCGTCTCGGCGGTGGCGCCGGCGGTGGCCCGGCCGTCGGTCGGCGCCCGCCCGCTCACCTTCGCCGAGAAGATGATCATTGCGTCCGATCGGCGATCGGCCCCGCTGCTGATCGGGGTCGTGGCCGAGACGGACGGGGCGCTGGACGCCGAGTCGCTGCGGGCGGCGGCGGCCGTCGTGTACGCCCGGCACCCGGAGCTCGGTGCGCCCCTCGCGGACCCCGTCGGGGCGCACGGCTGGTCGCGCCCGGACGGCCCGCATCCCGTCCTGCTCGACGAGGAGACGCCGGCGGGCGGCGAGATCTGGCCGAGGGTCGAATGGCTGTTCTCGCTGCCCTTCGACCTGCTCGCGCCGTCGACGATGCGGTTCCTCCTGCTGCACCGGCAGGAGGGTGATGTGGTCGCGATGGTTGCCCATCACCTGGTGCTGGACGGACGCAGCGCGCTGGCGCTGTTCACCGAGATCCTCGGCGCCGTGTCGCCGTCCACCCCGCCGCCCTCGGACCCGCCGCCGGTGCCACGGAGCACCAGCGGAACCACAGCCATCGCGAGGACCACAGCCACCGGGCCGAGGAGTCCCACCAAACGGCGCGGCGCGGCGCGGCGGTCGCGTGGGCTGGCCCGCGCCGCCCGGCGGTGGGTGAGTGACCGGCTGGGCCTCCGGGCGCGGCACCTGGTGCCGACGGGCGCGGCCGGCGCGGTTGGATACGGCCAGTATCCGTTGATCATGCCCGTGCCGGTGGTGTCCGTGCCAGCCGGTCCGCGGCCGACCGTAAACGACCTGCTGCTCGCGGCGTCGCATCTCGCGGTCGAGCGCTGGAATACCCGGCACGGCCGGCGTACCGGGGCGCTCCGGGCGCGGATGCCGGCCTCGGTGCCACCGCCCGGCCCCGGCGCCGTCGAGGCGCTCGGGAACCACACCGGCCAGGCGATCATCGCCTCGTCCCCGGGTGACCGGGCCGATCCGGCGTCGCTCGCGTACCGGGTTCTCGAGCAGAGCGCGCGGGTGAAGGCCGAGGGCGCGAAGACCGCGGCGGGTCGGTCCGGAGCGATCGCCGCGGCGATGGCCGCCGTCGTTCCCGCCCGCGTCCTGACGACGGTGCTGCGGGCCGCGGTCGGCGCGGTGCGGGTCGTGCTCGCGCCGGCCGTGACGGTCAGCAACCTGGGTTGGGTGCCGGCGGGCCTCGCCGTCGGTCCGGACGGCCCGCGGATCGTCACGGTGTACTTTCTCGGGACCGCGGGACCGCCGCAGGGGCTGATGATCTGTGTGACCCGCGGGGAGAAGTCGCTGCACATCACCTTCGCGTACCACCTGGCCGTGTTCGACCATGCCGGAATCGTGGCGTTTGCGCAGGTTTTCCGGGACGCTGTGGACGATGTCCTATCCGGCCTGTTGTCGGGCCGCGGCCCCACTTCATGATGGAAGTCGCGACGGGCCACCCGTCACTGGCGGACAACGATCGGCTCTGGGCGCGCGCGGCGGCGTTCTCGGCCAGCGGCTGTCTCATCGCTTGAAACGGAGCTGTCCATGGAACTGAAAAGTGCCCTTGCCGAGCGCATCCCGGACCGGGTCTTCGCGACCACTGTCGCCTACGCGCACCGACGGTTCGAACCCGTTCTCGGCCTGGTCAAGATGTTCGTTGGACCGAACCAGACCGCGCTCGACGTCGGCGCCTGGTACGGGCCGTGGACGCACTGGCTGGCCCGCGCCGCGAAGTCGGTGGTGACGGTCGAGGCCAACCCGGAGCTCGCCGACTTCGTGCGGCGGACGGCGCCCCCCAACGTGACCGTGGTTGGTGCCGCGGCCTCCGACGAGGCGGGGACGGCCACCCTCTGGCTGCCACCGGGCGGCAAGGGCACCGAGGGCCGGGCTTCGCTGCACCAGCAGGGAGACTTCGGCCGGTCGACCGAGGTGGAGACGATCCGGCTGGACAGTCTCGACGTGTCCGACGTCGGTCTCGTCAAGATCGACGTGGAGGGGCATGAGCTGGCGGCGCTGCGCGGCGCGGAGGGCATCGTCCGGCGCTGGAAGCCGAATCTCATCGTCGAGGTCGAGGAGCGGCACTCGCCGGCCGCCGACACCCTGAGCCTGATCGACAGCTGGGGCTATGAGGGCATTTATCTGAAGGACGGCCTCTGGCAGCCGCTGGCGGACTTCGACCTCGTCGGGCACCAACGCGCGATGGCGGACGTCGCTGGGCAGAGCTACCTGCGCGCAATCATCAGCAAGACCGGTGACCGTTATGTGAACACGCTGGTCTTCCGTCCCCGCACCGGCAAGAACTGAGCCGGTCGAGCCGGTCGAGAAGAGCAGGGCGTGAATCCGGTTCGGCGATCAGACGGCGTTCAACCGCGCCCGGCCGCGCGGCAGGCGACGACGTCCGCCGCGCCGGGATCCAGCGGTGGGCGGCCGCCCCGGCGCGGCCCCAGCCGCCGGCTGCTCGTCGGTGCCGCCGGTCTCGGAGCCGCGATCGCCGGCGCCGGCACGGCGGCGGTGCGCGTGCTGGGCCCCGAGAGGCAGACGGCGGCCGGGTCGGGGCCGCTGACCGTCTACGGGGCGCCGGGGACGTTCGGCCAGCTGGCCGATCACGCACCGGCGGTCACGATCGACGTGCCCGGATTCGGGTTCGGCCCCGGCCAGGCCGCCTACATGACCACGGTGGCCGCCGATGGCACGGTCTTCATGAGCACCACCCCGTTCACGGACGACCAGACCCGGCCGACCGGGTCGACCATGGAGCTGGCGGTCTTCGACCAGGCCGGGCTCCGGTTCAGTCGGCTGGTGATCCCCTCGACCGCGGGGCGTACCGCGATCTCCAGCCCGGACCCGGCGAAGCGGGGCATCGGCGGCGCCGACGTCAGCGACGTGCTCGTCGTTCCGGATCCCGAGGGCGGCGAGCGGTTGGTCTTCGTCTCGGCCGTGCCGTTCCACGGCTGGAACGTCCTGACCGAGGGGGAGTACCCGACCTTCGGACAGCTGCGCCCGGGACCCAGCAGGACCTGGCGGTACGACCGGTCGCTGTCCCTGACGGCCGGCGAGCTGGCGACGCGGACCGGGAGCCCCACGGCCGCCCAGGCCTTTCCCATGGCGGGTGCCCTCGCGCCGCGGTCCGCGCGCGGGCCGGCTTCCGTCGCCCGGCTGCCGCGCTCGGGTCACCTCGTGGTCGCGCAGTACTTCGGAGACCCGCTGACCGGCACCCAGTCCGGCGCCCTCGCCGTCCTCGACCTGACGGGGCGGCTGCGCGCGTGGTGGCAGTATCCGCCGACGTCGCCGGTGGGCATCCGGGTCGTGGTCAACCCGCGCGAGGTCGTCGCCGACCCGTCCAGCGAGCCCGACGACGAGCGGTTCGTGCTCATCAGCGACTGCCGGGATGAGGGCGGGACGTTCCAGCCCTTCCCCATCCAGGAGTTCTCCTACTCGGCCACCGCCGGGCGGATCGTCCCGAAGAGCACCGCGGTGCGCGCCGTGCAGGACTGGTCCCGGATGGAGTCAGCCTGTTTCGACTCGGCCGGGAACCTCTACGTGGCACGCACGAAGGCGGACGGGCTGCGCGCGGACCCCATGGCCGTGTACCCGAAGCTGGGCCGGGAGCGAAGCCTGGTGCTACGGGCGCCCGCCACCGGTGACTGGACCCAGTCCTTCGGCATCGAGTGCCGGCCCGAGTATCTGGTGGCGGGAACCGGCCGCGGCGGCCTGGTACGCAGCCTGACGACCGATCCGGCGACCGACACCATCCTGCTGGTCGGGCTGGACGGGCTGCTTCAGGCGGTTCGGCCCGAGGGCGCCGGCAAACAGATGACGTTCTCGATCAAGGCCACGGTCGACACGGGCTTGACGAAGCTGCGGGGGCCGACGACCAGGTACGTCGGGGTGCGGCGCGGCGGCGTCGACGCGAAACGCCGCATCCTGTGGCTGCCCGTGAACCAGATGGTGCTGGACGGCCTCACGTGGCCCTATCCGCCGTTCAAGCTGGACCAGTGGCTGATGCGGGTGGACCTACGGGTGCTGCTGGGATCCTGACCCGGTGCTTCGGTTCCGGTTCCGGTTCCGGCCCGCCGCCCGCCGTAGCGGCGGGCCACCGCCTCGTCCGGGCGGGCCACCGCCTGGTCCGGGGGGTCAGCCCGTCCGGTGTCAGATCTTGCGGAGCACCAGGAGCAGGTTCCAGGTGACGAGCTCGCGCAGGCCGGGCACCTTCAGGATCGGCTTGGACCAGTCGGGCAGATACCGCGGCAGGGCGTCGATGACGACGACGTCCTGCCGGGAGCGAGCCCACGCGAGGGTGTCACCGACGTACGCGGCGAACATGGTCTCGCCGAAGATGTTCTTGGGTGGCTCGCCGTTGACCCGCTCGTAGCGGGCGAGCGCGCGGTTGCCGCCGAGGTAGTGCCACGGCGAGGTCTCGTGGCCGCCCCACGGGGACAGCCAGGTGCAGTAGCTGAGGTAGATGAGCCCGCCGGGGCGGGTCACCCGGACCAGCTCCGAGCACATCTGCGCGGCGTCCGGGACGTGCTCCAGCACGTTCGACGTGTAGCAGATGTCCAACGAGTCGGTCCGGACCGGCAACGCGAGCGCGCTGCCCCGGATCCGGCCCGGGACGTCGGTGACCGCGAGCTCCGAGACGTCCGGCTCGACCCAGCAGTAGCGGGCGCCGGCCTCGAGGAACGCGTCCCGGAAGTAGCCAGGGCCGCCACCGACGTCGAGGACGTCCTGGCCGGCGACCGAGGTGTACCGGGACAGCTGGCGCACCGAGTCCGCGGCGATGAGCCGGTAGAAGCTGGGCGGCGGGTCCACGGGCTTCTTGCGGTGCTCGGAGAAGAGCGTCCAGGAACGACGCAGACCCCAGCCGTTGTACGGCACGGAGGGCAGCGCCGCCGCCCGCGGCCGGGCCGCTCCCGGCGCCGCCGACTCGGCTGTCTGCGCCGTCGGGGCCGGTAGCGGATCTGGGGCCAAGTCAACCATAGGCGGACCCTAACACCCGTCCGGCGCGCCGAATGCGGTGGGCAGGGTCACCGCGGAGGCGGTCCGCCGGAGGTTCTCGCCGCCGCCCTGACAGCCTCAGCCCGGACTGTCGCGGCGTGAGATCGAACTCAGCGTAGGCCCTCCTTCGCCGAACCGTTCGAATGTCTTTCCCGGCGGTCGGCCGTCGGCGGCCGGCCGCCCACCTTGGCCCACCTCGGCGTTCGCGCGGTCGCGGCATCGTCGACATCGGACGGACTGTCGTTGATCAGACTGCGGACGGATATCTATAGACGTAATTGGTACCCTTCGCTATCGTTGAAATACGTAAAGCCTGATTTGCCACAAGATTCGTATCGCCCGTATTGCCCGGACCCGCGAGACGATCTATGCCCGCGCCGGGGCCATGCCGGTGGTCACGCAGGGGGTGATCGTGTTCGTGTCCGCGCGCACAGTCGAGGGCCCGGCATCGGTGGCGGTCCCGACCATGAGGAGATCGCTCGCACCGGCCTTCGGCCGGGTGCTGGCCCAGCCGCCGGGCGGCCTCGCCGAGATGCACCGGCTGCGTGGCCGCGTCCCGTTCTGGGACCCGGTCGTGGACGAGATCGACGGCCGCCGCATCCGGGTGGGCGACCACTGGCTGATCGACTTCGCCTCCTGCAACTACCTCGGCTTCGACCTCGAACCCGAGATCAGCGCGGTCGTCCCCGAATACATCGCCCGGTGGGGAACCCATCCCAGCTGGTGCCGGCTGGTCGGTAACCCGCGGCTGTTCGGGGAGATCGAGACGGAGCTCGCCGAGCTCCTCGGCGCCGAGGACACCCTGCTGCTGCCGACCATCAGCCACATCCACATCTCCGTGCTGCCAGCGCTCGCCGGGACCGGCGCGGTGTTCCTGGAGCTCCGGGCTCACCAGACGATCCACGAGGGCGCCCGGATGGCCGCGGCCCGCGGGGCCCGGGTCATACGCTTCCGGGAGGAGAACCTGGCTGGCCTCGCCCGCAAGCTCGCGGCGAGCGACCGCTACCCCCGCGTCATCTGCGTCGACGGGGTGAACAGCATGACCGGCAACGGTCCGCCGCTCGCGGAGCTGGTCGAGCTCGCCCGCCGGTACGACGCGGTGCTCTACATCGACGACGCCCACGGCTTCGGCGTGCTGGGGGAGCGGTCGGCCGACGAGCTCTCGCCCTACGGATCGCGGGGCAACGGCATCGTCCGACACCTCGGCGGCGACTACGACGGGGTGGTGCTCGTCGGCGGTTTCTCCAAGGCCTACTCGTCGCTGTTGGCCTTCGTCGCCTGTCCACCCGAGATCAGGCATTTCCTGCGGATCACCGCGGGGCCATATACATATTCAGGCCCGCCGCCGGTGGCCTCGCTCGCGACCGCGCAGGCGGGTCTGCGCTTCAATGCCGCCCACGGCGACGAACGGCGAGCCGAGCTGTACCGGCGGACGGCGCGGGTGCTCGACGGCATCCGCGCGCTCGGCCTGAACACGCTGAACACGACCGGGTTTCCGATCGTCGAGGTGCCGCTGGCCGATCCCGACCTCATCGAGCCTCTCGGGCGCTTCCTTTTCGAGCAGGGCATTCTCGCCACTCTCGTGCCGTACCCGATCGTGCCGCGTGGCGAGACCGGCTTCCGGCTCTCGGTGACGGCGGTCAACACGGACGAGGAGATCGAGGAGCTGCTGCGCGTCATCGCCGCGGCGGCGGACCGGTTCCCGCTGCGCCGGGTCGCGGACGACGAGAACCCGGCGGACGGCTCCGACGACGATCCGGCGGTCTGATACGTACCGGCGGCGGGCCGGGACAGGGCGCCGAGGGCGGGCCACGAGCCCGGGGCCGAGCCCGGGCTAGACAGCCGGTGGGGGCGAGGCGACCGGTGGGACCGGATCCGCGGGCGGCGGGTGAAGCAGCCGGGCGACGGGCAGCCGGTCGGTGACGAGGCGGACGTCGTCGTCACGGACCGCCCGCAGCGTCGCCAGGTAGTCGTCCCGTGGGATCTCGACGGCGCCGAGCCGGCCCAGGTGGTCGCTGGCGATCTGTACGTCGAGCAGCCGGCCGCCCGCGGCGGCGAACCGGGCGTCCAGGTCCACCAGCGCGACCTTGGAGGCGTCGGTCTCGCTGTGGAACATCGACTCGCCGACGAAGACCCCGCCGACCAGGATGCCGAACGCGCCGCCGGCGAGCTGGTCGCCCGCCCACACCTCGAGGCTGTGCGCCCAGCCGAGCGCGTGTAGCCGGGTGTAGCCGGCCCGCAGCTCGTCGGTGATCCAGATTTCGGGCGCGGCCCGCCGGCAGCGGCTGACGACCTCGTCGAAGGCCTGGTCCATCGTGGTCGTCCATCCGCAGGACCGGATCCGACCGCGCAGCGACCGGGTGGTGCGCACCGCGCCGACCGGGATCACCGCCCGCGGGTCGGGGCACCACCAGGGCAGGTAGCCCGGCCGGGGCCGACGCCCGAGCCCGCGGCCCACCGCGCGCAGCGCGAGCGCGAGCTGGCGCAGCTGCCCGGCTGTCCGGTCGTCGGGCTGGTCGTCATCGGTCTCGTCCTCGGTCGGCCAGGGGAACACGCCGGCCCGGTAGGCGCCGATGAGCGCGTCCGGGGTGGCGCCACCACCGAGCGCCACCGGCGCGTCGGGCGGCCCCTCGGTCAGCGGCAGCGTGTCCCACCAGCTCGGGCCGGGTCGGGCTGGCCTAGCGGTGAGGCTCACGGCCCCGCGACGGTGCCGGGAGGCCCGGCGGGCGTCGCGGCCGCGGTGAGCCTCGCGGTGATGAGCTCGGCTGGTCCGGGCTCGCCGACGTAGAACCCCTGGGCCAGGTCGCAGCCGAACTCGCGCAGCAGCGCGAGCCCCCGCTCCGTCTCGACCCCCTCGGCGACCACCCGCAGGCCGAGGTCGTGCGCGAGGTCGACGGTCGACCGGACGATCTTGCGGGCCACGTCGTTGCACTCCAGCCGGCTGACGAAGAACCTGTCCAGCTTGAGCACGTCCACCGGGAAGTCGCCGGACAGGTAGGCCAGCGTCGAGTAGCCGGTGCCGTAGTCGTCCACCGCGATGCGCACGCCCAGATCGTGCAGCTCGGTGAGCACCGCGGTGGCACGGGCGCGGTCGAGCATCAGCGTGGTCTCGGTGAGCTCGAGCTCGAGCGCGTCGGCGCCAAGGCCGTGCGCGGCGAGCAGGCCGAGCACATGGTCGGGGAAGGCCCGGTCGAGCAGGTCGGTCGCGGAGATGTTCACCGCGGCCGTGACGTCGAGGCCGGCGGAGCGCCAGCTCGCCAGCTGGGCGCACGACTGGTCGAGCACGGCGGTGGTCAACGGGCGCATCAGCCCGGCGTGCTCGGCGAGCCGCACGAACGAGTCGGGGGCGAGCAGGCCGCGGTCCGGGTGGTTCCAGCGGGCCAGCGCCTCCACCGAGCGGATCCGGCCGGTGGCGATCTCGACCTTCGGCTGGAAGTGCGCCTCGATCTGGTCGCCGCTGATGCCGACCCGCAGGGCCTCGGTCAGGGTGAGCTCGATCAGCGACGCGTCGGCGGCCCTCGGGTCGTAGTGCTCCACGCCGGTGTGCCGCTTCTTGGCGGCGTACATGGCGATGTCGGCGCGCCTCAGCAGCTCGTCCGCGTCCGCGGCCTGGTCGGGGTAGACCGCGGCGCCGATGCTCGCCGCCACCGGGATCGTGAGCGTGCCGACGTGGAAGTCGCCCTCGAGTGCCGCGCGCACCCGGTCGGCGACCAGGTGCGCGCCGACGCCGTCGGTCCGTTCCAGCAGCACGGCGAACTCGTCGCCGCCGAGCCGCGCGAGCACGTCCCCGGGGCGCAGCGCCGTGGCGATGCGCCCGCCGACCTCGATGAGCACCTCGTCTCCGACCGGGTGACCGAGCGACTCGTTGACGAGCTTGAACCGGTCGAGGTCAAGGAGCAGCAGGGCGAGCGAGTGCCCCGCGCTGGCCGCGCGGGTGATGGCCGCGCGCAGCCTCTCGTCCAGCCCGCGCCGGTTGGGCAGGCTGGTGAGGTCATCCGTGAGTGCCAGCGCCTTGGACTCGGCCAGCCGTTGCATCTCGACGAACGTGAGGCCCGCCCGCGCGAGCGCGGCGATCACCGTGCAGGCCGCGAGCAGGACGGCGGCCAGCGGCAGGCGCACGGTCGGCCCGGCCACCAGAATGCCGAGCGCGGTGAGGGCGAGCACCGTCGGGATGAGCATGATGCCCCAGCCCGCGGCCCTGGCCGGAGGCTGGCGTGGCTGACGCTGCCAGGCGGCGAACGCCAGCAGCAGCTGGGACAGCGCCCACAGGACGTCCGACGGGCCGCCGGGGGAGAAGCCGCCCGCGGTCGCCGTCTGGGAGGCCAGCGCGGTGTCCGCCGCGACGAAGCACAGCAGGCCGCAGCCGAGCAGCCACCACACCCGCCCGGCGCGGCGGCCGAGCAGGCCGAACACGCTGAGCACCAGCAGCGCGAGCAGCAGGTCGGCGAGCGGGTAGACCAGCGCGATGAGCAGGTCGCCGAGCCCCAGCTCGGGCTCGCGCCTCTTCATGACCACGCCGAGGCCGGTGGTGAGCGCAGCGACCCCGAGCAGGCCGATCAGCCCGTCGAGCAGCAGGCTCCTGGGTAGCCGTAGCAGGCGGTGGCGCAGCAGCAGGATGACGGCCGCGTAGCACGCCGGGTAGAACGCCAGCCAGCCGGCGTCGATGACAGACGGCGGGATGGCCTGCTGTTTGCCCTCGACGACGTACCCGGTGAGGGACGAGCAGAGCGTGGCCGCGCCGTAGAGGAGCAACCCACCGCCGAGGATCGCCCAGGGCGCCCGGTCGCCGCGGATGAGGACGGCGCGCAGGACGCACAGCAGGCCCACCGCGAGGCTGAACGTGTTGCGCAGGGGCCAGGCCATCACGTCGAGCCAGGGCGCCGCGGTGAAGCCGGCGGCCGCCAGCGTCACGGCCGCGACCAGCAGCAGGAGCTGGCCGACGCGGATCATCCGGTACCGGCGCGACGGGGGCCCGGTGGTGATCACCTCGCGCGCTCGCCGTCGCCCGCGCCGACGTCGCGTGGTCGTCCGGTGGGCGGCGCGATCCGTGCGGACACCCGTGCCTCGGCCGCGGCGACCCAGGAACACCGCCCGTCGTTGAATCGCCGGACCTGGTGACGGGCGGGCCTCGACATGCGGCAATTGTCGCCGATTCCGGCGAGAACCAGAGGGTCGGTGTTTCCCCGGCGATAATGGCCTGTTCGCGCGTTGGGCGAAGTTAGCGTGCTGAATGCGTTCTGGACGACCTCTGTCACTGGTCGGCTTCTCGTTGTTTGCTTCACGGTCATCGACGGCGGGTGTCGCTGGTACGGGGCGTGGCGGGTGGCTGGCGTGGACAACCCGCCGGGGGGATAGGCGTCCGCCCGTTGGGCCCCGGGCCGCGGCTCGGATCTCGGCACCTGGCCTGCAGCACGACTGACGGGCCGCGCCTGGTCCGAGGGGCTTGGCGCGGCGAAGCGGGTGCGGCGAAGGTATCGGCGCGGCGACGTCATAGTCATGGCGGGCATAGGGTCGTGGGCAGTCGTGCATCTCGGTCGGTGTGCCCCGGCCGGGATACCCCGCCCGCCGTCGAGCATGCGCGGGCCGTCAGGGCCTGGCCCGGGCAGAGAGCACCACCCGCCGGGCACAGGCCGTGGGCGGCCGCGCGGCGGTGCACAGACCCCTGACCACGCAGGTCGGGCGCTCGGCGTCCGACCGGCGAGCGCTCCGGCGCCCGCCCACCCGGAGAAGGGCCACGCCTGATGCGGATTGGACTTCAGATCCCCGACTTCACCTGGCCCGGCGGGCCGGCGCGGCTCGGCGCGGATCTGGCCGAGATCGCGAGGACCGCCGACGCGGCCGGCTTCGACAAACTGGCCGTGATGGACCACTTCTTCCAGATCGCGTTCGTCGGCCCGCCCGAGCACGACATGCTGGAGGCCTACACGACGCTGGGCTACCTGGCCGCGATCACCGAGCGCGTCAAGCTGCTGACGCTGGTCACGGGCACCGTCTACCGGCAGCCCGGCGTCCTCGCGAAGACGATCAGCACGCTCGACGTGCTGTCGGGCGGGCGGGCGTGGCTGGGCATCGGCGCCGCCTGGAACGAGGAGGAGGCGGCCGGCCTCGGGATCCCGTTCCCGCCCGTCGCGGAGCGGTTCGAGCGGCTGGAGGAGACGCTCCAGATCTGCCTGGCGATGTGGTCGGACGACGAGAGCCCCTACGCCGGCAAGCACTACCAGCTGGCTCGGCCGCTGGACGTGCCGCGGAGCCTGAGCCGTCCGCACCCGCCGATCATGATCGGCGGCGGCGGCGAGAAGAAGACGCTGCGGCTGGTGGCCCGCTACGGCCAGGCCTGCAACCTCTTCTCCGGCCCGGACCTCGAGCACAAGCTCGCGGTGCTGCGCGGGCACTGCGAGGCGGTGGGGCGCGACTACGACGAGATCATCAAGACGGCCTACTACGCGTTCGACCCGGGCGAGGGCGGCAAGAACGTCGGCGCGATCCTCGCCGACCTGGAGCGGCTGGCCGCCCTGGGCATCCAGGAGGTCATCGGCGGGGTCACCGACGTGGTCAGGATCCGCCCGCTGGAGATCCTCGGCTCCGAGGTGATCGGCCAGGTGGCCGACCTGTAGCAGGGAGACGGCTGACGTCGTGGGGGCACCGGGTGGCCGGTATGTCCGGCATGCTGGATTGGTGACCTCCGCGCCCGAGCAGGCCCCTCGACCAGCGTCCTCGAAGCCGGAGGGTCCCAGGACGCCGCGGACGCGGCGATCTCAGGCCCTCCGGCTTCATCGCGCCTGGGTGGTGGCCGCGGTGGCGTTCGTCGCGCTCGTCGGGGCCGCCGGGTTCCGCGCGGTGCCCAGCGTGTTCATCCTGCCGCTGCAGGAGGAGTTCGGCTGGTCCCGGGCGGCCGTCTCCTCGGCGGTCTCCGTGAACCTCGTCCTCTACGGGCTCACGGCGCCGTTCGCCGCGGCTCTGATGGAACGGTTCGGGATCCGGCGGGTGGTGGCCGTGGCGCTGCTGCTGGTCGCGGCCGGCAGCGGGTTGACCGTGTTCATGACCGCCACCTGGCAGCTGATCGTCTGTTGGGGCGTGCTGGTGGGCCTCGGCACCGGCTCGATGGCGCTGGTGTTCGCCGCGACGATCGCCGGCCGGTGGTTCGAGCGGCATCGCGGCCTGGTGGTGGGTGTGCTCACCGCGGGCGGAGCGACCGGGCAGCTGGTCTTCCTGCCGGTGCTCGCGGTGCTGGTCGACCGGTACGGATGGCGCGCCGCCGCGCTGACGGTCACGGTCGCCGCGGCGGCCGTGATCCCGCTCGTCATCGCGGGGATCCGTGACCATCCGAGCGACGTCGGCCTGCGTCCCTACGGGGCGGCGCCCGAGCCGGAGCCCTCGGACCCGGCCGCGCTCGACGCGTCGGGCAGCCCCAAGCCGGCGGTGGGCGCGGCCCGGGCCGCTGGCGCGGCGCTGACCGGGCTCGCCACCGCGGTCAGGAGCCGGGCGTTCTGGGCGCTCGCCGGCGGGTTCTTCATCTGCGGCATGAGCACCAACGGTCTGATCGGCACGCATTTCATACCCGCGGCGCACGACCACGGGATGCCCGAGGTCACCGCCGCCGGGCTGCTGGCCGTCGTCGGGATCTTCGACATCGTGGGGACTGTGGCGTCCGGCTGGCTGACCGACCGCTTCGACAGCCGCTACCTGCTCGTCGCGTACTACGCGCTGCGTGGGCTCGGGCTCGCGGGGCTGCCGCTGCTGCTCTCGTCCGAGCCGCATCCCAGCATGATCGCCTTCATCGTCGTGTACGGGCTGGACTGGGTGGCGACGGTGCCACCGACGATCGCGCTGTGCCGGTCGGTGTTCGGGCCCGAACGTGCCCCGGTGATCTTCGGCTGGGTGTTCGCCTCCCATCAGCTCGGCGCCGCCGTGGCGGCCGTCGCCGCGGGCTGGGTGCGCGAGGCCACCGGCACCTACACGGCCGCCTGGTATGGCGCGGCGTTCCTCTGCCTGGTGGCCGCGTTCCTGTCCGCGACGGTCCACGCCGGGCCGGCGGACGCCTCGCCGCGCGGGCGACCAGCGCGCCGCCGGGTCGCGGTACCTGTCCCGGCCGACGACACGTTGCCGGCTCCCGCCGGCTGAGCCGACATCCCCAGCGCCGGCTGGCGGAAACCCGTCCGGGCCGCTGGTCGGCGCATCCTGTCGCCTTTCCTAATCGTGGATCCCCATTGGCGGTCGGGAATGCGGAACAAGATGTCGCCAACCACCGCGGCCGGGAAAATGGCTCGGACGGCCCGGTTCGGCTGAGCGGCTTTATCCCAGTGGTGACCGCGGTTCGCCGGCAGGCGGCCGGCCATCCACCCGGACGTGGTCTTGAGCTACGTGCGATCCGAATTAACGTGACGCGGGAGCACGGCTGGCGGGAGTGCTAGCTTGTCGAGGCAGGACGGGCGGCGCGACGATGGGCCGGCCGCGGCGGTGATGCCAGGAGGGCGGGCCGC
The DNA here is from genome assembly GCF_000235425.2 of Pseudofrankia saprophytica. Lineage (NCBI taxonomy): Bacteria > Bacillati > Actinomycetota > Actinomycetes > Frankiales > Frankiaceae > Pseudofrankia > Pseudofrankia saprophytica. Next base: position 2,609,853 of record NZ_KI912266.1, read on the forward strand.
GCGTGGGCGCGCGGCGTCGCCGGACGGGAGTGCCCCATGCGGTTGTTGATCGTGGAGGACGATGACCGCGTAGCTGCGGCGCTGTCCAGCGTGCTCGGCCGGCACGGCTTCGACATCGTCAGGGCCCGCACCGGGGCGCGTGCCCTGGACCTCATGCACACCCGGCCCGATCTGGTGCTGCTCGACCTCGGACTGCCCGACCGCGACGGCTTCGAGGTCTGCGGCCGGATCCGCAAGGTGTCCAACACCCCGGTGATCATGGTGACGGCGCGGACCGAGCTGTCCGCCCGCATCCACGGGCTCTACCTCGGCGCGGACGACTACATCGTCAAGCCCTATGACCTGCGGGAGCTGATCGCCCGGATCCACGCCGTGGTGCGCCGCTCCCGGCCCGACCCGCTCGCCCCCGCCGAGGCCGACACCGCCGCCTACCCGGGCGGGGCGGCCACCCGGCCGGACGGTTCTGCGCCCGCCGGATCGGCCTCGGCGATCCGGCAGGGGCCCAGAGCCGGCGGCGCGAGTCCGCAGGGTTCGGCCGCCGGCGCCGGTGTGGTGGAGGTCGGTCGGGTCGTCGAGACCCGCGGCCTGCGCATCCAGCTCGACAGCCGCGAGGTGACGGCCGACGACGGGCGGGCCGTCGTCCTGACCCGCAAGGAGTTCGACCTGCTCGCCGAGCTGGCCAGGGCCCCGGGCGTGGTGTTCCGGCGCGAGCAGCTGATCAGCGAGGTCTGGGGCTCGTCGGTGCAGTCGGCGTCCCGCACGCTCGAGGTCCATGTGGCCTCGCTGCGCGCCAAGCTGGGTGACCCGTGCGTCGTCCAGACGGTCCGGGGCGTCGGCTACCGGCTGGCGGCGGCGGGCGCGCCGGCGCCACCGCCTGCCAAGGTCGCCCAGCCGGGCGCGACCGCCGCCGTGGCAGCGGTCGAGCAGGATGTGGACGTCCCAGAGCTGGCCGCCTCGGCGGCCGCGGCCGCCGTGAAACGCCGCCGGCGGGCCTGACCGTCCCGTGCGCGCCAGGCTGTTGGTGATCCTGCTGTCACTGATGACCGCGGCGCTCGTCGTGCTCGGCGTCCCGCTGGCGCGCAGCATCGCGGAGGGTCGCCAGCAGGCGATGTTCTTCGACCGGCTCGGCGACACCACCCGGTTCGCCGGCATGGCCGGGCAGAGCCCCGGGCCAGACGGCACCCGCGCGCTGGCCGGCGAGCTCGTCCGCTACGACCAGGTGTACGGCGTCGAGGCGATCGTCTACGGCCGCGACGTCATCGTGCGCGCGGCCTCCCGACCGGTGCCCTCCATCCCCGACCCCCGGGTGCGCGCGCAGCTGAACGCGGCGCTGCGCGGGCGGGCGGGGGAGAACCCGGCGCAGATCTGGCCCTGGCAGGACCGGCCGCTCGTGATCGCCGAGCCGGTGCTCTCGGGCGGTGACGTGATCGGGGCGGTGCTGACCGTCTCCCCGACCGACCGGCTGCGCGGCCAGGTGCTGCGCCGCTGGCTGCTGCTCGGCCTCGGCGAGATCGCGGCGCTGCTGCTGTGCCTCGCGGTCGCGCTGCGGCTGACCAGGTGGCTGCTCGCGCCGATCGACAGCCTGGACGCGGTCACGCACGCCATCGCCACCGGCCAGCTGTCCACCCGGGTCTCGGAGCGGGTCGGGCCGCCGGAGCTGCGCCGGCTCGCGAGCGCGTTCAACGAGATGGCCGACCACGTGCAGGAGGTGATCTCCCAGCAGCGGGCGTTCGTCGCGGACGCGTCCCACCAGCTGCGCAACCCGCTGTCGGCGTTGCTGCTGCGGATCGAGAACATCGGGCTGGGCCTGCCCCCGGAGTGGCTCGACGAGCTGGAGGAGACCAGGACGGAGGGCCGCCGGCTCACCGAGGTGCTCGACGAGCTGCTCGCGCTCGCCCAGGCCGAGCACGCGGCCACTCGCCCGGCACTGTTCGACGTCGCCGCGGCCGCCCGCGAGCGGCTCTCCGCCTGGCGGCCGGTGGCGACGTCGCGGCAGGTCGTCCTCGTCCAGTCCGGGTTGTCCGAGGCCATGGGGTACGCCGACCGCACGGCGATCGGCAGCGCCCTCGACGCGGTGGTCGACAACGCGATCAAGTTCTCGCCGGCGGGCTCCGCCGTGGAGGTGGCCGTGGTCCGGGACGCCGACTCGGTGCGGGTGGTCGTGCGCGACCAGGGCCCCGGCGTCGCGCCCGACGAGCTGCCCGCCGTCGGCCGGCGATTCTGGCGCAGCCCGCGCAACGTCAACGTCGGCGGCTCCGGGCTGGGGCTGAGCATCGCCATCGCGCTGCTGGGCGCCTCCGGCGGAACCCTGTCGGTCGCGCTGGCCGAGCCGACCGGGTTGGCCGTGACGCTGCGCGTCCCGCGCCGTCCCGTCGCCGCTCTCGCGGCCGCCGCACCCCTGGTGAAGGTACCGGCCTCCTGACGTCCCGGTTCCGCGTTTGGCTGGCGGCCGGGTGACAGCGGGCTCGACACGGAGCCCGGCCTGGGCCGCCGCCCGCCGGGCTCGTCGCCCAGGGAGTCCCGGCAGGTCGAAACAACACGTTTTTACCGGTTAACCATCGCTCCACCCCGGGGACCGGCGCTGGCCATCGGCGAGATGGAGGCTCGCCGACGGCGTGCCGTCGGGCACGCGACGGACAGTGGGGGAACTGGATGAACCGCATACGTCTCACCTCGGCCGCGGCGGGGGCGGTGGCCGTCGCGCTGCTGGGCGCCGGCGTCGCCCAGGCCGGTGGCGACGAGCCGCTGGCGAAGGACGACAGCTATCAGGTCCAGGCCGGCGGCACGCTGACCGCCAGTGGCCACGGGGACAGCATCCTGCGTAACGACAAGGGCAAGAATCTAGCGCTGGTAACGAATACCAAGCCGGCCAATGGCACGCTCGCACTCGACCCGGACGGCACGTTCACCTATAAGCCGAACCCCGGCTTCACCGGCACGGATTCCTTCTCCTACACGGTGAGTGACGCCGTCACGCGGTACGACACGCAGCTGCCGCCACTGGCGACGATCGGCGGCGTGAAGATCGGCGGTGGGGCGTATGGCTCCGCGCTCTACCCGGCCCCGCGCGGCGGCAACGACGAGTTCTACGGCATCACGGACCGCGGCCCGAACGTCGACGGCCCGAACGGCGTGAAGGTCGAGCCGCTGCCCGACTTCACCCCCGCGATCGGCAAGTTCCGGCTCAAGAACGGCGTCGCGACGCTCGAGGGGTCGATCCCGCTGCGCGCGGCGGACGGTTCCCCGTACAACGGCCGGGTCAGCACTGAGGCGACCACCGGCGAGACGATCCTGGACCTGAACGGCAACACGCTCGCGGCGAGCCCCTACGGCTATGACCCCGAAGGCATCGTGGCGCTGCGGGACGGCACCTTCTGGATCTCCGACGAGTACGGCCCGTACATCACGCACTTCGACGCGAACGGCCGGCAGATCGGGCGGCTCTCGCCGTTCGACGGCTCGCTGCCCGCGGAGCTGAGCAACCGTATGCCCAACCGCGGCATGGAGGGCCTGACCATCACGCCCGACGGCGACACGCTGGTCGGGATCGTGCAGTCGGCGCTGCAGCAGCCTGACCTGTCCGGGAAGCCGGTGAACGTCCCGCCGCTGCGGATCGTGACCTACGACCTGCGGACGAAGGCCACGCACGAGTACCTCTACCTGCTGGACGACCCGAAGGTGAACGCCGGCGCCGTGTCGGAGATCACCGCGCTGTCCAACAGCACGTTCCTCGTCGACGAGCGCGACGGGAAGTTCGAGCCCGGGGTGTTCAAGCGGTTCTTCAAGATTGACCTGGCCGGCGCGACCGACGTCGGCCCGAAGGCCAACATCCCGGGCGCCACCTACGCCGCCAGCAAGGGTGGCCTGCTTCTCGGCTCGGCCCAGAAGACCATCGAGGGCACTGTCGGCGAGTCCACCACCGCCGCCGCGCTCACGACGCTGACCGCCGCCGGCATCACCCCGGTGAAGAAGTCGCTGTACGTCGACTTCGCCGGCCTGGTCAGCACGCTCGACCCGACGGGTGGCTTCTTCGGCCACGACAAGGTCGAGGGAGTCGCGACGACGGACGGCGGCAGGACGCTGGTCGTCGCCAACGACAGCGACTTCGGCATCTCCGGCCTGACGAACAGCGCCGCGCCGTTCCAGCTCAAGGCGAAGGTCCTGCCGAACGGCAAGCAGGACGACGGCTCGTTCCTGGTGGTGGACGTGTCCAAGCTGGACGGCAGCTACTCCAGCACCGCCACGGTGACCATCACCGTCACCACTGGCAAGAGGTAACCCCGGCAGACAGGCGTCCCCGTGGCCTGGCTGGCAGGCGCCAGCCAGGCCACGGCCTGCCGTCCCCAAGCACCCGCCGGTATCGTCGTCCAGACATGCAGCGGTTACGGCTGGGGCGTCCGACACGCGGGTGGCTGACGCGTCGGCGCGTGCTCACCGTCGTGGCCGCCGCCACCGCGGTGCTCACCGGCATGGCCATCACCGTCGCGGCGGTCGCCAGGGACGAGCAGGACAACCAATACCGGCACGGCACGATCATGATCCTCACCGGCGGAACCAAGGGCATCTACTACACCTACGGGGTGGAGCTCGCCGCGGCCGTCAACCGCCGCCTCGGCGGGGTGCAGGCGCAGGCGATGGCCACCACGGCGTCGGTCGACAACGTGCGCCAGGTCGCCCGGTCGGCGAACGTCTTCGCGTTCACCGCTGCCGACGCCGCCTCCGCGGCCGTGGCCGGGCGGGCGCCGTTCACCCACCAGGTGCCGATCCGCGCACTGGCCCGGATCTACGACGACTACGTGCACCTGGTGGTCCGCGCGGACGCCCCGATCCATACCATCGCCGACCTCGCAGGCAAGCGGGTGTCGGTCGGCTCGGACGGGTCGGGCACCGAACTGATCGCCGAACGGATGCTCGCCGTCGCGGGGATCGACCCGGCGACGCTGAGCACCAGCCGGCTCGGCATCAACGAGTCGGTGGTCGCGCTGCAGGACAGTGACCTCGACGCGTTCTTCTGGTCAGGCGGCCTGCCGACCACCGGTATCACAGAGCTTGCCCAGCAGACCCCGATCCGCCTGGTCCCGCTCGGCCAGCTCGCCGCCGGTCTGCACGCCGAGTGGGACCCGGTCTACCGCTCCGGCGCGATCCTCGCCGATACCTACCCGCTGGCTGGCGACGCCGTCGACACGCCGACGGTCGCCGTGCCCGACCTGCTCATCACTCGTGCGGACACCGATCCGGGGCTGGTCGAGGAGGTGACCAGAATCCTGTTCGACGCCCGCGCCGAGATCGCCGACCGGGTGCCGGTCGCCTACGCGCTGGACCGGCGCAGCGCCATAGCCACGTCACCCATCCCCCTGCACGACGGCGCCCTGCGCTACTACCGGGCCACCAAGAGCTGAGAACGCCGTCGGCCGACGACCGCGCGGACGTCAGCCGGTTCGCGCCGTCAGCCGACGGCGGCGCGGCGCAGGGAACGGTAAAGGAGCTGGGCGTCGCCGAGGCGGCGGCGCAGCGCCCGCTCGAGCCCCGCGATGGGGTAAAGGTTCTGGGGAGCGCGGCCGTCCTTGAACTCCTGGGAGGCGAACCGCGGCAGCACCGCCTGGCTCAGGTCCGCGAGCGCGACCGCCTCGTCCAGGGCCAGGTCGGCTCGGCACTCGACGCGGGCGACGCCGGCCCAGGGAGCGCCGGGCCGGCTGGGAAGACGCAGATACCAGCTGAACCGGTCCCAGCTGGCGTCCCGGCGGTTGTTCAGCAGGAAGATCGGCGTGCGTTCCGCCCGGTCGAGCGCCCCGACGACTGCGTGCTGCGCCGCCGGCAGGTACTGGGTGTGATGGGTCTTGACGAAGCCCAGCGTGCGGGGCAGGCGGGTCCGGCCGCGCAGCGGGCCGTCGACGACGAGCAGGTCGTCCGCCCGCCCGCCGGCCTGGTCGGCGGTGCGCTGGTCTGTGGGGTGCTGGTCGGTGGCGCCCTGGTCGGGCCACGGCTGACCGTCGGCGTCCACGCCGAACTCACCCGCGAGGGCGTCCGCGAACAGGGCGTCATCGTCGTCGATGGTCTGGATCAGCTGGTGGGCACGGCGCGCCTTGCCGGCGGTCCGGACCTCCAGCTCGAGCAGCTCCTGCTGCAGGGCCAGGGTCGGGCCGTCGGGGCCGTCCTTGGCCATCCTGACGCGGTACCGGCCGCCGCCGGTGCGCAGGTCGGTCGCGTGGCTGGCGGCGGTGAACAGGCCGCGGCGGACATGGGCACCGAGCAGGTGGGCGCCCTCGCCGCAGCAGCAGACGACGCCGCCGGCGTAGGAGGCGCAGATGGCCGGCGCGGCGGAGGCCGCCGCGGCACCGTCCGGCGCGAGGTCATGGATCCAGGCCCTCGCCTCGACCCGGCGCACGCCGTCCACGAACAGCACGGCGGAGGGCACGGCGACGGACCGAGCCCTGGCCGACGGCACGGCCATGGGACGCCACGCCGCGGCCCTGACCTCCAGGTTCACCTCGACGCGGGCGCTGGAGTCCGCGAGGTCGTCCCCGGCCACGCTGGTGCCGTAGCTCGGATCCCAGGCGTCGACGCTGAACCGCATGCCCCCGGCGGCCGACGGCGCCGCGGCCGGCGGGGTGAGGCCCGTGGTGGTCGTCAAGCGTTCTCCCTGGTGACGGTGGAGGTGCGCTGGTCGCGGCTCACCGCGAAACGGACCGGAACCCGTTCGGCCAGCGCACGGACGTGCGTGACGATGCCGACCATCCGCCCGGCGCTTCCCCCGCCGCCGCCGGCCAGGTTCTCCAGCGTGGTCGCGACGATGTCGAGCGTCGCGTCGTCGAGGGTGCCGAAACCCTCGTCGAGGAAGATCGAGTCGAGTCGGGTCGCGCCGGCCGCCGCCATCATCGTGAGCTGCGCCGACAGCGCCAGCGCCAGCGCCAGGCTGGCCTGGAAGGTCTCCCCCCCGGACAGGGTGCGTACCGGGCGCTCGGAGTCGGCGTCGGCGTGGTCGACGACGATGAACTCGCCGTCCGCGTGGGTCAGCTCGAACTGCCCACCCGACAGCTCCGCCAGCGTCAGCGACGCGTCGGCGACGAGGGTGTCGAGCGCCGCGGCGACCAGCCAGCGCTGGAATCCGTTGGAACGCAGCAACGTCCCGAGCTGGTGGGAGACCTGCTCCGCCTCTCGCGCCCGGGTCAGCCCGTCACGTAGCCCGGCGGCCTCGGCGCGCCGTTCGGCGATCCGGTCCCGGTCCGCCCTGGCCCGTTCGAGGGCCGCGGACACCGCGCGCGCCGCGGCGTCGGCGGCCGTGGCCGCGGCCGGCTGGATGCCGTGGGCCGCGAGCAGCTCGGCCAGCGCCCG
>NZ_KI912266.1:2617284-2711955 GCF_000235425.2 Pseudofrankia saprophytica
CGTGATGCGCCTCGCGGGCCCGTTCCAGAACGGCCCGGTCGGGAGCGGTGAGGAGCGCGGCCCGGGCGTCGTCGTCCGCCCGCTCCGCGGCCTGGCGGTGCCGCGCGGCCTCGGCGGCGGCGCGCTGGGCGGCGCGCAGCAGCCCCGCGACCTCGACGACACCCGGTGGGGTGCGTACACCGGCCAGCAGGTCGCGGTCGGCCCGCAGCCGGGTCACCTCGTCGGCCGCCTCCCGTGCCCGCCGGGCGGCCTCGTCCCGCGCGACTGCCGCGGTGTCCCGGGCACCTCGGGTCTCGGCGACCGCGGCGGTGACCCGGTCGAGGGCCGCGCGGGCGGCCGTGTGGGTGGCCTGGGCCTCGGGCTGGGCCGCGAGCAGCCGTCCCAGCTCGTCGTGGTCACGGCTGGCCTGTTCCAACGGGGCGCGTGCGGGCGCGGCCGCCAGGTCGTCGCGGGCCGCGGTGTCGGCCCGCTCGGCCGCCTGCCGGCGTTCGGCCGTCTCGGCGGCGGTCCGGCTCGCGCTGGTCAGCCGGGTGGTCAGCTCGGCGACGCCGGCCGGCGTCCGGACCGCCGCCAGCAGGTCCCGCTCGGCGCGGGCCCGGTCCAGCTCGGCGGTGGCCTCCTGGGCGGCGCCGGCCTTGGCGGCGACGTCGGCGAGCGCCGCGTCGACCAGGCCGGCGACCTCGACGAGCGTGTCCACCCGGCCGGCGGCGCTGGCCTCGGCCTCCTCGGTGGCGTCGCGGTAGCCGTCGAGCTGTCTGTCGAGCACCTCGGCGCGGTGGCGCTGTTCGGTCGCGCGGTTGTTGGCGGCGACGCGGATCTCGTCGTAGACGCCCAGGCCGAGCAGCTTGGTGAGGATCTTCTGCCGGTCCGCCGGCTTGGCGTGCAGGAACTCGGCGAAGTCGCCCTGGGGGAGCACGACGCAGACGCAGAAGTGCTCGAAGCTCAGGCCGAGCAGCGCCTCGACGGCCCTGCTCACCTCGGAGTCCGCCGCGACCACCTCGGTCTGGTCGCCGGGGGCGCCGAGCCCGGCCGGGTCGGCGAGCTTCTCCAGCCGGGCATTGCGCACCGTGACCCCGCCGCTGGCCATCCGGCGCAGCTCCCTGGCCGCCACGAAGCGGCTGCCGGCCGCGTCGAACACCAGCCGCACCGTGCCGCGCGCCACCGTCGGGGCAAGGGCCAGCGACACCATCCGCCGGTCGTTCCACCGGGGCACCGAACCGTAGAGGGCGAACGTCATCGCGTCGATGACGGTCGACTTGCCGGACCCGGTCGGCCCGACGAGCGCGAAGTAGTCAGCATCCGCGAAGTCCACCGCCACCGGGTCCCGGAACGAGCCGAAACCGGCGATCTCCAGCAGCACCGGTCGCATCAGCTCTCTCCTTCCGGCGCCCGTCGGCCCCCGGCGGCCTCCCGACCAGCGACGACGACCGGGGCCGTCGGGCTAACCATGCCGGTCGGCTCCGACAGTTTCGTCGTGCAGGGCGGCGAAGAGCGCCTCCACCCGGTCGTCGGCGATGTTCTGCGTGCCGAGGTACTCGTGGAAGAGGTCCGTCGGGCCGCGCTGCCCCCCGTCCGCGAGGCGGCTGGGCCGCGAACCGGTGGCCGCGGCGGCGAACTCCGGGTCGATGCGCACCTCCAGCGCGTTCGGCAGCAGTTCCAGTACCTGCTCGCGCAGCCCGGCGCGCGCCGGCTCGCGTACCCACACCCGCAGCAGGGCGTCGCCGTACTCGGCAGCCGCCTCCGCGAGCTCCGCCACGGCGCCGCGCACCGTCCGCAGCCGCCGCCCCGCCGTGACCGGGATGTCCACGCCCTTCGCCGGGACGCCCGGCGACGCGTCGACGACCCGGACCACCGGCGTGTAGTCCTCCTCGCCGAAGTCGACGGCGAGCGGGGAGCCGCAGTACTCGACCGGGCAGGGCGCCGGCAGCGTCTGGCGGCGGTGCAGGTGGCCGAGCGCGACGTAGTGCGCGTCGGCGGGGAACGCCGTCGCCGGCACGTAGTAGTCGAAGATCGACTGCGCCAGCCGCTCGCCGCCGCCGAACCTCCCGCCGGTCACCGTGAGGTGCGCGAGCACCAGGTTGACGGCGTCGTCGTCGAAACCGCGGGACAGCGCGGCGAGCAGGTCGCGCACCATCTGGTCGTACCTCGCCGCGTTCTCGGCCGGGGTCTGGGTCACGAGCTCGGCGGCGCGCACCGCGTAGCGCTGCGACAGGAACGGCAGCACGGCCACCCGGACCGGTTCGCCGGTGCCGCGGGCGGTGAACGGGACGACCCCGCCCTTGTCCGCCCTGCGCACCGTGCCGACCATCGTGATCCCGGCGGCGTGCATCAGCGGCCGGTATGCCTCGAACGAGCGCGGATGGTCGTGGTTGCCGGCGATCACGATCACCTCGGCGCCCGTGCCGCGCAGGCCGAGCAGCGTCTGGACGGCGAGCCGCTGCGCCTCCGCGGACGGCGCCGCCGAGTCGTAGACGTCGCCCGCCACCAGCACCGCGTCGACCTCCTGGGCGCGGGCGATGCCGACGACCTCGCGCAGCACCGCTTCCTGGTCGTCGAGCCGGCTGCGGCCCTTCAGCGACTTGCCGATGTGCCAGTCGGACGTGTGCAGAAACCTCATGGCGAGCTGTCCTTCGCGGCGCGGCCGGGCGCGGGGCGTGCCGGCCGTTGGACGAGCGGTGCGGTGGAGGCGGTCGGGCGATCAGGTGGTCAGGCGGTCGCGCGGTCGCGCGGTCAGAAGGGCGGCGGGTCGTCGTCGGGGTCGGGTAGCTGGCCGAACGGGTCCGGGCGGGACGGCGCGGGCACCGCGGGCCCGCCGGCGGCCGTCGCCGGCGCTGTGAGGGCGTCGTCGTCGCCCGCCTCCGACGGCCGGGTCGCCCAGGCGGGGAACGGGAACGTGACGGCCAGCGGGACGGGGATCTCCGGCTGGGTGACGAACATCGAGCCCGGCTTCGCCAGTGTCGCCCTGGCGCGCTGGCTCGGCGGCAGGAACCCGTACTCCGGCCGGGCCGCCTCCGCCGGGTCGAGCCGCCCGACGATCCGGATCGCGCTGTTCGCGATGATCCGCCGTTCCACCTCGCTCGCCGTCTGCTGCGCGCCGACCAGGATGATGCCCAGCGACCGGCCGCGCTCCGCGATGTCGAGCAGCACCTCCTTGATCGGACTCGTCCCGTCCCGCGGCGCGTACTTGTTCAGCTCGTCGAGCATCGTGAACAGCAGCCCGCCGGGGCCCGCGTCCTCCTTGCGCCGCATCTCCGCCGCGAGCACCACGCCGACGACGAACCGCTGCGCCCGCTCCGGCAGGTTGTGCAGGTCGACGACGGTCACCTGGTGGCCGGCCGTGCTGACCCGCCGGCCCGCGGCGTCCGGCAGGTCAGCCCGGATGACCGTGCGCAGCGCCCGCAGCGACGAGCGCAGCCGGCGCACGAACGCGTTCACCGTGCCCGCGCCGGTCGCCGGCCCTGCCCACTTCGCCCGCGCGCCCTCGTCGTTCACCCGGTCGATGACGAAGTCGACGAGCTCCTCGTAGGTCCGCAGGACCTGCCCCTCGACCTTGACGCCGCCGTCCGCGCCGAACGGGACGGCGTCGAGGCGCAGCCGGTTGGTGACCTGGTGGACGACCATCGTGTACTGCTGGCGATCGTCCTCGGAGTCCGCGAAGACGTACGGGAGCAGCTCCTCCCGGCAGAACTCGAGCGGGGTCCACCAGAACGCGCTCACGCCGGACGTCCGTGCCGCGACGTGCGGGCGGCCGGTGGTGTCGCCCGGCAGCGGCGGGGCGAAGAAGCCGGCGGACGCGAACGGTTCGGCCGGCAGCCCGAGCCGGTCGTAGACCGCGCGGACCTCGTCTGTCAGCCGGATGTTCGGCCGGTCCAGGAACAGCAGGTCCTCGCCCTTGACCGAGAACACCAGCGCCTTCGCGTTCACCGCCGCCCGGCCGAGCACGCCACAGCGGAAGACCGAATACAGCAGGAACAGCGCGAAGCTGGTCTTCGTCGCGACGCCGGAGATGCCGCTGATGGAGACGTGCGCGCCGCGGGTGCCGTCCAGGAACTCCAGGTTGACGTAGATCGGGCTGCCGTCGCGGCCCAGGCCGACCGGGATGCGGCGGTCCATCTGGTCGAAGTAGAGCGCGGTCGCCCGCTCGTCGCCGGTGGCGCGGCGCACCAGCTCGCCCGGGCGGGGCGGGACGTAGATCTCCGGTTCGAGGCGCGTCGTCGTCACTTCGGCGATCTCCTGCACCTGGGCTGGCAGCACACCCTCGGCGATCAGGAATACGTCCGAGTCGAAGCTCGCGCCCTCGTGCCGTGCCTCGACCTGGGTGACCACACCGGCCGTCATCACCGGTCCGACCCCGGGCACGGTGCGGATCGTGACGACCACGTCGTCCAGCTGCAGGTAGCTGCCCTCGTTCAGCGCGACGTGGAACAGCAGCGGGGTCGCCTCTTCGGTGCCCATCACCCGCCCGACCGGGGGGGTGACCGCTGTGGGGGCGGCAGCCGGCCCGGCCGGCGCGAGGGCCGCGTCGTCCGGAGTCGCCTGGCGCGTGCCGTTCGACGGCGCGCCATTGCGGCCACCAGCCTCCGTCACCGTCACCGGGTCCGTCACCTCCACCGTCGCGCCGTCTGTCGCCCAGCGCCCGCCGCGCGTCCTCGTGCTCGTGCTCGGAGCGTGCACGCCCGGACCGCGATCACCCCGGCTCCGCATTATCCGGCCGGACGCGACCGTGGCACGTTCGCCCGACTTCGGCGTGTCTCGCCACATCCGATCCGTGGCCGTGGGGCGGGCTGGCCGCGGAGCCCGAACCGACCGCACCATATGCCGCGGTCCGGACAGTTCGCCGGCGCGTGGCTCTCGGTGGTTCCCCGCCGCCGGTTCCTCCAGGGGCTGTGATCGTCCTGACGGACAGATCGAGCACCCTGGAGGCGGCGCGCCCTTCCCGCGGCAGGGCGGTTACGGGCGGACCTCGTAGACGATGTTGAACGGGGTCTGGGCGGCCCGGCGGAACCGGGTGAAGCCAGCCTCGGCCGTCACCCGCCGGATCGCCGCCTCGCCCGCTTGCGCGCCCAACGCGTGACCGCCGGGCTGGGAGAGCGCGTTGGGCACGCACATGAACGTCGAGCCGCTGTAGTACGCGCGCCCGACCGGGTTGAAGTTGCCCTCCACCGTGTCCGCGGCGAAGGGCTCGACCAGCAGCCAGGTCCCATCCGGGGCCAGCGCCTCGCGCACCCGCCGGGCGGCGCCCACCGGGTCGCCCAGGTCGTGCAGGCAGTCGAACATCGCCACCAGGTCGAAGTCACCGCCGGTGAACGTCTGCGCCGTGCCCACCTCGAAGGTGACCCGGTCCGCGAGACCGGCGGTGGCGGCCTTCTTGCGGGCCAGCTCGATCGACTCGGCGTGGTAGTCCAGACCGACGACGGTGGTGCGCGGGTAGGCCTCGGCGATCAGGATCGACGAGGACCCCAGCCCGCAGCCGAGATCCGCGACCCGCGCCCCGGCGGTCAGCTTCGCGTCCACCCCGTCGAGCGCGGGGATCCAGCTGGGAACCAGTTCGGCCACGTAACCGGGGCGGTAGAACGCGTCACAGCCGAGGAACACGTCCTCGTGGTGCTCGTGCCAGCCGAAACCGGCGCCGGTGCGGAACGCCTCGCTGATCTGGGGCTCCGCCCGCAGCATGCCGAGCGAGAGGAGGAACGCTCCCGGGATGTTGGGACCGTTCGGGTCGGCCAGGCAGAACGCCTGCTCCGGCGTGAGCGAGAACTCACCGCTAGCCGGGTCGTAGCCGACATAGCCGCCGGCGGCCTGCCCCCGCAGCCACTCGGTCAGGTATCGCTCGTTGCAGCCGGTGCGCTCGGCGAACCGCTCCGGCGTCGCGGGGCCCTGGGCGAGCGCCTGGTAGAGGCCCAGCCGATGACCAATCACCACCGAGCCGGCGGCGTGGGTGGCCGAGAGATCGTTGACGGCCCTCCCGAGGAAGTCCATCACCCTGGCGTGGTCCATGACTGTCTCCTCATTTCCGTGCTTCGTAGTTCCGTCCGCGTCTCGTCGTCCGCCGGGGCTGGTGCCGGCCGACGAGGGAAAGATTCGGCCGGTGGCCTTGCACGCGACTTGCATGCGCTGACACGCCGCTAACGTGGCGCTCGCGGCAGGTTCTGATCGAGCCCACGCGGCCGGTTCGAACGAGGTGCGCCGGCCGTAAGGCCGATCGAGGCGGAACCACGACGCGCTGGCCTCGGACGGCGTCCACGGGCCGACGGTTCGGAGGGCTGACGGGTTCTCGTCAGGTCCGCCCCATCGCGGCTGGGACGGGAAATGCTGGCGCGCTGGGGGTGGGCGACGGTGGATGGGTTCGCGCCGGTGCGGGTGGAACTGCTGGGTCCGCTGCGGCTGGTCGTCGACGGCGTGCCGGTCGACGTGCGCGGCCCGAAGCAGCGCGCCGTGCTCGTGCTGCTGGCACTCGCCGAGAGCCGGATCGTTCCGGTCGACCGGCTGGTGGACGCGCTGTGGCCGGCGGAGGTCCCGGAGTCGGGCCGCCAGGCGTTGCACAGCCAGATCCATCGGCTGCGCGGGCAGCTGGCCGCGGCGGCCGGCCGGTTGCGCACGCTTCCCGACGGCTATCTGCTGGAGCTCGGCGACGACGGTCTGGACCTGACGCAAGCCCGTGCCCTGTTGGCCGCCGCGCGGCGGGATCCGGCCGGCGCGTTCGCGCGGCTGCGCCGGGCACACGGGTTGTGGCGCGGCCCGGTCCTCGCCGATCTCGGCGACGTCGAGCCGATCGCCGCCGCCATCGAGGGCTGCGCGCGGCTGCGCCGGGAGGTGATCGACGCGCTGGTCGCGGCCGGACTCGCCGAGGGGGAGGCGGCCGCGGTCGCCGGCCTTGCCGCGGCGTCCGTCGCCGCCGAGCCGCTGCGCGAGCCCGCGGTGCTGCTGTCAATGCGCGCGCTGGCGGCGACCGGCCAGGCACCGGAGGCGTTGCGTGTCGCGGCCGCCTACCGGCGCCAGCTCGTCGAGGAGACCGGCCTGGATCCGTCCCCGGCGCTGGATGCCCTGGTGCGGGACGTCGCCGCCGGGGCCGCTGGGCCACCGCCACCCTCGATGGCGGCCCCCGCGCCGCCATCGCCGTCCCCGAGGCCCGCACCCCCGATGCCCTCGCCGTCCCCGATGCCCCCGATGTTCCGGTCGGCGCCGCACCCGGCGACTCGGCTCTTCGGCCGCGACGGGCAGGTGGGGGCGCTGCACCGGCTGCTTGCCACGGAACGGCTGGTGACCCTCGTCGGGCCCGGCGGCGTTGGCAAGACCAGAGTCGCGCTGGAGGTGGCCCGGTCGAGTGACGTCGCGACGGTGCTGCCGCTCGCGCCCGTCACCGACCCGGCCGCGCTGCCGCATGCGCTGGCGGCGGCCCTGGACCTGGAGGTCGTCCAGGGCGACGTCCTGGCGGCCTGCGCCGCGGTCCTCGGCGCGCGTCCCGGCCTGCTGATGATCGACAACTGTGAGCACCTGCTCGACGCGGCACATGACGCGGTCGGCGCGCTGCTGTCGAGGTGCCCACGGCTGACGGTGCTCGCCACCAGCCGCGAGCCGCTGGGCCTGGCCGCGGAGTACGTCTGGCGGCTCGCGCCGCTGCCGCTTCCTCGCCCGTCCGGCCAGGCGCTCGCGGCTCCGGCCGGCTTCGAGGCTGCAGCGGACCCAGCGGACCCAGCTGGCCTGCCGGACTCCGCCAACCCGACGGACCGTGGCGGCCAGACGGATCCCGTCGACCCGGCCGGCCTTGCCCGCGTGCCGTCCGTGGCGCTCTTCCTCGAGCGGGCCGGCCGGGTGCGGCCCGGGCTGGCGCCGACGCCGGGCGAGCTGTGGACCGTGGCCGACATCGTGCGCAGGCTCGACGGGATGCCACTGGCCATCGAGCTCGCGGCGGGCCGGCTCTCGGCCTTCTCCTTCTCCGACCTGCGAGATCGGCTGGACCGCTCGCTCGACCTGCTCGGCGGTGGCCGGCCCAGCGGCGACCCGCGGCACCGAACGCTGCGGGCGACCATCGAGTGGTCCTACCGGCTGCTCACCGCTGACGAACGGCGCCTGTTCCGCCATCTGTCGGTCTTCGTCGACGGCGTCGGCCTCGACACCGCCGAACGGCTCGCCGCGGACCTTGGCCTGGCCGGCGATCCCGGCGGCGCCGTCGCCCGCCTCGTCGACACTTCCATGATCAACGCGGATTTCGCCGCCGGGCAGCCGCGGTACCGGATGCTCGAAACGCTCCGGGCCTTCGGCGTGGACCGGCTCGCAGCGGCCGGCGAGGACGAGGCCGCCGCCGGCCACCTGCTGCGCTGGGCCTGCCGGTTCGCGGGATGGTTCGACGCCGTGGTGCGCACGGAGCGCGAGCCCGAGGCCGACGCGGCCCTGCGCCGCGAGCTGCCGAGCCTGCGGGCCGCCTGGCGGCTGGCCCGCGACCGCGGGGATCTCGATGCGGCGGCCGCGTTGGTCGTCACGCTGTACGACGCGATCGCCTACCGCGATCTCATCGAGATCCGGGGCTGGGCCGAGGAACTGGCCGCCGACCCCGCGATGGCCACCCATCGGCACGCCGCCCCGGTGTTCGGCGCGGCCGCCGACGCCCTGTACCACCGTGGCGCATATGCCCAGGCCGAGCGGCTCGCGCGCATCGGACTGGCGCTTGCCACCGACGACGCGGCCCGGTCGTGCTGCCTGCTGCCACTGTCGATCTCGACCCTGGCCCGCGGCGCGTATGCCGAGACGATCGAACATTCCCTCGCGGCCTTCGAGCTCGACTGCCGCCCGCGCGAGAACCTGGGTGTCGCCGCCCTCGCCGCGACCTACGCGGGTGACCTGGAGCGTGCCCGGAGACTGAACGAACGCGGCTCGGTGGTGTCCGTGTCACCGTCATCGCGCGCCTGGGACGCCTATGTCGCCGGGGAGGTCGAGAACCACGCGGGCCGCGACGAGAGCGCCGAGGAGCGGTACACCGCCGCCATCGACCTGGCCCGCGGCTCCGGTGCCACCTTCCTCGTCGGGATCGCGGCCGTGGGGCTGCTGACCGTGCGAGCCCGTGCCGGCCGGGTCGACGAGGCGCTGGCCGGCTACCGCGAAGTGATCGACTACTTCGCCCGCACCGGGAACTGGATACACCTGTGGACTACCCTGCGCAACCTCGCCGACCTGCTGCGCCGCCTCGGGGACCACGCCCCCGCGGCCCTGCTCGCCGCCGCCGCCGACCACGCTCCGGACGCCTCGGCCGTCGCCGACCACTCGGCCGTCGCCGACCAGGACCTCCCAGCCCGGGTGGCCGATGGCGACGAGGAGCCGCGCGGCACGATGCCGTCCCCTGCCGCGAGTCCCGGCCGGGCCGAGGTCCTCGCCGCCGCCCGGCAGGCGATCACCCGCAACCTCGGCCGGACCTGAGCCCTGGCCAGCCGTAGCCGTAGCCTCGGCGGCTGGGGACGGCTACGCGTCGACGTACTGGGCGAGGTGCTGGCCGGTGAGCGTGGAGCGGGCCGCGACCAGGGCGGCCGGGGTTCCCTCGAACACGACCCGCCCGCCGTCATGGCCTGCGCCCGGGCCGAGGTCGATGATCCAGTCGGCGTGTGCCATGACCGCCTGATGGTGCTCGATCACGATCGCCGACGCGCCCGCGTCGACGAGCCGGTCCAGCAGCCCCAGCAGCTGCGCGACGTCGGCGAGGTGCAGACCCGTGGTCGGCTCGTCGAGCACGTAGACGCCGCCGGTCTCGGCCAGGTGGATCGCCAGCTTGAGCCGCTGGCGCTCCCCGCCGGACAAGGTCGTGAGCGGCTGGCCGAGGCGCAGGTAGCCGAGGCCGACGTCGGCCAGCCGGGCGAGGACGGCGTGCGCCGCCGGCGTCCTCGCCGGCCCGCTCGCGAAGAACTCCGCCGCCTCGTCGACCGACAGGGCGAGCACCTCGCTGATGTCCAGGCCGCCGAGCCGGTACGTGAGCACCTCGGCCTGGAAGCGCCGTCCCTCGCATTCCTCGCACACGGTCGAGACCCCGGCCATCATCGCGAGGTCCGTGTAGACGACGCCGTTGCCGTTGCAGTTCGGGCAGGCGCCCGCCGAGTTGGCGCTGAACAGGGCGGGCCTGACCCCGTTCGCCTTCGCGAAGGCCTTCCGGATCGGGTCGAGCAGGCCGGTGTAGGTCGCCGGGTTGCTGCGCCGTGAGCCTCGGATGGGGGCCTGGTCCACCGAGACGACACCGGCGCTCTTCGGGATCGAGCCGTGGATGAGGGAGCTCTTGCCCGACCCCGCGACCCCGGTGACGACGACCAGGACGCCGAGCGGGATGTCGACGTCGACGTCGCGCAGGTTGTGCCGGTTCGCGCCGCGGATCGCCAGCTTCCCGGTGGGCGCGCGGGTCACGGTCCGCGGCGCCGCCCGGTCGTCGAGGTGGCGGCCGGTGCGGGTGCCGCTCGCCCGCAGCCCGGCGACGGTGCCCTCGAAACACACCGTCCCGCCCGTGTTCCCGGCGCCGGGGCCGAGGTCGACGACGTGGTCGGCGATCGCGATGGTCTCCGGTTTGTGCTCGACGACCAGCACGGTGTTGCCCTTGTCGCGCAGGCGCAGCAGCAGGTCGTTCATGCGTTGGATGTCGTGCGGGTGCAGCCCGATGGTCGGCTCGTCGAAGACGTAGGTGACGTCGGTCAGGCTCGACCCGAGGTGGCGGATCATCTTGGTCCGCTGCGCCTCGCCGCCGGACAGCGTCCCGGACGGGCGGTCGAGGCCGAGGTAGCCGAGCCCGATCTCGACGAACGAGTCGAGAGTCGCCCGCAGGGTCGCCAGCAGCGGCGCGACCGATGACCCGTCGAGCGCGCGCACCCAGTCGGCGAGGTCGCTGATCTGCATCGCGCAGGCGTCCGCGATGTTGACGCCGCCGATGCGGGAGGCGAGCGCGGCCTGGTTCAGCCGGGCGCCCCCGCACTCCGGGCAGGCGGTGAACGTGACCGCCCGTTCCACGAAAGCCCGGACGTGTGGCCGCAACGCCTCCTTGTCCTTCTGAAGAAACGCCTTCTGGACTCGCGGGACGAGACCCTCGTAGGTCAGGTTCATGCTCTCGACCTTGACCTTGACGGGCTCCTTGTAGAGAAAGTCCCGTAGCTCCCGCTCGCTGTAGTCCCGGATCGGCTTGTCCGGGTCGAGAAACCCGGAGGCGGTGAAGACGCGGACCTGCCAGCCGTCGACGGTGTAACCGGGGATGGTGATTGCGCCCGCAGCGAGGGACTTCTCCCGGTCGAACAGCTCGTCGAGGTCGATGTCGGTCACCGAGCCCATGCCCTCGCACCGCGGGCAGGCGCCGGCGGGCAGGTTGAAGCTGTAGTGGAACGCTGGTCCGGCGCTTGGCACACCCAGCCGGCTGAACACGATCCGCAGCAGCGCGTTCGTGTCCGTGGCGGTTCCCACCGTCGACCGGGAGTTCGTGCCCATGCGTTCCTGGTCGATGATGATCGCGGTGGTGAGCCCCTCGAGCAGGTCGACGTCGGGGCGGGCCAGGCTCGGCATGAAGCCCTGCACGAAGGCGCTGTAGGTCTCGTTGATGAGCCGCTGTGACTCGGCCGCGATCGTGCCGAAGACGAGCGAGCTCTTACCGGAGCCCGACACGCCGGTGAAAACGGTCAGCCGGCGCTTGGGAATGTCGACGCTCACGTTCTTCAGGTTGTTCTCGCGAGCGCCGTGGACACGGATGAGGTCGTGACTGTCGGCGGCGTGCATAAGGCCAAGCTATCCACCGGTCCGGACAAATCGTGACCGCAATTCACCCCTCGGCGACGAGCGCGGCCTGCCGGCCACGACCTCAGTGGCGGCTGGTGGAGGTCGTGCGGGCCCGCTGGTGGGGGCGTGCGCGGCGAGGACGTCGGCGTGGCAGGGGCCGTCGAGGGGGCACCAGCAGGCGAGCGGGTGACCGGCGAGCTCGTCGAGGTGGGCGAGGACCCAGGAACGCGAGACGGCGCGGTGGCCGGCGGGCAGCTCGTCGGGGCCCTCGCCGCCGAGCCAGGCGGCGTACTCGCGGATGGCGACGGTGCGGTCCCGGCCGGGACCGCGATGGTCGAACGGGTTGCCCCAGGGGGTGGTGCGGTCGACCTTGACAGCGCCCGTGGGCATGCGCCAGCCTGGCGCGCGCGAAAGCCGGACGCGCGTCGGCGGGCCGTCTGATCGTCGCGGGCCGTCTGATCGTCGCTGGATGTCCATGACGGTCTTCTTCCCGGCTCCGGCCGCTCCAGGCAGTTCGGGGGCTATCCGAGGAGGGTGTCGAGGGTGACGAAGCCGTAGCCGCGGTCGCGCAGGGCGCTGATGATGCCGGGCAGTGCGTCGGCGTCGAGTGTCGAGTGGTCCTGCGGGTGGGAGCCCAGGTGCATGAGAACGATCTCGCCGGGCTGGAGCGCGTCGACGACGCGGGCGGTGACGGACGCGGCGCTGCGGCCACCGGACGTGCCCTGCCAGCCGAGGGTGTCGACCGTCCAGCGGACCGGCACGTAGCCGAGGGCGTTCACAGCGGCGATGTCGTGGGCGTTCCGGTCGCCGAAGGGGAAGCGGAACAATGGCCGCGGATCCCGGCCGCTCGCCGCCTGGATGTCGTGCTGGGCGCCCAGCACCTCGCTGCGCAGCGCGGCGTCGTCGAGCTTCGTGAAGTACGGGTGGGTCGACGAGTGGTTGCCGATCCGGCCGCCGGACGCCGCGATGTCGCGCACCTTCGACGAGTAGCTGTTGGCGAACTGCCCGGTGAGGAAGAACGTGCCCGGAACATGCTCGCGCGCGAGCGTCGCGAGGATCGGGGCGACGCCGTCCGCGTTGGCGCCGGCATCGAAGGTCAACGCGACGATCTTGCGGTCCGTCGGGATCCGCTCCCAGTCCTTCCCGAGCAGCCGCGCCGGCAGCGCGGTCCCCTGCGTCGTCGTCGGCGGCGGCCCCGCCGTGCCTGGCTTCGTTGTGCCTGGCTGTGGCGTCGCGGGCCGGGACGGCTGCTGGCTCGCGGGCCCGCTCGGGGTCGGCCCAGTCGGCGAAGCCGTCGCCTGGCCGGTGCCACCCGGCGAAGCCGTGGCGGTGGCGGTGGCCAGGCCGCCAGTGGGGCTGGACGTCGTGCCCGCCGGTTGGCCCTTCCCGTCCCCGCCGCAGGCCGGGAGCACGGCCAGGCACGCGGCGAACGCGCACAGAGCGGTGACACGGCGTCCGCGCGTCATGGTGGATCCGACGCTGTACCTGGCCACGGGGTTGCGCGTCCCGGCGCCTTCGCGCCTGGCGGCGGCCCCGTCCGCCTGAGCTGTCCGTGCCGGCATGACCGTCTCCCAGCCGTGTGTCGGCCGCCGGCCGATCGGGCGCTCGCCCACCTGTCAGCCACCTGCCTGGTGAACGCGTCCTGAGCTTCCGTGGACGTCAGGAGACAGCCACCCGCGCGCGGGACTGGGCCGGGTCGCGCATCCGGAGCAACGGCACGCCGATGCCGTAGCAGACGAAGTCGCCTTCGGGGGCGATCTCGATGACGCGGCTTTCCGCCCTGCGCTCCGGCGGCACCCTGGAGACCAGCTTCGCGGCCGGCGAGCCGTCGTCCAGGGAACAGGCGGGATGCACGACCGCCCGGCCGTGGAAGCTGATCGTCGCCGGCGGAATCGGCGCCAGCAGCGACAGGAGCCCGCCCCTGCGTACCGGCACCGTCACCGCGACGTGCCCGGTGGCCGCGATGTGCTTCGCCTTCCAGCTCTCCACGCCGGTGACCACGTAGAGGCGCCGGTCGGTGACCGTGTACAGGACTCCGCTCGAGCGCGGCTGCCCGGATGGGGTGACGTGCGAGACGGTCGCGAACGACGCCTTGCCGAGCGCGCGCCAGATCATGTCAGGCGTGAGCCGCCGCCCTGTGGGGTGTGCTCTGACGACCTTGTCCCGTGCTCTGACGACCTTGTCCCGTGCTCTGACGACCTTGTCCGTGACGGATTCCAGAGGGGCCCTGGTTGTCGTTTCCATGTCTGTCCCGCCTGTTGCCCGCGTGTCCTCGTGGGTAACCGTCCTCGACTGACCGCCTGCCGTCGCGTTCGGCGCGTCGGCGGGCCGAGGTGCTCCACCTCGCTTCCACCAGCGAACACCTGCCCGCCGACTCCGGGTAGGGGAGTTCGGCGCGGCCGGCCATGGCCTTTCGCGCAGCGAAAGGCCCACTGATGCTCGGCACGGGGGTCGAAAGACCCGTTTGATGAACGCCCCAGGAGCGACCTACCAACCCCGACGCCCTCCGCGTCGTCGGGGTGGTCGTCGGGGTATCAGCGGGCGCCGCGGATCAGCCGGCCGGGGCGGGCGCCGGTGTCAAGACCGTCGCGGCGGGTGACCGTGCCCGCGACCATGGTGAGGTCGTAGCCGGAGGCGTCCTGGACCAGGCGGCGGCCGCCGGCGGGCAGGTCGTAGGCCATCCGCGGGGTGTGCAGGGTCAACCGGTCGAGGTCGACGACGTTGAGGTCGGCCCGCTTGCCGGGGGCGAGGACGCCGCGGTCACCGAGGCCGAACAGGGCGGCGGTGTCGGAGGTCTGCTTCTTGACGACGTGCTCCAGCGGTAGCCGGGCGCCGCGGTGGCGGTCGCGGACCCAGTGGGTGAGCAGGAACGTCGGGTAGGAGGCGTCGCAGATCATGCCGCAGTGGGCGCCGGCGTCGGACAGGCCGGAGACGCCGGCCGGGTGCGTGAGCATCTCGCGGATCACGTCGTGGTTGGCCTCGGCGTAGTTGAAGAACGGGATCATCAGCATGGACGTCGCCGGATGGTCGGTGCCGGCGGCCTGCTCCAGCATCAGGTCGTAGAGGGCCTCGAGGCCGCCGACCCCGCGCCGCTCGGCGATGGCGGCGACCGTCTGCTCGCGGGTCGGCTCGTAGTCGGGCGGATCGCCCATCGCGTAGAGCCGGTCCAGGCTGAAGGCGATCAGGTCCTTCATGCCGTCGAACTGCCTCGCGCGGTCGACCGGCAGGTCCTCCTCGGCCAGGATCGCCTTCCTGACCGCCGGCTTCGCCAGCTCGAAGCCGCGCTCCGCCGGAGACAGGTGCGCGAGCGCGCGGAACGACGGCCGGTGGGTAAAGGCGTGGTGGCCGGCGAAACCGATGAGCATCCCGAACGGGCGAGCGGCGATCTGCGGGTACAGCGGCGATCCCGCTTGGAACGCGGCGGCGGAGGACTCCATCAGCTCACGCCACATGGTCGGGGCGGCATCGACCTGGAGCAGCGCGTAGGAGACCGGGCGGTCGATCTCCTTGGCGAGACGGCGCATCCAGTCGAGCTCGCGGGCCGGGGCGACGAGGTCCTCGCCGGCGGAGCCGGTCGGCGCCAGCTCGAAGACGGCCCGCCCGCCGCGCGCCATCGCCCGGCCAAGCCCGAACAGCTCGTCCTCGGCGGCATAGGTGCCCGGGACGGGCTCGCCGTTCATCGCCCGGTGGGCGACCGTCCGCGACGTCGAGAAGCCGAGCGCGCCGGCCTCGACCGCCTCCTGGACGAGACGCGCCATGGCGGCGATGTCGTCGGCGGTGGCGGCCTCGTTGCGGGCGCCGCGGTCGCCCATGACGTAGGCCCGGACCGGCCCGTGCGCGACCTGGACGCCGAAGTCCACGGCGAGCTCCCGGTCGGCGAGCCGGTCGAGGTAGCCGGGGAAGGACTCCCAGCCCCAGGTCATCCCCTCCGTGAGCGCCGTGCCCGGGATGTCCTCGACGCCCTCCATCAGCTCGATCAGCCATGGCTCGCGGCCGGGGGTCACCGGCGCGAAGCCGACGCCGCAGTTGCCGGACACCACGGTGGTGACCCCGTGCGAGCTGCTCGGCTCCAGCAGCGAGTCCCAGGTGACCTGTCCGTCGTAATGGGTGTGGATGTCCACGAACCCTGGAAGTACGTACCTGCCGGTCGCGTCGATCGTCTCGGCGGCCTCGGTCTCGATCCCGCCGGCACCGGCGCCGGCGCCGGCCACCCGGTGGACATCGACGATCTGCCCGTCCTTGACGCCGACATCGGCCCGGAACGGCGCCGTCCCCGTCCCGTCCACCACCAGGCCGCCAACGATCTTGGAATCCAGCATCTCGGGCAGCTCCGCTTCGGATCCAGCTGACCTGGGGCGATGTCGGCGCGCGACCGGACCGTCGCCAGGCAGATTTATACAATATCCACAGTATGACCCACATCACAGCTCAACGGAAGTGGCGCCGTTGGGTGGTGGCGCGGATGGCCGTCGCTTCGTCGCCGTCCTTAACCGATGGACCTGGCTGGAACAATGGGAGGCGACGAAGGAAGGATGTTCTCTGTGAGCAACCACGAGGTGCTGCCGCTGCTCGGTCAGGTCGCCGACGCCGTGTCCGGCGCGATCGGCCGAGCGCGCCCCGAGCTCGCGGGAGCGGACCCCGTGGTACGCCGGTCGGAGCACGCGGACTTCCAGGCCAACGCCGCGCTCGCTCTCGCCAAACGGGCTCGGATCAGGCCCGCGGACCTCGCGGCCGAGCTGGTCGCGGCGCTCGCCGACGGGCCGATCGGCACGGTCGAGGTCTCTGGCCCGGGCTTCCTCAACATCAGGGTTCCCGACGCCGCGGTCTGGGGGCAGGTGGCGGCGCGGCTGGGGAGCGCTCGCCTGGGCGTCGGCCTGCCGGACGAGGGCCGGCGGACCGTGGTCGACTATTCCGGGCCGAACATCGCCAAGGAGATGCACGTCGGGCATCTGCGGACGACGATCATCGGCGACAGCCTCGTCCGGGTCCTGGGTTTCCTGGGCGCGGACCTGGTCCGGCAGAACCATCTCGGGGACTGGGGCACCCAGTTCGGGATGCTGATCCAGTACCTCGACGAGCATCCCGAGTCCGCCTGGCACCAGGACGAGCTGTCCGCCGGCACCTCGGCCGTGTCGGCCCTGGACGAGCTGTACAAGGCCGCCCGCAAGGAGTTCGACGCCGACCCGGCCTTCGCGGACCGCTCCCGGCAACGGGTGGTCGGCCTTCAGTCCGGCGATCCGGCCACCCTCGCCAAGTGGAAGGAGATCGTCGCCGAGTCCGAGAAGGCCTTCCGGGTCATCTACGACCGCCTGGGCGTCCTGCTACGCCCCGAGGACTCGGTGGGCGAGTCGTTCTACAACCCCATGCTCGCGGAGACCATCGACGAACTGGTCAAGGCCGGGCTCGCCGTGGAGAGCGACGACGCCCTGGTGATCTTCTCCGAGGAGGTCACCGGTCCGGACGGCACCCCGGTGCCGCTGATGGTTCGCAAACGCGACGGTGGCTATGGCTATGACACCACGGATCTGGCGACGATCCGCTACCGCGTTCATGACCTCAAGGCGACCCGCCTGTTGTACGTCACCGACTCCCGGCAGGCCCTGCACTTCAAGATGATCTTCGAGGCCGCCCGCAGGATGGGCTGGCTCACCGACGCCATCGACGCCGAGCACGTCCCGTTCGGCACCGTGCTCGGCAAGGATGGCCGGCCGTTCAAGACGAGGGCGGGCGGCACCGTGCGGCTCATGGACCTTCTCGACGAGGCGGTCGCGCATGCCCGTGCCGTCGTCGCGGAGAAGAACCCGGAGCTGGCGGCCGCCGACCTCGACCAGATCGCCGAGCTGGCTGGCGTCGGGGCGGTCAAATACGCCGACCTGTCGACGTCGCGGCTCAAGGACTATGTCTTCGACCCCGATCGCATGGTCGCGCTGACCGGAAACACCGGCGTCTACCTGCAGTACGCGCACGCCCGGATCCGGTCGATCCTGCGCAAGGCGGGTGATCCGGAGGCCAGCGTCGACTCCGGCGTGGCCCTGGAACCCGCGGAACGTGCGCTGGCGCTCGAGCTCGACGGTTACGGCGCCACGCTGACCGAGGTCGGTACGACCCTGGAGCCACATCGCCTGGCTGGGTATCTGTACGAGCTCGCGCGGGACTTCACGGCCTTCTACGAGTCCTGCCGCGTCCTCGACGCCGAGGAGCCCGTCCGCTCCAACCGGCTGGCTCTCTGCCAGCTGACGGCCCGCACCCTCGGCCACGGCCTGTCACTCCTCGGCATCACGGCCCCCGAACGCATGTGACGCCGGAGCCCGTGCCAGGACGGCCGGGCGCCCGGATGTGACGCGGGTGCCCGGCCGTGCGGGTCGGCTGTCCAAGGTCGGCCCCGCGGCGTGGGCGACCGTACCTGGACGGCCGTTTGATCAGCTCGGCGCGTCACCCTGGATACCGGTGATACGAGCATCTCCGAACACCGACACCGACTGGTCCCAGTAGTCAGCCTGGACCTTTGTCGTCATGAGCCGCAGCCGCAGGACACCTGTGACGTCGATGTCGAGGGGAACCGAGTTGCCCAACTTGACCGTGTTCGAGGCCAGCCGGCGGCCGTCACCAAATATCTCGATCAGGTAAGTGGTGCCGCTGGTCGCGTCGTCCGAAAGGCCGACCGTCGCCTGGAGGCGGTGAGCATCCCGCCCAAGATCGTATTTAGCGTACGTCGAGGTATCGCCGCTGTATCCGTACTTTGAGGGGACCAGGACGCTTCCGGTATGGGCGGTCGACAGGCACGGGGATGCCCCAGATCCTGAGAACGGGCGTCACCTGTCGGCGAGAGTTGACCAGATTCGGCTCCAGCCGTCCCTGTGGTTCGTGGACCGTCGGCGCCCCATCCGTCGCCGCGGTGCCCGGCCGTGCCCCGGAGTTCCAGCCGGCGCGAACGCCACCGAGTACGTGGCCGGCGGCGGCCAGAGGCGGGAAGCGCCGTAGCCGGCTCGGGGACCGACGGGCGGGCGGGCTGTTCAATACCCACCCGACGATGGGTGTTCGCCCCGCTTGGTGAGCAGTTCGACGGTGTCGCCGGGCGGCGGCGACGACGAGACCGCCATGGTCGGCGGTTGTGGTGGGCAGCCGCCGGCCGAGGGACGAGAAGGGCGGCAGCCGATAAGTGACCAACCCCTCGCCGACGCCCGGTTGGGCGGGGTGACGGAGGCGTGCTATCGCCCTTGTCTGCGAATCTCGGAAAATTGATACCTCGTGCCGTCCTGTCCTCGCCGGTGTGGAATCCTGACGGTGGGCCGAGACGGCCCGCCACGAAGTCGGGAGCATCGAAAGCCTGGTGTTCTCACCGCCGGTGTTCGCATGTTTCACAGTGTTGAGGAGCTCTGGACCGGTGCGAGTTTCGAGGTTTCGCCGCCGTTGGGTGGCGGTCGGCGGATGCGTCGCGGCGCTTGCGTTCGGCTTGACCGCCTGTTCCGACTCGTCGAGCGGGCCCGGTGGGGTGAGCCCGTCCGCCACGGGGTCCGCCGCCGCGTCGCGTTACACGACGCCGCTGAAGGGGATCTGCCCGTCCACAGTCGTCATTCAGGCGAACTGGTGGCCCGGCCTTCCTGACGGGTACCTGTACCAGCTTCTCGGCCCGAACCCGACGATCGACGTGAGCAAGAACCGGGTCGAGGGAGCGCTGGGCGCTACCGGCGTGAGGCTCCAGGTGCGCGCCGGCGGGCCGGCGACGGGCTTCCAGCCGGTGACCTCGCTACTGGCTCAGGACGACAGCATCCTGGCCGGCTATGTGGGAACGGACGAGGCAGTGCAGGCTTCCGGGGGGCAGCCGACGGTCGCCGTCTTCGCGCCCTACGAGAAGTCTCCGCTGGCGCTGATCTGGGGCAACCCGGAGTGGAACTTCACCAGCGTTGCCGAGATCCGCCAGTCGGGCGCGACGGTGCTGGCCAGCGCGAGCGGGACGTCCTTTCCCGACGTCTTCATCCGGGAGGGGTCGCTGGCCAAGTCCCAGGTCGACACCTCCTATCAGGGATCTCCGGACCGGTTCGTCGCCGCCGATGGCAAGATCGTGCAGCAGGCGTTCGTGACCAACGAGCCCTATCTGCTCCAGCACGATGTCAAGGCGTGGGGCAAGCCGGTGAAGCACCTGCTTCTGCAGGACGAATACCCGGCGTACATCTCCGCGCTGGCCGTTCGGCCGGACAAGGTGTCGGCCCAGCACGCCTGCCTGGCCAAGCTGGTGCCGCTGTTGCAACAGGCGCAGCGGGACTACGTCGCCAATCCGGCGCCGGTGAATCAGCTCCTGCTGAAGGTCGTCGGCACGCTGCACACGGGTGGGTTCACCCTTTCGCCGGAGCTGCTCGCGTACGGGAACGCCACGCAGAAGCAACTCGGGTTGATCGCCGACGGCAGTGACGGAGTGTTGGGTAGCTTCGACACGGCCCGGGTACAGACGCTGATCGGCCGGCTGGTCCCGGTCTTCACCGCGAAGGGTAGCGAGCCGAAGCCGGGGCTGGCTCCTTCGGACCTGGTTACCAACGAGTTCCTCGACAAGACAGTGACGTTGAAGTAAGGGACGTTGACGTAAGTGACGGGCGGGGGCCGTCCCGGCCGGGACGGCCCCCGCCCGTCACTCCTGCCTGGCGAGGCGGTGAGCCGGGTGACCGGCCGGAATGGCGACGGAAGAAAGGCGACGTCCGGGCAGGGCCGCCTCGGACGATCCGTATGATGAGTATCGGGGTCTTGTGGCCTCCCCTGATAAGGCTGCGAAGGGAACGTCACCCATGAACGAAGGTTCGTCACCCGGCGTCGACATCACCGTGCCGCACTCGGCGCGAGTGTGGAACTACTGGCTCGGCGGGAAGGATTTCTATCCGGTCGACCGTGAGTTCGGCGACCGGCTCTACGAGCTGCTTCCCGAGATTGTGCAGATCGCCCGGCAGGCTCGGGCCTTTCTCGGCCGCGCGGTCACCTACCTGGCCGGAGAGGTGGGTATCCGGCAGTTCCTCGACGTCGGCACCGGCCTGCCGACGGCCGACAACACCCATGAAGTGGCGCAGCGGATCGCCCCCGAGTCACGGATCGTCTACGTCGACCACGATCCGCTGGTCCTGGTGCACGCGCGGGCCCTGCTGGTCGGCGCGCCCGAGGGGGCCACGAACTACGTGGACGCCGACGTCCGCGAGCCGAAGAAGATCCTCAGGGCTGCCCGTGAGACCCTGGACTTCACCCAACCAATTGGGTTGATCATGCTCGGGATCATGGGAAACGTGGCCGACCTCGACGAGGCGTACGCGATCGTGCGCGAACTGCGCGACGCCCTTCCCTCCGGCAGCTACCTCGTGTTCAAGGACGGCACCTACGCCATCATGGGCGAGGACCGCGCCGACACCATCCACGATCTCCACGAGCACGAGAAATTCCCGTACCACATGCGCACTCCCGAGCAGGTGGCCCGTTTCCTCGACGGTTTCGAACTCATCGAGCCGGGTCTGGTCTCGACGCCGTTGTGGCGGCCCGCCCCTTCGGCCGAACCGCCTCTGCCGATCGACGACCTGTGCGGCGTCGGCCGGAAGCCCTGACGTCCGCCGTCCAGTCGGAACGGGTGTCACACGGCGTGCTGTGAGTGGAGTGTGGCGATTTTTTGGATAACTTTTATCGTGTCGTCGGGCGTCGTGCTTTTGAGCGCCAGGTTGTCCATGGCGAGCATGTAGCGGATGACGTCTTCCGGTTTGTCGAGGTAGATGGCGCCCGTGAGGTGCTCCACGTAGACGACGTCGGCGATGTCCGGCTCGCCGAATCGTAGAATGCTGAATGCGCCTCCCTCGGCGGGGTGGGGGCTGACGCCGAACGGAATCACCTGGATGATGATGTTCGGGTTCGCGTTCAGAGCGATCAGGTGTTCGAGCTGGCCTTGCATGACGGCCGGCCCGGCGACCGAGCGCCGCAGTGCCGCCTCGTCGATCACCGCCCATGCCCGGGGCGGGTCTGGCCGGTCGAGAATGGCCTGCCGGCTCATCCGTGCCTGGACCCGGCGTTCGACGATGTCGGCGTTGTCCGCCTGGTGACCTCCGGATATGACGGCGCGGGCGTAGTCCTCGGTCTGGAACAGGCCGGGGATGAACTGAAGCTCGTAGGTCCGGATCAGGATCGCGGCTTCCTCCAGGCCCAGGTATGGCTGAAACCACCCCGGCATCACGTCGGCGAAACCCTGCCACCAACCGGGCTCGTTAGCCTCACGGGCGAGTTCGAGCAGCGGCGAGCGGTCCTTCTCGTCTGTGACGCCATACAGGGTCAGCAAGTCGGCGACATCGCGTTCCTTGAAACTGACCCGGCCCAGCTCCAACCGGCTGATCTTTGACTCGGACGCCCGAATGGTGTAGCCAGCGTCCGCCCGGCTAATGCCCTTCGCTTCCCGGAGTCGCCGTAGCTGCGTGCCCAGTACAACGCGGCGTACGATCGGCCCGCTCGCCCGTTGCAGCGTCATTCCTCCGCCTTCATCCGGCCACATTGCTGGCAGCGTACCGGATGATGATGGCAGTCCATGTGGCCGGGTTCACCAACAGCGCCGGGACAATCCGGCCTGGGAGTGCCCGCGCAGGCCGGGCGGCCCGCGCTCCGGGATTGTTTCGCGGCCGTGACCCGGGGGCGGCGCCAGGGTGTGCCGGTAGCGTCCCGCATCGGGGGCTACGATTCGTCCGGGAAGGACGTCGGCATGCCGCCGGCAGCCCGACCCCGTGGCCAGAGGGGAGTGACGATGCCCGCTGCCCCGGGGATCGCGTTGGCGTTCGACGACGTGGGAAAGACCTTTCCCGATGGCACCGACGCGTTGCGGGGGGTGTCGCTGACGGTAGCCGACGGCGAGTTCGTGGCGGTGGTCGGGCCTTCGGGCGCGGGGAAGTCCACGCTATTGCGGATCGCGTCGGGGTTGACCGAGCCCTCCAGCGGGACCGTTGCCGTCGGGCCCAACCCTCCCGGCTACGTTTTTCAGGATTCCACGCTGTTGCCGTGGCGCACCGTCGAGGGCAATGTCGGCCTGCTCGCCCAACTCGACCGCGTGCCGAAGAAGCGGCGGCGCGAACTCGTGGCCGCGTCCATCTCCCTCACCGGGCTCGAGGGGTTCGAGCGCCACCGGCCGACTGCGCTGTCCGGGGGCATGCGGATGCGGGTCTCGCTCGCCCGGGCGCTCACGGTGCGGCCGTCGCTGTTCCTCTTCGACGAGCCGTTCGGTGCGGTCGACGAGATCACCCGGCAGCGGCTCGGCGAGGAGGTGCAGCGGCTGCACGCCCGCGAGCGGTTCGCGGGCCTGTTCGTCACCCACTCGGTCGTGGAGGCGGTCTGGCTCGCGGGCCGGGTTGTCGTCCTGTCGGCCCGGCCGGGGCGGGTGATCGCGCAGGTCGACGTCCCGTTCGCCTACCCGCGGCCCGCCGACCTGCGTTTCGACGCCGCCTTCGGCACCGTCGCCCGGACCGTCTCGGCCGCGCTACAGGAGTCGTTCACGTGACCGCGACCGCCCAGGCACCGCTCGCGCTCCCTGCGGCCGAGAACCCCCGCCGCCCGCCCGGCCGCCCGCGCCGCGTGGCCCGCGCGGCCGGGCCGCCGCTGGCGGTGCTGGCCGCCGTCGTCGGCGTCTGGTACGCCGTGAGCTACCTCGCGCTGGCCCCCCGCCGCCGCTTCCTGCTGCCGCCGCCGCACGAGGTCGTCACCGACGGGTTCGGGGACTGGACCACCTTCCACGAGACCCTGAGGGGACTGGGCGCGACGGCGAAGGTCGCGTTCGTCGGGCTCGCCATCGCCGCCGCCCTCGGAGTGATCTTTGCTGTGCTGATGAGCCAGGCGGGCTGGGTCGAGCGGTCCTTCTACCCCTGGGCGGTGGTCCTCCAGACGATCCCGATCCTCGCGATCGTGCCGCTGATCGGGTTCTGGCTGGGGTACGGATTCTGGTCCCGCACCGTCGTGTGTGTCCTGGTCGCTCTGTTCCCCATCACCACCAACACCCTGTTCGGGCTCCAGTCGACGGACGCCGGGCAGCACGACCTGTTCACGCTGCGCCAGGCCGGCCGGTGGGCAAGGCTCGTCCACCTCGAGCTCCCTAGCGCCCTGCCCGCGGTGTTCACAGGGCTGCGCATCTCTGCCGGGCTGTCGGTCATCGGCGCGATCGTCGGCGACTTCTTCTTCCGGCAGGGGCAGCCGGGCATCGGCAGCCTCATCGACGACTACACCCAGCGCCTGCAATCCGCCCCGCTGTTCGCCGCGATCATGGTGTCCTCCCTGTTCGGCCTGGCGGTGTTCTGGCTGTTCGGGCTGGCCGCCCGCATAGCCGTCGGCACCTGGTACACCCCCCGCCGCCGTTCGTGACCACAGGGTTTGGCTGACCGGACCCCGGCGAGGTCGACGTGACCTTCGGCGCGGGACGCACGTGGCGCGGGAACAGCGGGAGACGACGTTCGGCGAGTACTACGAGCGGTGGCGTCGCGCTCGGCGGATCAGCGCGCCTCGGCAAGATACCGACGATTGATGCGGGAGCGGTATGACGAGGGACGTGCCGTGATGGAGCGGTACATGCGCGAAGGGCGGAAGGCGGTCTAGCTCAGGGCTTCCCGCCAGACCCTCTGGCGCCCCGCCGGGGAACGGTCACCACGCAACCGGGGGATTGTGAGATCTTCAGTGCTCCATGCGCCCACGTCCACCACCGTCCACCGGTGCAGGCCACGGGTCTGAGGACGGCCCCAGGCGTCTGTGCTTGTCCGCTGTTGCCCACCGGCTTGGCTGTCAACCCGGCCACGACGTTGCGGCCCGAGGACCCACTCCAGACACATCGGCGGCCCGAGTAGACGTTCGGTGGGAATCGGGCAGGTGGAACAGTGCGCCGGCCGTCATCCGACCGTCCCGTGCTCAGTTGTTACGGAGCGGTGTCCTGGCGATGGCGCCGTGCGGCAACGGCCACCGCGAGGGTGCCCACTGGCCAGAGAACGAACAGCGCGAGCGTTCCGTACCTTGCCGTCGATGGGTACTCGACATGTGTGCCCTCAGGAAGTGACCAGGTGCACCGGTTTCCTGGCGGCGTCCAGATCCAGTGCGTCTCGCCGTAGTCGGAGTCATGCAGGAGGGGCGGGCAGCCCAACACAGCCTCGCTCGCGAGCATGATGATCAGTACGGCGAGACAGAACAGCCATATGGCAAGCGAAGCCAATACGGCCGTACGGACGAGACGCCCCATGTAAATAGTTTCCCTCAACTGAGCCCCTGCCCGAGACGGGCTGTGACCCCGAGCCGCGGGTATCCGCGGACAGCTACCTGAACCGCCTCCGCGCTCGGCCTCCGCCCAAAGGGGTTCCGGCGAGGAGGCCCGGTTTCGCGTCAGCGCACCTCCCAGAGCCGAATCGTGTAGTCGTTGCTGGCGCTGGCGAGCGTTCGGCCGTCCGGTGCGAACGCCACCGCATTCACATGGCTGGTGTGGCCGGTGATGGAGAGTTCCAGTGGCTGGGGCGCGCTTCGCTTGGAGATGTCCCACAGCCGCACCGTGGTGTCGTCGCTGGCGCTGGCGAGGGTCCGGCCGTCCGGCGCGAATGCCACCGAGGTCGCCCAGCTGGTGTGGCCGATCAGGGGGACCCCCAGTGGCCTGGGCGCGCTGAGGTCGGAGACGTCCCACAGCCGTACCGTGCCGTCGTTGCTGGCGCTGGCGAGGGTCCGGCCATCGGGCGCGAATGCCACCGAGTACGCGTGGCCGGCATGGCCGGTGAGCGGGGCGCCCAGTGGCTGGGGCGCACTGAGGTCGGAGATGTCCCACAGCCGCACCGTGCCGTCGTCGCTGGCGCTGGCCAGGGTGCGCCCGTCCGGCGCGAACGCCACCGAGAACACCCAGTGAGTGTGGCCGGTCAGGGGCGCGCCCAGTGGCCTGGGCGCGCTGAGGTCGGAGACGTCCCACAGCCGCACCGTGGTGTCGAAGCTGGCGCTGGCCAGGGTTCGCCCATCCGGCGCGAACGCCACCGAATACACATAGCCGGTGTGGCCGGTGAGGGGCGCGCCCAGTGGCTTGGGCGCGCTGAGATTGGAGACGTCCCAGAGCCGCACCGTGTTGTCGGCGCTGGCGCTGGCGATGGTGCGCCCGTCCGGTGCGAACGCCACGCCGTACACGTTGTCGGCGTGTTCGGTAAGGGGGGCGCCCAGTGCCTCGGGCGCGTTCCGCTTGGAGATGTCCCACAGCCGCACCGTGCCGTCGTCGCTGGAGCTGACCAGAGTGCGCCCGCCTGGCGCGAACGCCACCGACCGCACGTCGCCCGTGTGGCCGATCAGGGGGGAGCCCAGCGGGCTGAGAGTGGGACGAGACGTGGGCCGCACCGAGGGGAGGGTGCTGGTCGTCTTGAGGGGGATGACGGAATCCGCGTCCTTGGGGATGGTGAGACCCAGGACGGTGCCGGTGATGGCCAGGAGGACGGCCGCGGCGGCCAAGGGCAGGCGGTGACGGTGTAGCCGGCTCCACGAGCGGCCGGATCGCCGGGTGGGCGGGCTGTTCGATGTCCCATCCGACAGCGGGCGTTCGGCGCGCTGGGTGGGGAGTACGACGGTGTTGCCGGACCCCGGCGGGGAGATCGCCATGGCGAGCGGCGCCACGGCGACGGGGGCGGTGGGCGATTCGGTGGCGGCGCGGATGTCCTCGTCGAGGCGCAGCCGAATACCGGCGCGGCTGGTCCACCCCGGGCCGTGCACCTCGGCGGCGGCCTGGGCAAGGGCGAGAGCGAAGGCGTGGGCGGTCTGCGGTCGGTCGGCGGGGTCCTTGGCCAGGGTGCGCATCACCACGTCGGCCACCGGGCCTGGCACCCCGGCCGGCGGCGCGGGGGCGACGTGGAGATGGTGGTGGGCCAGCGCCTGGCCGGACACGGCCGGGCCGAACAGCGACGTGCCGGTGAGCAGCTCGTAGAGCAGCACGCCCAGGGCGTACAGGTCGGTGGCCGGGCTCAGCCGGGCGCCCAGCAGCTGTTCGGGCGCCATGTACCGCGGCGTGCCGATGACCGCGCTGGCGGTGGTCGACGCCCCCTCCACGATCTTCGCGATGCCGAAGTCGGTGACCTTGAGCAGGTCGGCGGCGTCGAACAGGATGTTGTCCGGCTTGATGTCGCGGTGCAGCACCCCGGCCCGGTGCGCGCAGCCGAGCGCGTCGGCGACGGCCAGCCCCACGGCGCACGCGGTCTCGGCCGCCATGCCCTTGCGGCGGCGGGACAGGGTCCCCCCGGCCAGCAGCTCCATCACGATCAGGTGCAGATCGTCCGTCGCGACGGCGTCGTAGACCCGGACGATGTGCGGGTGGTCCAGGGCGGCGAGCAGCCGAGCCTCGGCACGGCCGCGCTCGATGGTCCCGTCCGGCCCGGCCGGCAGGACCTTGATGGCGACGTCGCGGTGCAGCTCCTGGTGCCGGCCCGCCAGCACCAGCCCGAACGCGCCCTGCCCGAGCTGGGCGCCCAGCTCGTAGCCCGGCAACGCCGCGGCCACCCGTGTCTCGTTGACGATCAACGTGTGGAAGCCGTCACACGCCGACTCCGGCGACCGCTGTTCACCATTGCGAGCTCCCCGATGTCCCCTATGTGGCTTGCGATCGTAGCGGCGCCACAGATAGGGGAGAGCAACCGTCGGCCACCCGACCAGCCAAGCGGTAGTTCAGACGTGAGTCGTCCGTCTGCCCTGCGTCGCTGCCGTAAAGCCAGACGCAGTCCACCCCAAAAGGGTGCTCAGGGGGCGAAGCTCACCCGGCGCGAGCTCCACAACCCGGCCAAGAGCAAATAACGCCGAGAGCCAACCGAAGGTCTGCGCACAGTCGACCCGGCCACCTCATCCGTACCCGGCAGGAAAAATGCGCACCACGCCACCCCCACGCCCAAGGCGCCCCACCCCACAATGGGCTCCAGGGCCGAAGCCTCCCTGCCCCAAAGAGCGAAGCCTCCCCAACCCAAAATGGGGGTGCAGGGGGCGAAGCCTCCCTGACCCAGAGGATGAAGCCTCCCCGACCCAAAACGGGGGTCCAGGGGGCGAAGCCTCCCTGGCGCGGGGTCCGGGGCTCGGCCCCGGAGCAACATGACGCGGGAGCCCGGGAGTAAACCCCAAAGGGGTTTACGAACAGGCAAGGCCGATCGCGTGCCCCCGGCAGGATTCGAACCTGCGCACCTGCCTCCGGAGGGCAGTGCTCTATCCCCTGAGCTACGGGGGCGGACCGGTTACGGGGCGGGGCGGTGAGGCCCCGCGCGGTTGCCGGATCGCCTTGGCAACGAGGCATACCGTACCAGGTCTGAACGGCGGACCGGGAAGCGGCCGCGCCGTAAGCTTCCGGCGTGCACTACGAACCTCCACGTGTCCTGGTCGTCGACGACGACCCGGTGATCCGCCAGCTCGTGGTCGTCAACCTGGAGCTGGAAGGGTTCGAGGTCCACACCGCCGTGGACGGGCAGGACTGCCTGGAGCGGATCCGTGAGATCGACCCGGCAGTGATCACCTTGGATCTCATGATGCCCAAGGTGGATGGCTGGGAGGTGGCGAGCCGGCTGCGGGCCGACCCGGCGACGGCGGGCATCAAGGTGGTCGTGCTCACCGCTCGCGCCCGGGAGGCGGACCTGCGCCGTGGCGCCCGCGTCGGCGTCGACTGCTACCTCACGAAGCCCTTCGACCCCGACGAACTGATCGGTGTCGTGCAACGGCTCGCGGCCGGCCAGCCGGTCTGACGCGTCGCGCGTCGCGGGTCGGGTGGGCCGGTCCGGTGAATCGGCCGGGCGAACTGGCTGTCCCGTCTGACAATCTGGCCTAAGTGAGAAGCTGTCGGGCGGCGGTCCAGCGGCCGCCCGACAGTGCCGTTGTGATCTTGTCGGATTCTGTGTTCGCACCGACTGTCCGGACGCGCCGATAGCATCGCGGGCATGACCCCCGCCGACGTCGCCGACGCGATCGTGTCGGCCGTCCGCGACGCCGTGGCGGACGGCGCGATCGACGTCGCGGTGCCGGCGACGGTCCCGGTGCGTCGTCCGAAGAATTCGGAGCATGGCGACTACGCCTCGGTCGCGGCGCTGGAGATCGCCAGGGCCGCCCGGCGCCCGGCGCGCGAGGTCGCGGATCTGCTCGCCGCCAGGCTGTGCCGGGGTCGCGGGATCGCCAGTGTCGAGGTGGCTGGTCCGGGGTTTCTCAACATCCGGCTGGCGCCGGCCGCGCTCGGTGAGCTCGCTCGCACGGTCGTGCGGGCGGGCGACGCCTACGGCCGGGCCGAGACGCGCCGCGGCATCCAGGCCGACGCCGCGTTCGCCGCCGCCTCCTGTGCAGACAGGTCGCCGTTCGCCCCGGCCAGGCGGCTGGTGGCCGCCGCTGCCCTCGCCCGGCTGCTCGACGCCGCGGGCTTCGACGTGAGCCCGGCGGGTCCCGCCGACCAGGCCGGTGCCGCGGCGCTGGCGGATCTCGCCGGAGTCGTCGGGACGGATGCCGCGCGGTACTCGCTGGCGCGGCAGCCGCTGGACGCGCCACTCGACCTCGATCTGGCCCTGGTCGGCCGGCAGGTGCCGGAGAACCCGGCCTTCGACGTGCGGTACGCGCACGCCGAGACCTGTCGGCTGCTGCGCCATGCGACCCAGCTGGGTATCCCGGCGGCGGGCGGTGACGTCCCGGTGCCGGGCGGCGTGGACGTGTCGCTGCTGGGTGACCCCCGGGAGGTCGACCTGCTGCGGGCGCTCGGCGAGCTGCCGAGTGTGCTCGCGGCGGCCGCGTCGTCGCGCGCGCCGCACCGGCTGGCCCGCTACCTCGAGGAGCTGGCCGGGACCTATCACCGTTTCTACGACGCCTGCCGGGTACTCCCGCGGGGGGACGAGGAGCCGACGCCGCTGACCCGCGCCCGGCTGCTGCTGGTCGAGGCGACGAAGGTCGTTCTCGCGAACGGGCTACGGCTGCTCTGCGTCCGCGCCCCGGAGCGACTGTGACAGCCGCCCCGGAGCACGTGTGACTGTCGCCCTGGAGCGCATGGGGCCGTCGCCCCGGACGAATCTGCTGGCCCCCCCGGAACGGATGTGAGTGTGAGCCCGATGTCGCGACCCTCTCCCGGCGCCGCCGCCCCCGCCATGCCGGCGGACGGGCCCGCGGCCACGCGGGGCTCCGCCATCCCCGGGGGGGCGTCTTCGGCGGGGACACCCCTGGAGGAACAGGTGTGGCCGGCGACGGCCGCGCTCGACGAGGACGGGGTGCTGCGGCTCGGCGGGCTGCGCGTCGACGAGCTGGCCGACCGGTTCGGCACGCCGACGTTCTTCCTGGACGAGGACGACTTCCGCGCCCGCGCCCGGGCCTGGCGGGCCGGATTCCCGGATGGCGAGGTGTACTACGCGGGCAAGGCGTTCCTGTGCCGGGCGGTCGCCCGCTGGGTGGCGGACGAGGGTCTGAGCCTCGACGTCTGCACCGGCGGTGAGCTGGCCGTCGCGGCCTCGGTCGCCTTCCCGCCGGAGCGGCTGCTCTTCCACGGCAACAACAAGTCGGTCGAGGAGCTGCGCCGGGCCGTCGCCCACGGCGTCGGGAGGATCGTCCTCGACTCGTTCGCCGAGATCGACCGGCTCGCCGAGATCGCCCGCGCCGCCGGCGCCCGCCAGCGTGTGCTCATCCGCGTCACCCCGGGCGTGGAGGCGCACACCCACGAGTACATCGCCACCGGTCAGGAGGACCAGAAGTTCGGGTTCTCGCTGGCCAGCGGCGCCGCCATGGCCGCGGTCGGCCGGGTGCTGGGGGCGGCGGACGCGCTGGAGCTGGTCGGCCTGCACGCCCACATCGGCTCGCAGATCTTCGACACGGCCGGCTTCGGGCTGGCCGCGCACCGGATGGTCGGCCTGCTCGCGGCCGTGCGTGACGAGCACGGCGTGGAGCTGCCCGAGCTGGACCTCGGGGGCGGCCTCGGCATCGCCTACACCGGCGAGGACGCGCCGCTGGCCGTCGCGGAGGTCGCCGACCGGCTGCACACCATCGTCGGCAAGGAGTGCGCCGGCGCGGGGCTTGGGGTGCCGCGCCTGGCCGTGGAGCCCGGCCGGGCGATGGTCGGGCCGACGACGGTCACGCTGTACCGGGTCGGCACCGTGAAGGAGCTGCCCGGGCTTCGCACCTATGTCAGCGTCGACGGGGGGATGAGCGACAACATCCGCACGGCGCTCTACGACGCCCGCTACACCGCCCGGCTGGTCTCCCGGCCGGGCCACGCCGAGCACCATGTCGTCACGCTGGTGGGCCGGCACTGCGAGTCCGGCGACGTGGTGGCGCACGACGTGCCACTGCCAGCCGATGTCGCCCCCGGCGACCTGGTCGCCGTCCCGGCCACGGGCGCGTATCACCGCTCCATGGCCAGCAAC
Organism: Pseudofrankia saprophytica; assembly: GCF_000235425.2. Classification (NCBI taxonomy): domain Bacteria; kingdom Bacillati; phylum Actinomycetota; class Actinomycetes; order Frankiales; family Frankiaceae; genus Pseudofrankia; species Pseudofrankia saprophytica. Next base: position 2,648,355 of record NZ_KI912266.1, read on the forward strand.
TACAACCACGTGGGCCGCCCGCCGGTGGTCGCGGTGCGCGCCGGCGCGGCGCGGGTGATCGTCCGCCGCGAGACCGAGGACGACCTGCTGCGCCTCGACGTCGACGTCGACGACACCGACGGCGCCGCGGGCGAGGGCTCGAAACCTGGGGAGGCCGGGAGATGAGGGTCGCGCTGCTGGGCTGCGGCGTGGTCGGCTCCGAGGTCGTCCGGCTGCTCCACGAGCAGGCCGCCGACATGACCGCGAGGGTCGGCGAGCCGTTGGAGCTCGTGGGCGTCGCGGTCCGCCGGCTCGGCCGCGAGCGGGACGTGCCCATTGACGCCTCGCTGTTCACGACGGACGCGGCGGGCCTGGTGGCCCGCGACGACGTGGACATCGTGGTCGAGGTGGTCGGCGGCATCGAGCCCGCGCGCAGCTGGCTGCTCGGTGCGCTGAACTCCGGCAAATCCGTGGTCAGCGCGAACAAGGCGCTGCTCGCCTCCGACGGATCGGCGCTGCACGACGCCGCCGCGGCGGCCGACGTCGACCTGTACTACGAGGCGGCGGTCGCCGGCGCGATCCCGCTGCTGCGTCCCCTGCGCGAGAGCCTGGCCGGTGACCGGGTGCGCAGGGTGCTCGGCATCGTCAACGGCACCACGAACTACATCCTCACCCGGATGGACGAGACCGGCGCGTCGTTCACCGAGGCACTCGAGGAGGCGGGCGCGCTCGGCTACGCCGAGGCCGACCCGAGCGCCGACATCGACGGCTACGACGCCGCGGCCAAGGCGGCGATCCTCGCCCAGCTGGCCTTCCACACGCGGGTGACGCTCGACGACGTGTACCGCGAGGGCATCGGGGCGGTCACCGCTGCCGACATCGCCAGTGCCCGCGCGATGGGCTGCACCGTCAAGGCCCTCGCGATCGCCGAGCGCTCCTCGGAACGCCCGGGGGTGAGCGTGCGGGTGCACCCGGCGATGGTGCCTCGCTCGCACCCGCTGGCCTCGGTGCGCGAGGCGTTCAACGCGGTGTTCATCGAGGCGGAGGCCGCCGGGCAGCTGATGTTCTACGGCCGCGGCGCCGGTGGCTCGCCGACCGCCTCGGCGGTGCTCGGTGATCTCGTCGCCGTCGCCCGCAACCGGGTCGCCGGCCGGCGCGGCCCCGGGGAGTCGGCCTACGCGCAGCTCCCGGTCCTGCCGATGGGCGAGACCATCACCAGCTACCACGTCAACCTGGACGTGACCGACAAGACCGGCGTGCTGGCGACCGTCGCCGGCGCGTTCGCCAGGCACGGCGTGTCCATCCGCAGCGTGCGCCAGGACGGCCGGGGAGACGATGCCAGCCTGGTGCTGGTCTCGCACCCCGCCACCGACGCGGCGCTGGCGGCGACTGTTGAGGACCTGCGCGGTCTGGACATCGTGCGCGCGGTGGCCGGGGTGCTGCGGGTCGAGGGAGGTGAGCCATGACCACCACGACCACGTCATCGGCATGGCCGCCGGGCGCGGCCGGCGACCAGCCCGGCCCGGCCGGGGTGGCGGGCGCGAACGGGGGCTCCGACCTGGGGGCCACGCCCGGCCCGCCGCCGCTGGGCGGCCCGGCCGGGCGAGCCGGCTCGGCCCGCCGCGGCTGGCGGGGGATCATCGAGGAGTACCGCGACCGGCTGCCGCTGGACGCCGGCACCCCGGTGGTGACCCTGCTCGAGGGCGGCACGCCTCTCGTGCCGGCCGCGCACCTGTCGGAGCTGACCGGCTGCGAGGTCCACCTCAAGGTCGAGGGCGCGAACCCGACCGGCTCGTTCAAGGACCGCGGCATGACCGTGGCGATCAGCGCGGCCGTCGGCGAGGGCTCCAGGGCCGTCATCTGCGCCTCGACCGGCAACACCAGCGCCTCGGCCGCCGCCTACGCGGCCCGCGCCGGGCTCGTCTGCGCGGTGCTCGTGCCCAGCGGCAAGATCGCGCTGGGCAAGATGGCGCAGGCGCTGGTGCACGGGGCCCGGCTGCTGCAGCTCGACGGTTCCTTCGACGACTGCCTGCGGGTGGCGCGCGAGCTGGCCGACACGTACCCGGTGACGCTGGTCAACTCGGTCAACCCGTACCGGCTGGAGGGCCAGAAGACCGCGTCGTTCGAGATCGTCGAGACGCTCGGCGTGGCTCCGGACATCCACTGCCTGCCGGTGGGCAACGCCGGGAACATCACTGCCTACTGGCGCGGCTACCTCGAGGCGGACGCGGGCGAGGGCACCGGACGGCCGCGGATGTTCGGCTTCCAGGCCGCGGGGGCGGCGCCGATCGTGCGCGGCAGCGTCGTCACCTCGCCGCAGACGATCGCGACGGCCATCCGGATCGGCAACCCGGCGTCCTGGCAGTTCGCGGTCGAGGCCAGGGACGCTTCCGGCGGGCTGATCGACGCGGTCAACGACCGTCAGATCCTGGCCGCCTACCGGATGCTCGCCCGCAGGGAGGGCGTGTTCGTCGAGCCGTCGAGCGCCGCGAGCGTGGCCGGCCTGCTCGCGGCGCACGCCGAGGGCAAGGTCGACCCCGGTCAGCGGATCGTCTGCACCGTGACCGGTAACGGCCTGAAGGACCCGGACTGGGCAATCAGCGGCGCGGCCAAGCCGGAGACGATCCGGCCGACGGTCGCCGGCGCGGCCGAGGCGCTCGGGCTACGGCGGTCGTGACGCTGCCCTCGGTCGGGGTCTCCGGTGCTGATGCTGTCGGCGCGGCCGCCAGCACCGGGACGGCCGGGGCTGCCGGGACTGCTGGCGCGCCGGCGGTGGCCGGCACCGGGCCGGGTGCCGACGCGCCAGTGGTTGGGGTGCGGGTTCGGGTGCCGGCGACCAGCGCCAATCTCGGGCCGGGTTTTGACGCGTTCGGGCTCGCGCTGGGCTTCTACGACGACGTCGAGGTGACGCTGCGCCCGGAGGGCCTCGCGGTGACCGTCGAGGGCGCCGAAAACGTGTCCAAGGGCGAGGACAACCTGGTCGTACGGGCGATTCGTGCGACCTTCGACGAACTGGGCCGCCCACAGCCGGGGCTCGTCGTTCGCTGCGTCAACCGGGTGCCGCATGGGCGCGGGCTCGGCTCGTCCGCCGCGGCGATCGTCGCGGGCGTCGCCGCCGCCTGGGTCCTCGACACCGCCGCCTACCTCGACGGCGCCGCCGCCGGCCGCACGGACGGCTCGCACCGGGCCGGTCCCGCGCGTCCTGGTGCGCCCGGCGGGCGAACCGCGGACGCGGTCGGGTTCGACCGGGCCGCCGCGCTGCGGGTGGCGACAGCGATCGAGGGACACCCCGACAACGTCGCCGCCGCCCTGTTCGGCGGTTTCACCGTGGCCTGGACCGGGCCGGCCGGTCCCGTCGCGCACCGGGCCGAGCCGGTCGCGGACCTGCGCCCGGTCGCCTTCGTGCCCTCGGCACGCACCTCGACGGCCGACTCCCGCGGTCGACTGCCGGATCGGCTCGCCCACGGCGACGCGGCGTTCTCGGCCGGCCGCGCCGGCCTGCTGGCGCTCGCGCTCACCCAGACCGATCTCGCCGCCGCCGTCGCGGCCGGCGGGACGCCCGGTGGTGTCGACGCCGCGGCCGGCGCCCGCTCGGCGCGAGCCGCCCGCGCCCGGCTGCTGCTCGCGGCCACCGAGGACCGGCTGCACCAGCCGTACCGGCTACCGGTGGTCCCGGAATCGGCCGCTCTCGTGGACCGGCTGCGGGCCGCCGGGGTGGCGGCCGTTCTGTCCGGTTCCGGTCCCACCGTGCTCGCGCTCGCGGTCGGCGGCGAGCAGGCAGCGGGCGCGGTCGGCGTCGCCGCACCGGGATTCGCCGTGCTCCCGTTGGCCGTCGACCGGGACGGTGTCCGGGTGGCGAACCTCTAGGTCACCTGGCCGTTGGGTGGTTGCACCCTATTTTTACCGTTTGCGCCGTGATCCTGATGACGTTGGGTGACGGCCATTGCGTCGCAGTGGATGGCGAGTACCGTAGGAGTACGGGGACCCCAGATCGGGAAGCCTGCGCAACCCCAGGTTGTTGCCGAGGTGTCTCCGTCTGGATAGTCTGATGGCTGCACCCGCCGCGCCGCGGCGCGTGCTCGCCCCGCCGGTCTGGCTGGAGCTTTCTCTAGTCCGTCCTGGCACAGGATTCCGGTGCCCCGCCTCGCCGTCGTTGCCTCGGCTCGACACCGGCGATGTGGTGGGCGAGCTTGGTCGCTGACCTCCGGTCAGCTTCCCTGCTGGCCCGCGATGTCTCACCGGGGGCGGCCCCGGACCCCGGTGCGGGGATTTCGGGTTCGTTCGCGGCTCGGAGTTGGTGCCGGATCGGCGAAGCCGGGTCCCTGCTGGATTGGTGAAGCCGATCCAGGAGGTCTGCCGGGAGGTTCGCTGGGAGGTCAGAGCCCTCCACATCGCCGACGGGCGCGTCATTCGGCCCGGCCAGCGGCGACATCTCCTTCATCTGTCATCCACGTAGGTGGTGGATCGGATGGTCGGAGGCCTATACGCATCACCCGGCTCGAGAGGAGCCGGTTCCTTCAGGGAAGGAAAACCTTGAGCGACACCACCGACGTGCTGCCTGAGAGCGCACGTGAGTCCGCGGCGCCCCCCGCACCGCTTCCCGTCAGCCAGCCGGCCGCGCCGGCAGGGCCGGCGCCGGTGACGGCGCCGATGGACAGCGGTGTATCCGGGGCCGGCAGCGCGCCGTCCGCGGACGCGGCCGACATGGCCGACGCGGCCGACGCGGAGGCCGGCGGTTCGGCCGGTCCTCGCCGCCGCCGCAGCGGTACCGGCCTGCAGGCGATGCTTCTGCCGGAGCTGCAGACCCTCGCCAGCTCGCTGGGAATCCAGGGCACCGGCCGGCTGCGCAAGGGCCAGCTGATCGCGGCCATCCAGAACGCGCAGAACGGCGGCCCGCCGCTCACGCCGAACGGCGTGGCAGCGAGCGAGCAGCCGGCCGCCACCGGCACCGCGCCGGCCGGCGACCCGCCGACCGCCACCACCGACGCCCCGCCGCGTACCCGCGGGCGGCGGGTGGTGCGTGCCACCGGAAGCCCCGCGCAGGCTGAGCTTGTTCAGCCACCCGTCCGTGAGACGGAGCCGGCGGAGCCCGCCGCCGAGCGGCCCGCCCGGGCGGAGGAGCCGCCGGCGCCGATCGTGGCCCGTGAGGAGAACGCCGCCCCGCGGGTTCGGGAGGGCCGCGAGCGTCCCGAGCGTGGGGAGCGTCCCGACCGCGCCGAGCGCCCGGACCGCGCCGAACGTCCGGACCGCGCCGAACGCCCGGACCGCGCCGAACGTCCGGAGCGCGCCGAGCGGACGCAGGGCGAGCGGCACGAGCGGGCCGACCGCTCGAACGGTCGGCAGACGGACCGTCAGAACGCTCGCCAGAGTGACCGCCCTGACCGGACCGATCGGACCGATCGCTCGGACCGGGCTGACCGGTCTGACCGCCCGGATCGGACCGACCGAGCGGACCGGACCGACCGGACTGACCGCTCGGACCGGGCTGACCGGACCGACCGCCCGGATCGGACCGACCGAGCTGACCGGACCGATCGTCAGACCGACCGGACCGATCGTCAGACTGACCGGACCGACCGCCAGGGCGGCCGCGCCGTCCAGGACGACGACGATGACAGCAGCCGCAGGCGGGGCCGCTTCCGCGAGCGTGGCCGCAACCGCCGTGGTCAGGGCGGTACAACCGAAAACGAGCCGGTGCTGCGCGAGGACGACGTCCTCGTCCCGGTCGCCGGCATCCTGGATGTTCTGGACAACTATGCGTTCGTCCGGACCAGCGGCTACCTGACGGGCCCGGCCGACGTGTACGTCAGCCTCGCCCAGGTCCGCCGGCACGGGCTGCGTCGTGGCGACGCCATCACCGGCGTCGTGCGTGCTCCGCAGGAGGGCGAGCCGCGCCGCGACAAGTACAACGCGCTCGTCCGGCTGGACACCATCAACGGAATGGACCCGGAGGAGGCCCGCGGCCGCCCCGAGTTCACCAAGCTCACCCCGCTCTACCCGCAGGACCGCCTGCGGATGGAGACCGAGCCGCACGTGCTGACCACCCGTGTCATCGACCTGGTGATGCCGATCGGCAAGGGCCAGCGGGCACTGATCGTCAGCCCGCCGAAGGCCGGCAAGACGATGGTGCTGCAGTCGATCGCGAACGCGATCACGACGAACAACCCGGAAGTCCACCTCATGGTCGTGCTCGTCGACGAGCGGCCGGAGGAGGTCACCGACATGCAGCGGTCGGTGAAGGGCGAGGTCATCGCCTCGACGTTCGACCGTCCGCCGTCGGACCACACGAACGTGGCGGAGCTGTCCATCGAGCGGGCCAAGCGGCTCGTCGAGCTGGGCCAGGACGTCGTCGTGCTGCTGGACTCCATCACCCGGCTCGGCCGCGCCTACAACCTGGCGGCCCCGGCGTCCGGGCGAATCCTGTCCGGTGGTGTCGACTCGACGGCGCTCTACCCGCCGAAGCGTTTCCTCGGCGCCGCCCGCAACATCGAGAACGGCGGCTCCCTGACCATCATCGCCACCGCTCTCGTCGAGACCGGTTCGACGATGGACACGGTCATCTTCGAGGAGTTCAAGGGCACCGGTAACGCGGAGCTGAAGCTCGACCGCAAGATCGCCGACAAGCGGACCTTCCCGGCGGTGGACGTGGACTCGTCCAGCACCCGCAAGGAGGAGATCCTGCTCGCCCCCGACGAGCTGGCGATCATGCACAAGCTGCGCCGCGTCCTGCACACTCGCGAACCGCAGCAGGCGATCGAGCTGCTGCTCGGCCAGCTCAAGCAGACCAGGACCAACTACGAGTTCCTCATGCAGATCGCCAAGTCCACCCCGTCGCAGGACTAGGGCGGCTGTCGGATTGGGATGGGATTAGGCGCGGTGCCGGTGGCGTTACGGCACTGGCACCGTGACCCAGTCACCAGGTCTGGCAGACTTGGGCCGGTTGGAGGCTCCGGTTCACGTCGTCGCGGCTGCGACGGCGACCCGGCGGCCAGGTGAGAAGAGGGAACATGAAGGCTGACATCCACCCGACGTACCACGAGACCTCCGTGGTCTGTACGTGCGGGAACACGTTCACCACGCGCAGCACCAAGGAGAACGGCTCGATCAACGTCGAGGTGTGCGCGCAGTGCCACCCGTTCTACACCGGCAAGCAGAAGATCATGGACGTCGGCGGCCGAGTGGAGAAGTTCGAGCGCCGGTTCGGCAAGCGCCAGCCTGGCCAGAAGGTCTCCGGCAACCAGTAGGCGGGGCGTCGGGGCGTCCGCCCCGGACCTCCCTGATCGCCGACCTGCCGGATCGGGCAGGGGACCGCGGTTGGTGTAGCGGCGGTGCGGCGCTCGTCCGGTATGGACCGGGCGGGCGCCGTTCCCGTTTCACACCACCGATTTGTTGAAGAGGTTTACTGATGGCGTCCGCGCTGGAGAAGCTGCTCGTCGAGCACGCCGACATCGAGAAGCGGCTCGCCGACCCCGCCGTGCACAACGATGCGGCCCAGGCTCGCTCGCTGGGGCGGCGGTACGCGGAGCTTTCGCCCGTCGTCGAGCTCGCGCGTGAGATCGAGGAGGCGAACGGCGACCTGGAGACGGCCCGGGAGCTGGCCGCCGAGGACGCGTCGTTCCGTTCCGAGGTGGCCGACCTGGAGGTCGTCGTCGGCGAGCTGCGCCAGCGGCTGCGGAGCCTGCTGGTGCCGGTCGACCCGGACGACAGCCGGGACGCCATTCTCGAGGTGAAGGCCGGAGCGGGCGGCGAGGAGTCAGCGCTGTTCGCCGGCGACCTGCTGCGGATGTACCTGCGCTACGCCGAGCGGCGCGGCTGGAAGACCGAGATCCTCGACGCCAACCCCAGCGACCTGGGCGGCTACCGCGACGTCAGCGTCGCGGTGAAGTACCGCGGCCAGGTCCCCCCCGGCCAGCCCGGTGTGTTCGGCCGGCTGCGCTTCGAGGGCGGTGTGCACCGCGTCCAGCGGGTGCCGGTGACCGAGTCGGCCGGGCGCATCCACACGTCCGCGGCGGGCGTGCTGGTCATGCCGGAGGCAGAGGAGGTCGACGTCGAGATCGACCCGAACGACCTGCGCATCGACGTCTTCCGCTCGTCCGGGCCTGGCGGCCAGAGCGTCAACACCACCGACTCGGCGGTGCGTATCACCCACCTGCCCACCGGGGTCGTCGTCTCCTGCCAGAACGAGAAGAGCCAGCTGCAGAACAAGGAGTCGGCGCTGCGGATCCTGCGCGCCCGGCTGCTGGCGATGGCGAGGGAGAAGGCCGAGTCGGAGAAGTCCGCGGCGAGGGCCAGCCAGGTCCGCACCCTGGACCGTTCGGACAAGGTGCGGACGTACAACTTTCCGGAGAACCGGATCGCCGATCACCGGGTCGGGTACAAGGCGCACAACCTGGAGCAGGTCCTCGACGGCGAGCTCGACGACGTGCTCGACGCGCTCATCGCGGCGGACCTCGCCGAGAGGCTCGCGGAAAACCCCGGCGAGGACGGCTGAGTGAGCGGCCCGGCGGTCCCGGCGATGCCGGCGGTCCCGGCGACGCCGGCCCGCTCCGCGGCCGCTGACGTCCCGCTCGCGGCCGAGCTCGCCTCGGCGGCGCGGCGGCTCGCCGAAGCGGGTGTGGCGAGCCCGCGCAACGACGCCGAGCTGCTCGCCGCGCACGCGCTGGGGGTCGCGCGCGGGCGGCTGCCGCTGGTTCGGGAGATCGCGCCGGACGCCGCCGAGCGGCTGCGCGACCTGGTCACGAGCCGGACACGGCGGGGGGCGGTGCAGCACCTCACCGGCGAGGCCTACTTCCGTCACCTCACGCTCGCCGTCGGACCCGGGGTCTTCGTGCCCCGGCCGGAGACCGAGACGGTCGCCGGCTGGGTGATCGACGCGTTGAAGGCCGCCGCCGCTGCCGCCGCCACCCGCGGGGGCGAGGCGGGCGCGGGCGTCCCCGCGGACGGTGCGGCGCGCTTCGTCTGCGTGGACCTGTGCGCCGGGTCGGGGGCGATCGCGCTCGCGCTCGCCGACGAGGTGCCTGGCGCGGAGGTACACGCGGTCGAGGCCGACCCTCTGGCGCTGCGCTGGCTGCGGCACAACGTCACCGCGACGGGCCTGCCCGTCTCGGTGCACGCCGCCGACGTCGCGGGTGCCGGCACGCCGGCGGCGGCGGGTGTACCGGCACCCGAGGGCTGGGCGCACGTGCCCGCGCTGAGCGCGCTCGCCCGGTTGGCCGGGCGGGTGGACGCCGTCGTCTCGAACCCGCCGTACCTGCCGGACGCGGACCGGGCCGTCGTCAGTCCCGAGGTGGGCGACCACGACCCGCCCTGGGCGTTGTGGGGCGGCGGCGCGGACGGGCTCGCGGGCCCACGCGCCGTGGTCTCGACCGCGATGGGCCTGCTGCGTCCAGGCGGGGTGTTCGCGATGGAGCACGCCGACGGCCAGGGCCCGGCCGCGCGGGAGCTGCTGGCCGCCGCCGGCGGCTGGTCCGAGATCGCCACCCACCGCGATCTCCTGGGACGAGATCGTTTCGTCACGGGCCGTCTGCTGAAGTCCTCAGATCGCGCCGAAGGCGCTGTCTGAGGGAGGCGACAGGCCGGGCGATCTAGCGGGGCGGAGCGCCGCGCCGCGCCGGGCCCGGCGTAGGTTTGTGCCCCAAGGGGCAGGCCGGCCCTGGAACAGGCGGCTTCACGCCTGGGCGCCGTCCAGGCGGCCCAGACGGTCGCACGACGGAGGTTCGGCGAGGGATCATGCGGCGGTTCGACTGCACGGACGAGGCGGCCAGGCGGACTGGCCTGGAGGCGGCCGCGGGCGCGGTCGGGCGGGGCGACCTCGTCGTCCTGCCCACCGACACGGTGTACGGGATCGGCGCGGACGCGTTCGACGCCTCCGCGGTGCGGGCGTTGCTCGCCGCGAAGGGACGCGGCCGGGATATGCCGGTGCCCGTCCTGATCGGCTCGTGGCGGACGCTCGAGGGCCTGGTCAACAACGTCACCATGCCCGTACGCGAGCTCACCAGGGCGTTCTGGCCCGGCGGCCTGACCGTCATCGTGCAGCAGGCTCCTTCGCTGCGCTGGGATCTCGGTGACAGCCGTGGCACGGTGGCGGTGCGGATGCCTCTCCACCCGGTCGCGATCGACCTTCTCGGCCGGACGGGGCCGATGGCCGTCTCCAGCGCGAACCGGTCCGGCAGGCCGGCCGCGACCACCGCGGACGAGGCCGTGGCCCAGCTCGGCGAACAGGTGGAGGTCTACCTCGACGCCGGACCCGTGACGGTGGGCATCGCGTCCACGATCGTCGACTGCACCACCGAGATTCCCCGGGTGGTCCGGCTCGGCGCGATCGACCTGGCGACGTTGCGCGCGGTGCTGCCTCTGGTCGAGGCGCCGGCGGGAGTCTCCTCATGACCTGCGGCGGTGGGGAGCGGCGCCGTGCGTGAGTACGCGCTCGTCTTCGTCGTCGCGGCGGCTGTCACCTACCTGACGACGCCGGTCGCGAGGGCGCTGGCGCTACGCATCGGCGCCGTCGCCGGGGTGCGGGCCCGAGACGTACATGTCATGCCGACGGCGCGGCTCGGCGGGCTCGCGATGCTGGCAGGCCTCTACGCCGGGCTCGCGGTCGCCGACCGGCTGCCGTTCCTGTCGCAGGTCTCGCGCGACTGGTCCGAGCCGCGCGCCGTGCTCATCGCGGCGACCCTGATCTGCCTGCTCGGCGTCGCCGACGACAAGTGGGAGCTGGACTCGCTGACCAAGCTGGCCGGCCAGATGGTGGCCGCCGCCGTGATGGTGCAGCTCGGGGTGCAGTTCTCGTTCGCCATCAACTGGGACAGCGAGACGACGCTCAGCCTCGGCCCGGAGACCGCCGTACCGATCTCGATCCTCGCCGTCGTCGTCCTCGTCAACGCGATGAACTTCATCGACGGTCTGGACGGGCTGGCCGCCGGCGTCGCCGCGATCGCCGCCGGGGCGACGTTCTACTTCGCCTACTCGCTCGCCGTCCTCAACGGTTTCGAGCGGGCCGCGCCGGCGGCGCTGCTGGCCGCCGTCACGGCGGGTGTCTGCATCGGCTTCCTGCCCCACAACTTCAACCCGGCCAAGCTGTTCATGGGCGACTCCGGGTCGATGCTCATCGGCCTGCTGTCGGCCTCGTCGATGATCTCGGTGACGGGCCAGGTCGCCTACGGCGGCTACGCCGGCCCGTCCCGCTCGCTGCCGTCGCTGATCCCGCTCGCGATCCCGATCGCCGTGCTGATGGTGCCGTTCCTCGATCTCGGCCTCGCGGTCATCCGCCGGACGAGGGCCGGCCGCTCGCCGTTCGCGCCGGACAAGATGCACCTGCACCACCGCATGCTGGAGATTGGCAAGTCGCAGGTCAGGGCCGTGCTGTTCATGTACTTCTGGGCCGCGCTCATCGGGTTCGGCGGGGTGGCGGCGTCGTTCTCGTCCGCGCCGCTGCCGATCCTGCTCGCGACCCTCGGGTTTGGCCTGCTTGGCCTCGTGGTGCTGCTCCTGCTCGGCCAACGCACCGCGCGGCGCGCGGCCAACGCCGCGGGCGTGTCGACCTCACCCTGACGCCCGGTCCGGGCTGGGCGGGACGGCCCTGGCCCGTCCCGCCGGGGGCCAATGTGGTCGGGGTCGCCTTGGCCGAGCTGGCGTGGGCCGCCGGCCGATACCGTGGAGGTGGTGTCCGCGCCAGTGGGCGGGGCCTGAACGGTCACGAAGGCCCGGCGGTCACGAAGGAGAGCCTGTTGGTGACAGGAAGAGTGGGCGACGCGCCCGCCGACGGCCGCGCGACCGAGACGAAGCCGCCCGTGGGCGCCGCTCCTCGGCAGCCGCTGAGCAGCGCGCCGATCATCAGGCTCGGGTTGATGGTCAGCGCGGTGATCGCCGTCGGCGCTGTCGCGCTCGGTGCGGGCCTGCGGGGCTGGCCGGGTGTCGCGGCGGCGCTTCTCGGCGTCGGAATCGTCGTGATCTTCTTCTCCGCCAGCAAGATCGCGGTCGGTTTCGTGGCTCGCCGGGCGCCGCAGCTGCTGCTGCCGGCCGCGCTCGGCATCTACGGCTTCAAGATCCTCCTGCTCGGGGTGCTGCTGGTGGCACTGGACGGGGTGGAGGCGGTGAACCTCTCGACGCTGGCCTGGACGGTGCTCGCTGGCGTGTTCGGGTGGGTCGGTGCCGAGGTGTGGGCCGCCACCCGCACCCGGGTGCCGTTCTTCGACCCGACCACGTTCGCCGCCCGCCACCCCGACGCCGCCGGCCGGCCGGACGGCCACGCCACCCGGTCCTCGGCGCGCGGCGCGTCGGCGCCCGGCTCGCGCGGGTAGCGGGCAGGCGATGAGCTCGACGAACAGGGGCGTGGGCCGGGAGCCCAGCGGCGACGGTGACCGTCGCGCCGGGAAAGCCCGGCGGGGCGGCGGCGGACCAGCGGGGGGCGGAAGCCGGCCGCCGAACCGGGAGCGCACCCCGGGTGAGGCCTGGAACGCGGTCGGCACGCTCGGCGCCGGCATCGCCTTCTGGGGCCTGGTCGGGTGGGGCATCGACCGGCTCACCGGCCTGCACAACGTGTTCCTGCCGATCGGGATCGTGCTCGGCCTCGCCGCGGCCCTCTACCTGGTGATCTACCAGGCGCTGCGCCGGTAGGCCGGGTCCTGGTCGCGGGGCGAGTCCCATGGCTGGACCGCGTGGTCGGTGGCGGTGCGTAGCCGGGGGCCTCGGCCGGTTCGGTGCGCAGCGCGATCGGGTGAATCGTCCGCTGTCCGAAATGTCGCTCCGCGTGTCCGCGCGCCCCCGTAACGCCAAGGGGCGCACAACAGACCGAAAAGCGGCGGCAACGTGTAGATGAACCCGACGCGGGGCGGATCGCAGCGCGTGCCGCGATGGCGGAGGTGTGGATAGTATTCGCGGTACCGGGCGCCGACACGTCGGCCCCGCCGGAGACGGTCTGCCGCTGGGCCACGCGCCTGGCCGAAGGACATGCGATCATGCGGTCCACGCATGTCCATGGGCCATGGGCATCGTTAGTCTCTAAGCTCGGGCGGCGCTCACGATGCGTACAACTCGGGCGGTTGAGCCTGCGGTGCCGGTAGGGTGGGGTCCCCTCCTACGTGGGGCGGGCCTGGTTCGCCTGGTGACACTGCGTTGAAATTTAGATCATGGAGGTGTGTTGCGTGCCCGTCCTCGCCGCTAGTGACGAGGGCTTCGAGGGTCCTACGACCGCGGTCTTCAACCCGCCGCATTGGTTTGACGTGGACCTGGGTCCCTTCAACTTCTACCTGAACAAGGCCACCGCGCTGGTGATCTTCTCGGCGCTGTTCGTCGGTGTCCTGTTCTGGCTCGCGTACCGTCGCGCCTCGATCGTCCCTCGTGGGCTGCAGAACTTCGCCGAGTCGATTTACGACTTCATCGACGGCCAGATCTCGCGCGAGATCATCGGGAAGACCGGCCCACGGTACACCCCCTACCTGATGGTGCTGTTCTGCTTCGTCGCGGTCTGCAACCTGCTTGCCATCATTCCGGTGGCGCAGTTCCCGGCCACGTCGCGCATCGCCATCCCGATGGTGCTGGCGATCATCACCTGGGTGATCTTCAACTGGGTCGGTATGAGGGCCAACGGCGCGGGTGCGTACTTCAAGGAGATGGTCGACCCGGCGCCGCAGGCGATGCTGCCGATCCGGCTCATCCTCGCGCCGATCGAGATCCTGTCGACGCTGATCGTGCGGCCCTTCACGCTCGCGGTCCGGCTCTTCGCGAACATGTTCGCCGGCCACATGCTGCTCCTCATCTTCAGCCTCGGCGCGGAGTACATGATCCAGCGGCCGCCGTACGTGTTCGGCGCCTTCTCGTTCCTGATGACGGTCATCATGACCGGGTTCGAGCTGGTCATCGACCTGCTGCAGGCCTACATCATCACCGTGCTCACCGCCGCGTACATCGGTGGCGCGCTGGCCGCCCACGGCGGCGGCCACGACGACCCGAACGCGGAGCACGGCACCGAAGCGCCCGAGCCCGAGTCCGCGCCCGTCGCGGCCGTCGCGGCGCACTCCTGATTTTTCGGACACCACGACCCGCACCGGTGAGTCCCGGTGCCCGACAGGATAAGGAACACCTCACATGGCTTCACCCGTCGTTCTGGCGGCCACCGACGCCGTCAGCGGTAACCTCGGCGCCGTCGCCTACGGCCTCGCCGCCATCGGCCCGGGTATCGGCATTGGTCTCATCTTCGGTCTGGGCGTGCAGGCCATCGCCCGCCAGCCGGAGGCAGAGCAGGTCGCCTTCCGGTACATGCTGATCGGATTCGCCCTGGTCGAGGCGCTCGCCCTGATCGGTTTCGTCGTTCCGTTCGTCTTCAAGTAATCCGAGGACGAGCGTGAGCGCCACGTCGACAATCCTGCTCGCCGCCACCACCACGGATCACTCGGACGAAAACGTCCTGGTTCCGCCGGTGGGCGAACTCATCATCGGCATTGTTTCGTTCGGGCTGCTCGTCGCGTTCTTCTTCTGGAAGGTCAAGCCCCAGATCCAGAAGTTCTACGCGGACCGGACCGAGCGCATCGAGGGCGGCCTGGCTCGGGCCGAGGCCGCTCAGGTGGAGGCGCAGGCACTGCTGGAGCAGTACCGCGCGCAGCTCGCCGAGGCACGCGCCGAGGCGTCGCGAATCCGCGACGAGGCGGCCGTGCAGGGCCGTCAGATCGTGGCGGACCTGCGGGCCCAGGCCGACCGCGAGGTCGCTGAGATCCGGGCCCGCGGCGAGACGCAGCTCGCGGCGGAGCGATCGCAGATCGTCAACTCGCTGCGCGCCGAGCTGGGTGGGGTGGCTCTCGAGCTCGCCACCAAGATCGTCGGGCACGAGCTGGCTCGGCCGGAGGAGCACGCCCACCTGATCGACGACTTCATCGCGGCGCTCGACGCTTCCGGTGACGCTGCCGCGGCCGCGCCCGCCGGGTCGGGAGGCTGACGGTGGAGGGACCCAGCCGGGCGGCTCTCGTCGCGGCGCGGGCGACCCTTGACCAGATCACCGCGGTCCCGCCGGGTGGCGGGGCCGTGGCCGGTCAGGCGAGACGGCCGGACGCGGGGCGGATCGGTGCCGATCTGCGCGCCGTCGCCGACCTGCTCGGTGAGGATCTGACCCTGCGGCGCGCGTTCGCTGACTCGAGCGTGCCCGCCGGTGCCCGCGAGATCCTCGCTGAACGGCTGTTCGCGGCCCAGCTCGGCGAGGACTCGCTCACCGTCGTCAAGTCGGCCGTCGCGCGCCGTTGGACGCGTCCGCTCGACCTGCGGCTCGGCCTGATCGAGCTGTCCGTGGAGGCGCTGCTCGTCGACGCCGAAACCGCGGGCGCGCTGGACGAGGTCGAGGACGAGCTGTTCAGGTTCGGCCGGATCCTCGACCGCAACCCGCAGCTCTCGCTCGCGCTCACCGACCCGGCCGCGCCCGGGGCGCTCAAGGAGACGCTCGTCGAGCGGCTGCTGGCCGGCAAGGCGCACCCGGTGACGGTGCGGCTGGCCAAGCAGGCCGTGGCCGACCGGGAGTTCGGCGACCTCTCCCGGCGGATCGAGCAGTTCAGCCGGATCGCCGCCGCGCGCCGCGACCGCGTGGTCGCCGTCGTGCGCACCGCCGTGCCACTCGACGGCGACCAGCTCACCCGGCTGCGCACGGCGCTGTCCCGGTACTTCGGCCGCGAGATCCAGGTGCAGACCGACCTCGACCCCGCCGTGCTCGGCGGTGTCGTCGTGCGGGTCGGCGACGAGCTCGTCGACGGGTCCGTGCTGCGCCGGCTCGCCGCCGCCCGCCAGGCTCTGGCGCGGTAGCGCCGGTGAGCATGACGACCCAGGTACGAGGCCACGCCGCCGGCGGTCACCGCCGACGGCGCGGCCTCGCGTCCCTCGCCTGCTCCGAACTGAAGGTTCCGGTCCCGACAAAGGCCGACTCCGTACTTGCCGTCCTCTTCGAGGCCGGACATACCCATGCTGGGCGACCGATTCCCATGCCCCGCAATGAAGGACCGAAGCGATGACAGAGCTGACCATCCGGCCGGAGGAGATTCGCGACGCCCTCCGGGACTACGTCGAATCGTTCCAGGCCACCTCCGCCGACCGGGAGGAGGTGGGCCGCGTCATCCTGACCGGTGACGGGATCGCCCGGGTCGAGGGCCTCCCGCACACCATGACCAACGAGCTGCTGGAGTTCTCCGGCGGCGTGCTCGGCCTCGCGCTCAACCTAGAGGTCGGCGAGATCGGCTGCGTCATCCTCGGTGAGGGCTCGCACATCGAGGAGGGCCAGGAGGTCCGCCGGACCGGGCGCATCCTGGCGGCCCCGGTCGGCGACGGCTTCCTCGGGCGAGTCGTCGACCCGCTGGGCCGGCCGATCGACGGCCTCGGCCCGCTCGAGACCGAGGGCGAGCGTGCCCTGGAGCTGCAGGCGCCCACGGTCGTGCAGCGCCAGCCGGTCAAGGAGCCACTGCAGACCGGCATCAAGGCCATCGACGCGATGACCGCCATCGGTCGCGGCCAGCGGCAGCTGATCATCGGTGACCGGCAGACGGGCAAGACCACCGTCGCCATCGACGCGATCATCAACCAGCGCGCGAACTGGGAGAGCGGCGACCCGAAGAAGCAGGTCAAGTGCGTCTACGTCGCCATCGGCCAGAAGAAGTCGACCATCCGTGAGGTCGTCAACACGCTGGAAGAGGCCGGCGCGCTGGCGTACACCACGATCGTCGCGGCTCCCGCTGACGAGCCGGCCGGCTTCAAGTACATCGCCCCGTACACCGGCTCGGCCATCGGCCAGCACTGGATGTACAACGGCCAGCACGCGCTGATCGTCTTCGACGACCTCTCGAAGCAGGCCGAGGCGTACCGCGCGATCTCGCTGCTGCTGCGCCGCCCGCCGGGCCGTGAGGCCTACCCGGGAGACGTCTTCTACCTGCACTCCCGCCTGCTGGAGCGCTGCGCGAAGCTGTCCGACGAGCTGGGTGGCGGCTCGATGACCGGCCTGCCGATCATCGAGACCAAGGGCAACGACATCTCGGCGTACATCCCGACGAACGTCATCTCCATCACCGACGGCCAGATCTTCCTGGAGTCGGACCTGTTCAACCAGGGTGTGCGGCCGGCCATCAACGTCGGTACCTCGGTGTCCCGGGTCGGCGGCAGCGCGCAGGTCAAGGCGATGAAGTCGGTCGCCGGCCGCCTGCGCCTCGACCTCGCCCAGTACCGCGAGCTGGAGTCGTTCGCGTCGTTCGGCTCCGACCTGGACAAGGCCTCGCGCGACCAGCTCGCCCGTGGTTCGCGGCTCGTCGAGCTGCTCAAGCAGCCGCAGAACCAGCCGTTCCCGGTCGAGCGCCAGGTCGCGTCGGTCTGGGCCGGCACCACCGGGAAGCTCGACGAGATCCCGGTCGGGGAGATCCGCCGGTTCGAGACCGAGTTCCTCGACTTCCTCAGCCGGTCGTACGCCGGCATCTACGAGGTCATCTCGGCCACGGGCAAGCTCGACGACTCGACGGTGGCCGACCTGGAGAAGGCGATCGGCGAGTTCAAGGGGCAGTTCACGCTTTCGTCCGGCCAGCCGCTGGTCAACGAGGCGGCCCCCGACGCGCTGGAGCCCGAGGAGATCGAGCAGGAAGCGATCCGGGTGCACCGCCCGAAGCCGGTCGAGAAGGTCTGATCCAGTGGCCGGCCAGCTTCGCGAGTATCGGCGGCGTGTCCGCACGGTCCAGTCGACGAAGAAGATCACCCGCGCGATGGAGCTCATCGCGGCGTCCCGGATCGCCAAGGCCCGCGCGCGGGTCGCGGCGTCCCGGCCGTACGCGGCCGAGATCACCCGGGTGATCAGCGCGGTGGCGTCGCAGTCGACCGTCAACCACCCGCTGACCACCGAGCGGTCCGGGGTCACCCGGGCCGCGGTGGTGGTCGTGACCTCCGACCGCGGCCTCGCGGGCGGCTACAGCTCCAACGCACTGCGGCGGGCGGGCGAGCTCATGGAGCTGCTCGACGACGAGGGCAAGTCCGTGGCCCTGTACGCGGTCGGCCGCAAAGCCGTCACGTACTACCGGTTCCGTGGCCGGGAGCTCGCGAGCGAGTTCACCGGGTTCACCGAGCAGCCGTCGTACGCGGACGCGAAGGCGATCGCGGACGAGCTGCTCGGGGCGTTCGTCACCGACGAGGCTGACGGCGGCGTGGGCGAGATCCACATCGTCTACACCGAGTACGTCAGCGCGCTGACGCAGACGCCCGAGGCGCACCGGCTGCTGCCGATGGTGCTGGAGGAGACGACCGAGGCGCCGGTGGGCGGTCCGCTGCCGGTGTACGAGTTCGAGCCGTCGGCGGAGGGGGTGCTCGACGCGCTGCTGCCCCGCTACGTCGAGAGCCGTCTCTACGTCGCGCTGCTCGAGGCGGCCGCCTCGGAGTCGGCCTCCCGGCAACGGGCGATGAAGTCGGCGACGGACAACGCCGAGGAGCTCATCCGCACCTACACCCGGCTGGCCAACCGGGCCCGCCAGGAGGCGATCACCCAGGAGATCTCGGAGATCGTCGGCGGCGCGAACGCGCTGGCGGACGCCGGGTAGCGAACGGCGCGGGTAGTAGTCGGCTCCCGTCTGATGGCGGGTGGGGTGCCGGGATCGGATCCGTAAGGCATGGTAGGTGGGGACAACTACCACAGCGAGGTCAAAGGTTCGCGATCGGACCGTCGGCCAGGCAGTTTGGCGGGCGGTCTGATCGAGCCGGTGGCGACGCGCCCGACGGAGGCCCGGAACTCGGCCCGTCGGACGCCGCTGATGTGGTCCGAAAGACGTGGCACCACCTGAAAGACGTGGCACCACCCGTAAGACCAAGCATCATCCGAAAGATCACGTATCACCGCGATATCGCAGCACTTCAGCACCGCAGCACCGCTCGACAGACGCGGTACCGCAGCACTGCCGAACAGAAGAGACTGCCTGACGCCGTGGGTGGCCGAGGGCGCCAAGCCAGCCCTTAGGGGTCCCATCGGTAGCACGTGGGCCTCCGGGGGCGCGGAGAAATCGCAGTACGCGCCCCCTTCGGCGCTCTAGTGAAGATCGAGGACGCCATGACCGTCACCACCAGCTCAACGGGGATCGGCCGGGTCGCCCGAGTCATCGGCCCGGTTGTCGACGTGGAGTTCGCTCCCGAGGAGCTCCCGGAGATCTACCACGCCCTGCACGTCGAGCGCACGCTCGGCGACGAGACCGCCACCCTTACCCTTGAGGTCGCCCAGCACATCGGGGACAACACCGTCCGGGCGATCTCCATGCAGCAGACCGACGGCCTGGTCCGCGGTGCCCCGGTCAAGGCCACCGGCGCGCCGATCTCGGTCCCGGTCGGCAACGCGACCAAGGGGCACGTGTTCAACGTGCTCGGCCAGCCGCTCGACGTCGAGTCCGTCGACGCCGAGACCTACATGCCGATCCACGCGTCCGCCCCGGCGTTCGACCAGCTCGAGTCCAAGACCGCGATGTTCGAGACGGGCATCAAGGTCATCGACCTGCTGGCCCCGTACGTCCGCGGTGGCAAGATCGGCCTGTTCGGCGGCGCCGGCGTCGGCAAGACCGTCATCATCCAGGAGATGATCCGTCGAGTCGCCAAGGAGTTCGGTGGCGTCTCGGTGTTCGCCGGCGTCGGCGAGCGCACCCGCGAGGGTAACGACCTGTTCCTGGAGATGACCGAGGCCGGCGTCATCGACGACACCGCGCTGGTCTTCGGCCAGATGGACGAGCCTCCGGGCACCCGGCTGCGGGTCGCGCTGGCCGCGCTGACCATGGCCGAGTACTTCCGCGACGTCCAGAAGCAGGACGTGCTGCTGTTCATCGACAACATCTTCCGGTTCACCCAGGCCGGCTCCGAGGTGTCCACGCTGCTCGGCCGTATGCCGTCGGCCGTGGGCTACCAGCCGACCCTGGCCGACGAGATGGGCGTGCTGCAGGAGCGGATCACCTCGACCCGAGGCCACTCCATCACGTCGCTGCAGGCCATCTACGTGCCCGCCGACGACCTGACCGACCCGGCGCCGGCGACCACGTTCACCCACCTCGACGCCCAGACCGTGCTCGACCGGTCGATCTCCGACCTCGGCATCTACCCAGCGGTGAGCCCGCTGGAGTCGACGTCCCGGATCCTGGACGCCCGGTATGTCGGCCAGGAGCACTACGACACCGCGCGCGAGGTGCAGCGGATCCTGCAGCGTTACAAGGACCTGCAGGACATCATCGCCATCCTCGGCATCGACGAGCTCTCCGAGGAGGACAAGGTCCTCGTCCGGCGGGCCCGGCGCATCCAGCGGTTCCTGTCGCAGCCGTTCTTCGTCGCCGAGCAGTTCACCGGCATTCCCGGCAAGTTCGTCCCGGTCGCCGAGACGATCGACTCGTTCAAGCGGATGACCCTCGGCGAGTTCGACCATCTGCCGGAGCAGGCCTTCTTCATGTGCGGCGGGATCGAGGACGCGCAGAAGAACGCGGAGAACCTGTAGTGGCGACGATGCGGGTCGCGATCGTCTCCCCGGAGGAGGAGATCTGGTCCGGCGAGGCGAACTTCGTCCTCGCCACGACCACCGACGGCGACCTCGGTGTCTGGCCACGGCACGTCCCGTTGCTGGGCGTGCTGAGGGACGGCGGCGACGTCAAGGTGGAGACCGACGGGGGCGACTTCCTCTACACCGTCGGCGGCGGGTTCATCTCCGTCACCAAGGACGGCGTCAGCATCCTCGCCGAGACGGCGGCGCTGAAGTCCTGACGGCCGCTGGCCAGGTCCCACGCTGAACTCCACGGCGGGGCGCGTTCACCACGAACGCGCCCCGCCGCTGTTGTTTCCTGACTTGTCAACGAGAGCGCGCTGTGTGGCGCGATCCGCTCACAGCTCCGGTCAGGCGTTGCCGCCTGGGCGCCACTTGACGTCACCGCCGGGGTTGGCGACGCGGCTCAGGATGAACAGCAGGTCGGAGAGGCGGTTGAGGTAGCGGGCCGTCAGCGGGTTCGTCCGCTCCCCGTCGACCGCGAGGAGCGTCCAGACGCTGCGCTCCGCGCGCCGCGAGACCGTCCGGGCCACGTGCAGCAGCGCGGCCCCCGCTGTGCCGCCCGGCAGGATGAACGAGTCGAGCTTCGGCAGGTCCTCGTTGAACCGGTCGCAGGCCGCCTCCAACCGGTCGACATACGCCTGTGTCACCCGCAGCGGTGGGTACTTGGGGTCCGGCACGACCGGCGTCGACAGATCGGCGCCGACGTCGAACAGGTCGTTCTGGATCTGCTGGAGCACCTCGCGCACCTCGTCCGACAACCCACCGAGCGCCAGCGCCACGCCGATCGCCGCGTTCGTCTCGTCGGTATCCGCGTACGCCCCCAGGCGCGGATCCGTCTTCACCGTCCGCGACATATCCCCCAACGCGGTCGTCCCGTCGTCACCAGTCCTCGTGTAGATGCGCGTCAGATGGACAGCCATGGAGCGACCCTATGGCCGAGGCGCGTACGGGCGCCTAACTCGATCACCCGAGATCACACCTGAGCCCAGACGAGAGTCGCGTCGTCGTGCGCGCCGAAGCGTGGGAACCGGGTGCAGTCCGGGTCGGCGGACGCGGCGGATCTGAGCGCTTGGAGCAGGTCGGCGGCGGCACGGGCCGACTGCCCGGAGGCGATGTTCGCGGCCGTCGTGGGAGGCACCGGCCACGCCAGAGCCGACGCACCAAGGTGCCGGATTTGCCATCCCCAGCGCGAGACCGCGGCCGTGTTGACGTGCGACTCTCTCCCGCACGGTGGACGCTTGCCCACTCGGGCGCGTACCGCCGCCATGACACCGAAGGAGCCACAAGTGTTATTGCTAGCCAGCGAGCGATTACTGAGAGTGGCTGCGCTCGCGATTGGTGCCAGCGGCCTGGCCGCTTCCCTGGTCGCCTGCGGCGGCGCGGGTGCGAGCGGGGCGGGCGGGGCGTGCTCGGCGACGGCGCCCGGCATCACGCCCACCGAGGTCAAGGCCGGCATGGTCTGGAGTGACACCGGCCCGGGGGCCGACTCCATGCGTGCCTTCCGGGCCGGCGTGGACGCCCGCTTCCACGCCGCCAACGAGGAGGACGGCGGCGTCTACGGCCGCAAGGTCACTTACGCCTGGCGGGACAACGGAGGCGACACGGCGCTCAGCCTGTCCGTGACCCAGGAGCTCCTCGACCGTGAGAAGATCTTCGGGCTCATCCATGCGCCCGGCGGCACCGGCGCGGACTCGGCCAAGCTTTTGCAGGAGCGCAACGTCCCGGTAACGGGCATCGCCAGCGAGCCGGTCTGGTTGGGGATGGACAACATGTTCTCGTGGTTCTACCTCGGGAAGGGCTCCAGCACGACCTTGGGCAAGTACATCCACGACCAGGGCGGCACCCGTGCGGCCCTCTTCGCGATCGACGGGAGCGCCACGGGCGGGGACTACACGCAGCAGGTCGTGGCGAGCCTGAAGGCAAGCAACGTCAAGGTCGTCAAGACGTTCTACACCAGCGAGATCACGAGCTTCCAGACCGTCGCCCAGCAGATCAAGGAAAACAACATCGACGCCCTCGCGGGCGTGCTGATGCCGGCCGATGCCGCCAAGCTGCTGCCGGAACTCGCCAGGATCGGCGTGGCCCTGGGTGGCAGCCTCAAAGTCGCGCTGATGCCGCTGGGCTACGACAACAGCGTCCTCGCCCAGTACGGCCGCGCACTCGCCGGCGTGTCCATCTCCACCACCACCCAGCCCTTCGAGCTCAACACTCCGGCGCAGCAGAAGTTCGAGCAGGCGATGAACAAGTACGCCCCGGAGATCCAACCACCGACCCAGGACATCGCGGTGGACGGCTGGATCTCCGCCGACCTGTTCCTCCGCGGCCTCGAAGCCGCCGGAAAATGCCCCACCAGGGAGTCGTTCATCTCCGGCCTACGCGCCGTCAAGGACTACGACGGAGCGGGTTTGACGCCCGACGCCAGCAACGACCTGTCGACGAACTTCCGCCAGACCTCCACCTGCTACTACACCATCAAGATCAGCCTGGACGGGTCGAAGTTCCAGCCGGCCAGTTCCACGGCCACCTGCGGAGACGTCATCACCCCGGAGCAGATGGCCAACCTGAACCAGCAGCCCTGACCGGTAGCTCGGCAAACCGTGTGGGGTTCGTCCGCTATACCACGGTGTGGCGGACGAACCGGACTGTCCCAGGGACGGCTCTGTGCGTACTTTCGATGGTGTGGAAGTCGCCACGTAGGGTGCGGACGCGCGCGAGCATCACGTGGTACCGGAGGTAGCTCGGGAGGACATCGCCGTTGGCGAGACGTCCACGCTCGACGAGGTTCGGGCCGAGCTGGAACACCGTCGCGGCGGCCCAGCCTGATGCGGCGGACAGGGCAGGGCGGCCGTCAGCGCTTCTTGGTGGGAAAGGCTGGACCGGGTTGGTAGCGGACGCTTGGGCCGCGGGTTGGGGAGTCGGCGGTTCGCTCGATGACGCCTCGCTCCGCGAGGGAGCGCAGGATGACACTGGCGCGTTGGCTGCCCACGAGCAGGAGGTTCTGGACGGTCTGGTTGGAGATGGTCCCGTACTCACGCAGGTGGGCGACTATTCGTCGTTCGGATTCGTCCGAGGAGTTGCGGTGGTACGGGAGCAGGGCGCCGAGCTCGGCGCGGACCCGTTCCCGGAACCGGTAGGTCGGTAGCCGGTAACGGCGGGTCTCGCGTGCTGGCTCGAGGAGGTCGTAGGCGTCGTCGGACAGCCGCCGGAGCGCCTCGCTGGCCTCCTCGACGCTCTTCTGCAGGACCGGAGCGATCGTCGGGGCATCGACGGTCGGGTGGGAGCGCAGGTAGTGGATGACCAGGATGGCGTCTGTGTCGTCCTGGATCTCGGACGGCAGGCTGGCGATCATGACGGAGAGCCGGGCGGCCGGCGCGCCGCCGTCGAGCACGACCCGGACGCTGCCTCCGCCGCTGTGAAACACCGGAGGGGTGTGCCCGGCGCGCACCATCGCGCGGACCATGACGTCGACTCCGGTACCGGCTCGCTCCGCGAGGCGAAGGACCCGTAGCGCGTCGATCAGGCAGCGGTTCCTCGGCTTCGACACGTGCGTGAGGATGTTCTCCTCGGTCACTCCGAACACCAGGTCACCCGGCGAGGTGACGACGAGGCGGCTCGGGCTGTGCTCGAGCACGATCGGTTCTGGGTGACGGTAGTCGCGGTGCGCGACCGCGTTCACGACCGCTTCCCGAACGGCCGGACCGGGGATCGTCTCCAACTGCTGTTGGACGCCAGTCGGCAGCGTCACGGACGTAGTTTCGTTGATTGCGTCGATGCCACGCAGTACGTCGACGACCGCGACGATCAACGGAGTGTCGTGGACAGACGGCGGACGAGCGAGGGAACCGGCCGGCGTGCGCCGCCGCAGGTAGTGCAGGGATGGTTCGGCGGCCAACCCCGTGGCTGCGCAGAACAGCAATGCACCCGCTCGTGTCAGGTGCCCGTCGTCCAGCAGCACCCCGCATTCACGAAGCAGATCCGCGGTGCTCAACTCGGCCCGTCGGCGGCTCTGCGCGTCACCTGCCTCGACGAGAAGGCGCCGCGCCTCCTCTTCGGCACGGGCGGAGACATCCTCCACACGCAGGTGCGTTCGCTCGGCGGACCAGTCGTAGCCCCGTCGGTCCTCCCGCATGGCGGCTTCTCGCGCGGCTGTCAGCGGCTCGCAGGAGGTGCCGATTCGTTCCCGCAGTTTGCCGCCCACGCGGACAAGGTCGAACCCGGGTTCTACAGCTAGCAACAGGATGCGATGGCCGCTGACCTGCCGGTCCTCGAGATCGACAACGAGTGGCGGTGAGGTCAGCTGCCAGATCCGTCGCCGCAGTTCGTCGGCATCGAGATTGTCCGGAACGCCGACTACGGCTGCCTGTCCGGAGCTGGCGTCCGAAATGCCGACGATGACTGTGCCACCTCGGCTGTTCGACAGGCAGGCGACAGCTTCGGCCAGGTCCGTGGCCGCGGCCTTGAGCGGGTCGCGGTCATTGGCCGCGGGCCGCTTGAGCTCCTTGAAGTCCAGAGTCAGCGACTCCAGCTCGGACGCCCTGCGCCCGCCGAGCACCTCCTGGAGCGCTCGGTCGATCTCGCGAGTGAGGCTCTGGCGGCTGGCTGCCATGGACTAGTTTTATATCACCCTGTCAAGACAGGGTGATATAAAACTGCGCCGATTTGCAGGCGGGGCGAGCGTGAGCGGTCGTTGCGCGCGGGGGTGTCAGGACAGGCCGCCCGCGTGGCGGATGATGTCGACGAAGCCGGACATGATCGCGGTCAGGCCGTAGTCCTTGGGGGTGTAGACGGCGGCGACGCCGGCGGAGCGCAGGGTCTCGGCGTCGCGGTCGGGGATGATGCCGCCGACGACGACCGGGAGGTCGTCGAGGCCGGCGGCGCGCAGGCCGTGGAGCACCTGAGGAACCAGCTCGAGGTGCGAGCCGGACAGGATCGACAGGCCGACGAGGTGGACGTCCTCCTGGACGGCGGCGGCGACGATCTGCTCTGGCGTCAGGCGGATGCCCTGGTAGACGACCTCGAAACCGGCGTCGCGGGCGCGCACCGCTATCTGCTCGGCGCCGTTGGAGTGCCCGTCCAGGCCGGGTTTGCCGATGAGGACCTTCACCCGGCGGCCCAGCTCGCGGCCGGTCTCGGCGACCCGCTCCCGGACGGCGGCCAGCTCGTCGCCCGCGGCGGTGCCGGCCGACGCGCCGACGGTCACGCCGGACACTCCGGTGGGCGCCCGGTACTCGCCGAAGACCTCGCGCAGCACCTCGGACCACTCGCCGGTGGTGACACCGACGCGGGCGCAGGCGAGCGTCGCCGGGACCAGGTTGGTGTCGGACTTGGCCGCCTCGCGCAGCGCCAGCAGCGCCTCGTCGACGGCGGCCGGGTCGCGCTTCGCCCGCCAGGAGGCCAGTGCCTCCTTCGCCGCCGCCTCGACCGCCGGGTTGACCGTCTGGATCGCGGCGTCCAGGTCGGCGATCAGCGGGTTCGGCTCGGTCTCGGTGAACCGGTTCACGCCGACGACGACGTCCTCGCCACTCTCGATCCGGCCGCGGCGGGCCGCCTGCGAGGCGACGAGCTGGGACTTCATGTAGCCGGACTCGACGGCGGCGACCGCGCCGCCCATCGCCTGCACGCGGTCGATCTCGGCCCGTGCCGCCTCGACCAGCTCGGCGACCCGCTTCTCGATGACGACCGAGCCCTCGAAGATGTCCTCGTACTCCAGCAGGTCCGTCTCGTAGGCCAGGATCTGCTGGATGCGCAGCGACCACTGCTGGTCCCACGGCCGCGGCAGGCCGAGCGCCTCGTTCCAGGCCGGCAGTTGCAGCGCCCGGCAGCGAGCGTCCTTCGACAGGGTGACGCCGAGTGCCTCGAGAACGATCCGGATCACGTTGTTCTCCGGCTGCGCCTCGGTCAGGCCGAGCGAGTTGACCTGCACGCCGTAGCGGAACCGGCGGTGCTTGGGGTTCTCGACGCCGTAGCGGGTGCGCAGCAGGTCATCCCACAGCGCCCCGAAGGCGCGCATCTTGCACATCTCCTCGACAAAGCGCACCCCGGCGTTGACGAAGAAGGAGATCCGGGCGCAGACGTCACCCATCCGCTCCGTCGGCACCTGTCCGGAGGCGACCACGGCGTCCAGCACCGCGATCACCGTGCAGATCGAGTAGGCCAGCTCCTGCACCGGCGTGGCGCCGGCCTCCTGCAGGTGGTAGCTGCAGACATTGATCGGGTTCCACTTAGGGATCTCGGTCACCGTGTAGGCGATGAGGTCGGTGATCAGCCGAAGCGACGGCCCCGGCGGGAAGACGTAGGTCCCGCGGGACAGGTACTCCTTGATGATGTCGTTCTGGGTGGTCCCGTTGAGCGCGGCCGGGCCGACGCCCTGCTCCTCCGCGACGACCTGGTAGAGAGCCAACAGCCACATCGCGGTGGCATTGATCGTCATGGAGGTGTTCATCCGGTCGAGCGGGATGCCCTCGAAGAGCGCTCGCATGTCGCCCACGTGCGCGACGGGTACGCCGACCTTGCCGACCTCGCCGCGGGCGAGCACGTGGTCGGGGTCGTAGCCGGTCTGCGTCGGCAGGTCGAAGGCGACCGACAACCCGGTCTGGCCCTTGGCGAGGTTGCGCCGGTAGAGCGTGTTGCTCTCGGCCGCGCTGGAGTGGCCCGCGTACGTCCGGACGATCCACGGCCGATCCCGCTCCGGGCGGGTGCCCGCGCTGTCCGTGCTCTGACCGGCTTGGTCAACCATCGCCAGCCATCCCCTCACCCTGGGGGAGGCCGCGCCGGCGAAGCGCCACCTCCCAGATCGTGGCCAACGGCGAAAGCGTACCGGCGCCACCCTGTCGCGCGCCCGCTAAGTGAACTGTCACCAATCACCGCTGACCTGGGCGATCTGGGACCGTGGTGCGGCTCATGCTAGGTAGGCGGACCCCGAGCCCATAGGAATGGTGGCCGGGAGGGTGCGAGGCTCAGCTTTGACTGGCGCACAGCGCCGGTGGACCCCAGATGGTGAGCAGGGTTTTGGGCACTACTCTGCCGCAGGCACCGGCTCCGCTCGCCACCTCGGTCCACGGCCCGGCACCGACCCGCTTCCAGACGTGCAGCTTGGCGACTGACACGGCGGTGTTCGATGTCTCGGTGAGACCGGCGGCCCAGAACTCGTCGGTGGCCGCACTCGAGCCCTCGACGGCGCCGTAGTAGAGGTCGCCCTGTCGGATCGTGATGGAGTCGGCGGTCAGCTCCGCGCCGCCCGTGGCTGACTGGGCACCCGCCGAGCCTGCCGGGCTCGTGGAGCCAGATGCCTGGACTGCCGCAGACAAGGTGGTCTTGCCGGCCTTGGCGAGCGCGGCGTCCGCTGTTGCCCAGGTCAGGGCCGGGCGCAGCTCGTCGCCGACCTTCATGTTCACCGCGGTTCCCGGGGAGCGCTTGCCCTCCCAGTCGAGCGGGGGCAGCTGTGGGCTCCGCGCCGCGGCGGCGGCGCCAGCGCTGTCGGGCTCGGCCGAGGTGTTCCCGTCTGGCGCGGTGGCCAGGCCGATGACTATGCCGAGCACGACCGCCAGGCCGAACGCGGCGCCGATCACGAGCCGGCGCCGATCCTCCACCCAGGTCATCCAGGGCGCGCTGGCGGCGCGGGCCCCGCCGTCGGACCCCGCCGGCATCGGTACGTCCATCTCCAGCACGTGCCTCCGTTCGGCCTCGACACCTTCCCCCGTCGTTACCCCGGGGACGTAGGCCTCAGGCCTGTGCAATCGAAAGGCAGGATCGCACAGGCACGCGTCCACCGGCGCCTCCGGGGTCGGTAGCGCGCCCGCGTCGCGGTGCGGCTCCCCCCGGGTAGCCCTCGACGTTCGCGGGCGCCGTGGCGAGGCCAACGCCCGCCGGACGGTTGCTCCCGTATCCCGCCAAGCTACGTGGCGAGAGCGGCGGTGTGCCGTTCGCCCGTCAGGCGGCCAGGCCGGGTAGCGCGGAACCACCGGCTGGCGACCCGGATCCCCTTGGCACTCACCTCATGCCGCCGCGGTGACCTGATCGCGGCGGATGTCGGCGCCGAGGGCCCGAAGGTTCTCCACGAAGCCCGCGTAGCCACGGTCGATGTGGTGGACCTCATGCACCTCGGTCATCCCCTCGGCGACCAGGCCCGCGAGCACCAGGCCCGCTCCGGCCCGCACGTCGGAGGCGACCACCGACGTGCCGACCAGCTGAGGGGACGGCCGGACGACGACGTGATGACCGTCGGTGCGTAGCTGGGCGCCCAGGCGCAGCAGCTCTCGGCAGAACACGAACCGGCTGTCGAAGACGTTCTCGGTGATCAGGGAGATGCCCTGGCTGACGGCCTCCAGGGCGATGATCTGGGGAAGCAGGTCCGTCGGGAAGCCGGGGTACGGCAGGGTGACGACGTCGATCGAGCGCGGCTGGTCCGTGGCGCTTACCCGGAAACCGTCGACGCCGATCTCGACGCTGGCCCCAGCGGCCGTCAGCTTCTCCAACACGATCCCAAGGTGCTCAGCGCGCCCGTTGCGGATCATCACGTCCCCGCGGGTCATCACCGCGCCGATGGCGTAGGTCCCGGCGACGATCCGGTCTGGCACGGTCTCGTGTGCCACCGGACGCAGCTCGTCCACGCCCTCGATGACGAGCGTCGACCCACCGATTCCCTCGATACGCGCGCCCATCTCCGTCAGGAACTCGCACAGGTCGGCGATCTCTGGCTCGCGGGCGGCGTTGTCGATGACCGTTGTTCCCTTGGCGACCACGCCGGCCATCAGCAGGTTCTCGGTGGCGCCGACGCTCGGGAAGTCCAGCCAGATCGCCGCGCCCTGCAGTCGGCCGGACGAGCGGGCGACGAGCGCGCCGTCCTCGATGTCCACCACCGCGCCGAGGCGTCGCAGGCCGTTGACATGCATGTCGAGCGCCCGGGAACCGATCGCGTCCCCACCGGGCAGCGCCACCCGTGCCTCACCGCGCCGGCCGACCAGTGGGCCGAGGATGGCGACCGAGGCGCGGATCCGGCGCACCAGCGCGGGGTCGGCCGCCGCTCCCGGCATCGCAGGGGTGTCGATGGCCATCGACCCGGCGGCCAGGTCCCGGTGGACCGTCG
This sequence comes from Pseudofrankia saprophytica, assembly GCF_000235425.2. Classification (NCBI taxonomy): domain Bacteria; kingdom Bacillati; phylum Actinomycetota; class Actinomycetes; order Frankiales; family Frankiaceae; genus Pseudofrankia; species Pseudofrankia saprophytica. The sequence continues at coordinate 2,677,919 of NZ_KI912266.1, forward strand.
CGCCGAGCGCGGTCAGCACGTCCGCCATGACGCCGACATCGAGGATGTCCGGCACCGCCGACAGCGTCGTCGTGCCAGGCGCGAGCAGGCTGGCGGCCATCAGCTTGAGGACGGAGTTCTTCGCCCCAGGAATATGGATCTGGCCGGCAAGCCTCGATCCACCGGTTACGACGAAGCGCTCCACGGAAGGCGATGCTAGGGCCTGTCTGCATGGTCTTCCTGCCCTAGGGGAGAGCATCGGCTGTCCATCACCCGATAGGGGTTCGTCCGTCGCCTCCGGCATTCCCCGCACCTTCCCTGCCGGCAAGGCCCTCATGCGTGCCTAGGGGCCACAGGATAAGGGTCCATGAGCCCGTGCCGACCGGGCGACCGGGGTCCTGGGGCACCCGGAGCGCACCGAGCGCCACCGTCGATGAGACCGTCAGACGGGACGGTAGATCCCAACCGACCGGCCAGAAGGGCACCGACGTGGATTCGCCCGCTACGCCAACGCTCGAGGAGACGGTCGCGTTCGCGTCCGAGATGCACGCCGGGCAGCTGGACAAGGCCGGCGAGGAGTACATCGGCCACCCGATGCGGGTCCGGGCCACGGTGGAACGCACCGCGCCGGCCGCCGGGGTGGACCCGGTGCACGCGCAGCTCGCGGCGCTGCTGCACGACGTCGTCGAGGACACGCCCGTGACCCTCGACGAGCTCAGGGCCCGCGGATACCCATCGGGGGTCGTCGCGGCCGTGGACGCCCTGTCGAAGCGTCCGGGTGAGGCCACCGAGGTCTACCTGGCCAGGGTCGCGGCGAACCCGCTCGCGGTCGTGGTGAAGCGCGCCGACATGGCGGACAACAGCGATCCGGTGCGCCTCGGCCGCCTGCCGGCGGAGCAGGCCGATCGGCTGGCCACCCGCTACGTCGGGCGCAAGGTACTGCTCGACGACCTGGTGGCGGCAGCGGGCGCCTCGGCGTCGTCGTCCCCCGAGTCCCCCGAGTCCGCCGCCTCGGCGGGCGACGATCCTCGGCGACCTGGCGTTGCCGTCACCCAAACCGGGAAGACGGGGGACTCCGCGATAACGTGAGCCAATGCGCCTCGTGATCGCTCGGTGCAGCGTGGACTACGTCGGCAGGCTCAACGCCCACCTGCCCAGCGCGGTGCGGCTGCTGCTGGTCAAAGCCGACGGGTCCGTATCGATCCACGCCGATGGCCGCGCCTACAAGCCGCTCAACTGGATGAGCCCGCCGTGTGTCCTCACTGAGGAAGAGGGCGGCTGGCGCGTCACCAACAAGGCCGACGAGTCCTTGTTGATCACCATCGAAGAGGTGATGCACGACTCGTCCCATGAGCTCGGTCGCGACCCGGGCCTGCAGAAGGACGGCGTCGAGGCGCACCTGCAGGTGCTACTGGCCGACCGGCCGGACGCGATCCGCGACGACCTGACGCTGGTGCGCCGCGAGTACGAGACCGGGATCGGGCCGGTCGACCTGCTCTGCCGCGCCGGCGACGGCTCGACCGTGGCCGTCGAGATCAAGCGGCGCGGTGAGATCGACGGCGTGGAGCAGCTGACCCGCTACGTGGCCAGGATGACCGAGGATCCGGGTCTGTCGCACCCGGTACACGGCATTCTGGTCGCCCAGTCGATCACGCCCCAGGCTCGCCGGCTGGCCACCGACCGCGGCCTGTCGGCCGTCACCGTGAACTACGACGCCCTACGAGGCCTGGAACCCTCCATCCCCACCCTGTTCTAGCTTCTAGGCCGCCGCGCCCGCACGGAGCGAACCAATGTCACCGCGCGTGGTTGTGGAAGCCTCGGCCGGTCTTGCGGCCGAGGTAGCCGGCTCGCACCAGGTGCTCGATGAGCGGCGCGGGCGCGTAGCCCGGCTCGCGGAACTCCAGGTAGAGGGTGCGCTGGATCGCCAGCGTCACGTCCAGCCCGACGACGTCGGCGAGCTCGAACGGGCCCATCGGGTGCCCACAGCCGACCTTCATCGCGGTGTCGATGTCCTCGACGGTGGCGTAGTGCGCCTCCAGCATCCGCACCGCGTCGTTGAGGTACGGGAACAGCAGCGCGTTCACGATGAATCCGGCGCGGTCCGCGCAGGTCACCGGGTGCTTGCGCGCGGCCCTGGCGACGGCGAGCACGGTCGCGACGACGTCGGGCGCGGTGAGGACCGTCGGAACCACCTCGACCAGCTTCATCGCCGGCGCCGGGTTGAACCAGTGCATGCCGATGACGTCGGCCGGCCGGGACGTCGCCGCCGCGCACTCGACGACGGGCAGCGACGAGGTGGTCGTGGCGAGCACCGCGCCCGGCTTCGCGACCTTGTCCAGCTCGGTGAACAGCTCCCGCTTGACGTCGAGGTCCTCGACGACCGCCTCGATGATCAGATCGGCCTCGGCGAGGTCGCCGAGGTCGGTGGTGCCGCGCAGCCGGGAAAGCGTGGCGTCCCGGTCGTCCGAGGACATCCGGCCCTTCGCGACCGACTTCTCCAGCGAGGACTCGACCCGCTTGCGCACCGCCGCGACCTTCTCCTCGCCGCGGGCCCGGACGATGACGTCGTAGCCGGATTTCGTCAGCACCTCGACGATGCCGGCCGCCATGGTCCCGGTGCCGACGACGCCGACGGTGCGCACCGCGCGGGCCTCGACGCCGGCGACGGTCCCGGGCGCCGCCTGGTCCACGACCTCGGGTGAGTCGGGCGCGGCGTAGGTGTAGATGCCCCGGCCGGTCTTGCGGCCCAGCATCCCCGCCGTGATCAGTTGCTTGAGCAGCGGTGCCGGCGCGTGCAGGTGGTCGCGCGACGTGTGGTAGATCGAGTCGAGGATCGCGTAGGCGGTGTCCAGGCCGATGAGGTCGAGCAACGCGAGCGGGCCCATCGGGTGGCCGCAGCCGAAGCGCATCGCCGCGTCGATGTCCTCGCGGCTGGCGTAGCGCGCCTCCAGCATCCGTACCGCGTTGTTGAGGTAGCCGAACAGCAGCGCGTCGACGATGAACCCGGCCCGGTCGCCGGCGGTCACCGCGCTCTTGCCGACCCGCTCGACGAGGGCGGTGACGTCGACCAGCACGGTCGGGTCGGTGACGACGGTGCTGATGATCTCGACGAGGCCCATCACCGGGGCGGGGTTGAACCAGTGCGTGCCCACCACGCGCCCCGGCCGGCCGGTCGCGGCCGCGAGCTCGGTGACCGACAGCGAGCTGGTGTTGGTGGCGAAGATGGTCTCGGCGGAGCAGAGCTCGTCCAGCCGCGCGAACAGTGCCTTCTTCTCGTCGAGGTCCTCATCGATCGCCTCGATGACGAGCCGCGCCGGCGCGACGGCGCTCAGGTCGGTGCCCGTCCGGATCCGGCCGAGCACCGCGTCGCGCTCCGGCTCGGTCAGCTTGCCGCCACGCACCGCCCGGTCTGTCGAGTGCGCCAGGTGACCGCGCCCGCGATCGAGGCCCGCGTCGTCCTTCTCGACGCCGATCACCTCGATGCCGGCCCTGGCGAGCACCTCGGCGATGCCGGCGCCCATCGTGCCGAGACCGACCACCGCCACCGTCGTCTGGTCGAGACCCATGCCAGCCCCCTGTGTCGAGTTGTGCCCGCGTCCCCGGCCCGCGCGCCAGAAGAGTCTGCCGCTGACCGGATCCTCCCAGATTGGTGACGAACAAGCTTGTGATCGCCAAGCAGAGTGCCTTCTATGGCCGGCTCTCCGTGGCTCTCCGTGGCTCGCCTCTCGCCTCCCGCCTCGCGGCACGGGCCCGGTCGTCGTCGTGGCCGTGCCGTCGCCCCGTGCCGTCGACGGAGTGTCCCCACGGAGCGCGGTGGCGCGCCAACCGGACGTGGGCCAGCCGGACGCGCGCCTCCCCGGAGGCCCGCCGCGGCCGGGGGAGGAGCGGCGCGGGCGCGAGGCCGCCCGTCGTCACGCCTCCCGGTGCCTCGCCCGGGCCAGGGCGAGTGTTCGCCGGGGGCTGTGTGGTCGTACGCCCGTTCTAGGATGGGTCGGCAGGTGGCGCCGGGCTGGTACCAGCCTGGCCGAGTGTCAGTGGCTTGCTCTCGCCGCGGCGTCATGGTGGGCGGAGCCCGCGCGCGCTGGCGCGGCGGGCCGGACGGGGAGGAAGGTCGGCCGATGGCCTCGCTGGACAAGGACGCGTTGCGCACGTTCGGCCGAGAGGTCGCGACATTCCTGCCGGACCTGGTGTTCATGCTGCGCGGAGTGGTGGCTGACCCGCGCGTGCCGCAGCAGGCCAAGCTCGAGGCGGGGGCCGCGCTCGCCTACCTCGTGTCCCCGAAGAACAAGATCACCAACCTGGTGCCCCTCATCGGGCAGCTGGACGACGTCGCGGTGGTCGCGTTCGCGTTCCGCCGGCTGGTGGTCGGGGCCGGCGAGCCGATCCTGCGCGAGCACTGGCGCGGGAGCGACCGGGCCTTCCACGCGCTCATCGGGGCGTCGTCCGCGCTCGCGAGCCCGGCGGGAGTGCTGCGCAGGGCGAAGGTCGCGACCACGATCGCCACCGCCGCGTTCGGGCGCGTGGGCGGGGTCGGTGGCTGGGGCCGGTCTGGCGGTTCCGACCGCGTCGTCGACGGCGAGGTGATCGGCCGCGTGGACGAAGCCGCCCCCGGCGCCTCGGCGCCGGGCAAGGATGCCCGCGGCGATCGTCTGCGCAAGTAGGTCCGGGCAGGCGGCCGGTGGCCAGGCATCCAGTGATCAGGCGGCGGCGGTGAGCCCGCGACGCACCCGGCCCGAGCGCGGGTCCCGGCGTTCCGGGAAGGCCGGCGACGGCGGCGAGGACGAGCGGCGGCCGTACTGGCTGGTCGACGCCGTGACGGTGGACGGCGAGGACTGGGCGGTCCGCCCGGTGACCGGGGCGGCCAGCACGAAGGCCTACCGGTGCCCGGGCTGCGACCACGAGATCTCGTCGGGCGTCCCGCACGTGGTCGCCTGGCCGAGCGGGCGGATGGAGAACCGCCGCCACTGGCACACGCCCTGCTGGAACCGGCGTCGAGCCGGCGCCCGGCCCTACCGCGCGCCGTACTGACCGCTGGCGGAACCCCTCGTGGCCGGCCGGCGGACGTCCGGCCACGAGGCTGGGTACCGAGCCCCCATCCAGGCGGGCGATGGGGGGAGCGGGCTCAGATGCGGGAGCCGGCCTTGGAGTTGGAGCCGACCGCCTTGGCCTCGTCCACGCCGGGGAGCTCGATCGCGGCGGTGGCGGCGGCCAGCTGGTTGCGCAGCGCGGACAGCTGTGAGGTGACCTGGTCGCGCAGCGCGCCGAGCTGTGAGGTGACCTGGTCGCGCTGGCGCTCCAGCTCGGTCAGCCGCTGCTGCGACTCACCCTCCAGCTTGTGTGCCTTGCTGCGGGAGGTCTCGATGATGTGCTCCGCCTCGCCACGCGCGGTCGACACGATCCCGGCGGCCTGCTCGTCCGCCTCGCGCAGGGTGCGGTCGCGGGTGTGCTCGGCGTCGGAGACGATCCGCCGGGCCTCGTCGAGCTGTGCCTCGGCGTCCCTGGTCCGCTCGGACCGCACAGTGGCGGCCTCTTCCTCGGCGAGCATGAGGATCTGGGTGATACGACCACCGAAGTCGTCCCAGGCGGGGCGGCCCGAGGCCAGGTCGTCACGGATGCGCGCGGCCTCGGCGGCGGCCTCGGACGCGGCCGCCTCGGCGGCGGCCCGGTGCGCCTCGGCCTCACGGAGCTGTTCCATCAGCCAGGCGACGTGGGAGTTGACCTGGTGCGGGTCATAGCCGCGGCGAACCAGGTCGAAGCCGGGGGAGCCCTCGCCCTCGCCGGCCATCGGGATGAGATCGGAGTGCTCGGTCATACGAGACCTGCATTCCAGACGGTGGCGTGGCTAGTCACAGCCGTCACCCTACCGCTCCCCCTTCCATCACGTGCATCGCCCCTACCCCTTCGCCGGGACTCTCCGGAAGCGCGCTTTCCGATGATCCGGAGGCTCGCTCCGACCGTCGCTTTCCGTACTGGTCGTGACGCGCCGGGCAGGGCCTTCCCACGGGTTCGACGTAGGTCCCGCGTTCGTTGGGATACCTGGTCGTTGCCCGTCGTGTTCGGCTGGCCCCGCCCAGCCTGGCGATGTGGGGATGAGGAGTTGTTCAGGCGTCGCGGAAGCGGTTGATCGCACTCAGGTGGCGGTCGCGCATGGCCTGGTCACGGACGCCGAGGCCTTCGCGGGGGGACAGGCAGAGCACGCCGACCTTGCCCTGGTGGGCGTTGCGGTGCACGTCGTATGCCGCCTGGCCCGTCTGCTCCAGGGGGTAGACCCGGGACAGGGTCGGGTGGATCAAGCCGCGGGCGATAAGCCGGTTTGCTTCCCATGCCTCCCGATAGTTCGCGAAATGTGACCCAATGATGCGCTTGAGGTTCATCCATAGATAACGGTTGTCGTAGCTGTGCATAAATCCGCTGGTCGAGGCGCAGGTGACGATCTGACCGCCACGCCGGGCGACGTAGACCGAGGCGCCGAACGTCTCGCGGCCCGGGTGCTCGAACACGATGTCCGGGTCCTCACCGCCGGTGAGCTCGCGGATCCGCTTACCGAAGCGCTGCCACTCCTTCGGGTTCTGCGTCTGGTCGTCGCTCCAGAATCGATAGCCCTCGGCGCTGCGGTCGATGACCAGCTCCGCGCCGAGCGAGCGGCAGATGTCGGCCTTCTCCGGCGACGACACGACGCACACCGGGATCCCGCCGCCGTTCAGCGCCATCTGGGTGGCATACGAGCCCAGCCCGCCGGAGGCGCCCCAGATCAGGACGATGTCGCCCTGCTTCATCGCCGCCCCGTTGCGGGACACGAGCTGGCGGTAGGCCGTCGAGTTCACCAGCCCTGGGCTCGCCGCCTCCTCCCAGCTCAGGTGACCGGGCTTCGGCATCAGCTGGTTGGCCTTCACCAGCGCGAGCTCGGCCAGGCCGCCGAAGTTCGTCTCGAACCCCCAGATCCGCTGCTCCGGGTCGAGCATGGTGTCGTCGTGACCCTCGGGCCGCTCCAGCTCGACCGACAGGCAGTGCGCGACGACCTCGTCGCCCGGCTTCCAGGCGTGTACCCCGGCGCCGGCGCGCAGGACCACGCCGGCCAGGTCCGAGCCGACCACGTGGTACGGCAGGTCGTGCCGCTTCGCCAATGGCGACGTGCGGCCGTAGCGCTCCAGGAAACCGAACGTCGAGAGTGGCTCGAAGATCGACGTCCACACCGTGTTGTAGTTGATCGACGACGCCATCACCGCGATCAGCGCCTCACCCGGCCCCAGCTCGGGCGTGGGGACCTCGTCGAGGTGCAACGACCGGCGAGGGTCCTTGTCGCGGGACGTCAGGCCCTCGAACATGCCCGTCTCGTCCTTGCGGACGACCATGCCCCGGTATGACTCGGGAACGGCCAGCGCGCCGAACTCCTTCTCCCGGGTCTCGGTTGGGGCCGCCTCGGCGAGGATGGCGTCGAGGATGTCCTTCACGGTCTACCTCCGGCAGTCGGGCGGGCGAGCGGCACCGCAAGTGTCATCGATTGAGGGCCGCTCGGTCGCGCGGAAGTGCCACGTCCAGGTGAAGGTGTGGCCGGCGACACCGCCCCCGTGCGCCGGTCGGTTGTCCGCCAGAAGCACTACCCGGACAAGGTCGACTGGCCGACAGGCACGGCTTCCGTGAGAAGGCTGTCTCCCCTGGGTGCAAAGCGGTAGAACGGTGGGGACAACCCACACGGCTCGGTCAGCGTCAGAAATGTCGTGACTGCGCCCATGACCCTGGTGGAAGGGTGGCGGCCCGTGCCTGCGCGGAGCGACGCCGCCCGTAGCGCCGTTGCCAGGGACGCGGACCAGGCTCTCACCGCCCTGTACTCGGAGCACTACCGCTCGCTGGTCCGCCTCGCCGCCCTCCTGCTCGACGACATCGGCCTCTGCGAGGAGGTCGTCCAGGACGCCTACATCCGCGTCCACGCCGCCTGGGGCCGCCTCCAGGACAAGGACAAGGCGCTCGCCTACCTCCGCCAGACGGTCGTCAACCTCGCCCGCTCGACGCTGCGGCGCCGACTCGTCGCGCTCAAGCACGCCCCCAAGCCGATGCCCGACGCCGCCAGCGCCGAGGAGGGGGCCTACTCTCTGGTCGAACGGGCCGCGGTCATCCAGGCGCTGCGGGAGCTGCCCCGCCGCCAACGGGAGGCCGTCGTCCTGCGCTACTACGCGGACATGTCCGAGGCCGATGCCGCCGCCGTGATGGGGTGCAGCGTGGGCTCGGTCAAGGCCTACACGTCCCGGGGGCTGGCCGCCCTGTCGACCAAGCTGGCGGACCTACGGTGAACGGCTCGGAGCAGTCCCAGCTCGACCCCCAGGAGCTGAGCAGGCTACTGCATGCCGCCGTCGACCCGATCCGGCCGTCGCCGGAGGCCTACCAGCGGATCAAGGCCGGCGTCGAGCGGCGAGGCCGCTGGCGGCTGCCGCTGTACGCGGCCGGTGGCGCCGTGGTCGCCGGGCTGGTGGTGCTGGCCGTGCTCCTGATGCGGCCCGGGCCGTCGTCCCAGGTCGTCGAACCGGCGGCTCGCCTGAGCCTGACACCTGGGGTCGCCTCGCAGTCCGACCCGAGCGTCGGGACGAGCGGCTCCGGCACGACCCCCCGTGGCACGTCCGGGGGGTCGGACCCAAGCCAGTCCGCGACCCTGCCGGTCATCACGCCACCCATCAACCCGCTGACGACGCCCCCGGTGAGCCCCAACGCCACCGGGACCGGCGACCAGAACAGCCCGACCCGGCCGCCGCTGACCGGTGACCGCCCGGCCATGCCGGGCGACGTCGACGGCGATGGCAAGGCCGACACGGTCCGGCTGAGCGGCGCCACCGTCGAGGTGACCCTGAGCCGTGGTGGCGCGCCCGCGAGGGTCACCCTGCCGGACGGGGCGACGGCCAGCCGGTGGGCCGGCTCCGACCTCGACGGGGACGGCTTCTCCGAGCTGGTCGTGCAGATCGGCTCCTCGGGCGGCCTCGACCAGTTCGCGGTGCTGCGGTTCATGGCGCTCGGCCAGATCTCCGTGCTGGCGGACGCCGCGTCGCAGCCGGTTGTCGCCGGCACCATGTCGACCGGTTCCACGACAATGAGCACCGGGTTCAGCTGCTCGACCAGCGGGCTGCGTCTGGTCGTCGGCACGTCGCCGGACGGCGGCGCGAACTACGACGTCACCACGACCACCGTCGCCGCGACGATCGACGGGCTGACCAAGGTCGGCACGCCGTCGAGGAGCACGCTGCCCGCGGCCACCGCGACCCCGTCCTTCGACGCGCGCTGCGGCACCTGGAACCCCTGAGGCTGGGACCGAGGCACGGGGGCGCCGAGGCCGTGAGCGCCTCGGGACCACCCGGCCGGACGCGGCGCGGGAACGGGATGGCCCGCGGGACCCAGGTCGTTGACGCTGGTGGCAGGCGTGTCGCGGGAGGGCGATGACCGCGGGCCCGGCCTCGCCGGGCGGCGGTGACGGGTGACCGGCGGGGGTGGTGCTGGCCACGCTCCGGCGGCACGTCGGCCAAGATCACGTTATGGTTTCAAGCACAGCGAACAACGTCCTTCCCTTCCAGCATCCTTTTCTCCAGGGAGGCAGCCATGCCTGGTTCGGTCATCGTGGCCGGCGCGCGGACCCCGATCGGCAAGCTCTCCGGGGCGCTCAAGGGCTTCTCCGCGACCGAGCTGGGCGGGATCGCGATCAAGGGCGCGCTCGAGCGCGCCGGCATCGCCGGTGACGCCGTCCAGTACGTCATCTTCGGCCAGGTCATCCAGGCCGGCTCCGGCCAGGCGGCCGCGCGTCAGGCGGCCGCCAAGGGCGGCATCCCGCTGGACGTGCCGTCGATCACGATCAACAAGGTGTGCCTGTCGGGGCTGAACGCGATCTCGCTCGCCGACACCTACATCTCCAGCGGTGAGTACGACGTCGTCGTCGCCGGGGGCATGGAGTCGATGACGAACACCCCGCACATGCTGCTGAACGGCCGCGCCGGGATCCGGTACGGCAGCGCGCCGCTGGTCGACGCCACCGAGTACGACGCGCTGACCTGCGCCTTCGACCAGGTCGGCATGGGCGTGTCCACCGAGCGCTTCAACGTGCCGCTGAACATCAGCCGCGCCGAGCAGGACGAGTTCTCGGCGCTGTCGCACCAGCGGGCCGCGGCCGCGATCAAGAACGGCCTGTTCGACGAGGAGATCGCCCCGGTCGAGGTGCCGCAGCGCAAGGGCGACCCGATCGTCGTCAAGGACGACGAGGGCGTGCGCGCCGACACCACCGCCGAGACGCTCGCGCGGCTGCGCCCGGCGTTCAGCAAGGACGGCACGATCACCGCCGGCTCGTCCTCGCAGATCTCCGACGGTGCCTGCGCCGTCGTCGTGATGAGCAGGGCGAAGGCCGAGGAGCTGGGCCTGCCCATCCTCGCCGAGGTCGGCCACCACGGCTTCGTCGCCGGCCCGGACACCTCGCTGCAGTCGCAGCCGGCGAACGCCATCAAGGCGGCGCTCGCCAAGGAAGGCCTCACCCCGGCCGACGTCGACCTGTACGAGATCAACGAGGCGTTCGCCTCGGTCGGCGTCCAGTCGATGCGTGAGCTGGGCATCTCCTCCGAGGTCACCAACGTCAATGGTGGCGCGATCGCGCTCGGCCACCCGGTCGGCATGTCCGGCGCCCGCATCGCCCTGACGCTGGCGCTGGAGCTTCGTCGCCGCGGCGGTGGCGTCGGCGCGGCCGGGCTGTGCGGCGGCGGTGGCCAGGGCGACGCGCTGATCCTGCGGGTGCCGGCGGCCTCCTGACACCCAGGCTCGTTCCCAGGTGACGTCCAGGTTGGTCACGCCCGGCCCGGGCGCCGGAAGGTCGGCGCCATACGGGAGCCCGGCCGAGCTGGTCGCCGCGGCGGTCGAGGACCGGTCGCCGCGCGCGGTCGCCCGGCTGATCTCGCTGGTCGAGGACAGCTCGCCGTGGCTGCGGGAGATCTCGCGGCTGCTCGCGCCGCGGTCCGGGCGCGCCGAGATCGTCGGCGTCACCGGCGCGCCCGGGGTCGGCAAGTCGACGTCGACGTCGGCGCTGGTGGCCGCCTTCCGGGCGGCCGGCCGGCGGGTCGGAGTGCTGGCCGTCGACCCGTCCTCGCCGTTCACCGGCGGAGCGCTGCTCGGCGATCGGGTGCGGATGACGGCGCACACGACCGACCCGGACGTCTACATCCGCTCGCTGGCCTCCCGCGGCCACCTCGGCGGCCTGTCCTGGGCGACGCCGCAGGCGGTCCGGGTGCTCGACGCGGCCGGGTACGACGTCGTGCTCATCGAGACGGTGGGGGTCGGCCAGGCCGAGGTGGACATCGCCTCGCTGGCCGACACCACCCTCGTGCTGCTGGCACCCGGGATGGGCGACGGCATCCAGGCGGCCAAGGCCGGCATTCTGGAGATCGCCGACGTCCTGGTCGTCAACAAGGCCGACCGTCCCGGCGCCGACGACACCTACCGCGACCTGAGGAACATGGTCGCGCTGTCACGGCGCACCGGGCACGGCGGCCGTGACCGGGGTGCCGCCGCCGCGGATGACGCGGGCCACTGGGTGCCGCGGGTGGTGCGCACCGTCGCCGCCGAGGGAAGCGGCATCGCCGAGGTGGTCGAGGCGGTCACCGCCCACCGCGGCTGGCTCGCGGCCACCGGCGAGCTGGTCCGCCGGCGCGAGCGGCGCGCGGCCGACGAGATCGAGCAGATCGCCCTGGGAGCGCTGCGGGCCCGCTTCGGCGACCCGCGCGGCACCCGCCACCTCGGCGCCCTCGCCCGGGAGGTCGTGGCGGGCCGCCTGGACTCCTGGACCGCCGCCGACGACCTGCTCGCCACCCTGACGGACGGGACGCGCCGGTGAGCGCGATCGGCCGTCATCCACTGATCGACGCGCTGGGACTGGCCCCGCACCCGGAAGGCGGCTGGTACCGGCGTACCTGGGCGAGCCCCGACGAGATCCCCGCGCACGGCGGCACCCGCCCGGTCGCCACCTCGATCCTCTTTCTGCTCCAGCCGGGCGAGGTGTCCGCCTGGCACCGGGTCGCCTCGGCGGAGATCTGGCTCTGGCAGGGCGGCGGCCGGCTCACCCTCACCCTCGGCGGCCCGGGCCCTGGCCCCGTCGCGGCCAGCTGGATCGTCCTGGGCCCCGACCCGGCGGCTGGCGACGCCCTCCAGGCCGTCGTCCCCGCCGGCCACTGGCAGACGGCCGAGCCCATGGCCGGCGATGCCGGCGATGCCGGCGACGCCGGCGATGCTGTTCTGGTCGGCTGCGTCGTGGCTCCCGGTTTCGACTTCGCCGACTTCGAGCTTCACAACGAATGGACCTCCCCCACTGATCGGCCAAGCCCCGACTCGGTGCCCACGCGCATGCCCGACCCATCCCAACTGGGAGCCAATCCGGACCTCCCAGATCACGACCTCCCAGATCGGCTTCGCCGATCCGGCAGGGACCCGTCCGCAAGCTCCACCGATCCGGCAGGGACCCCGGGGGACCCCGGGGAAGGGTCGATGCAGAAGAAGGCGAGTAGAGGCCCAGCCTGAGTCTCAGGCGGGGTACTGGGTGACCGACTGGTGGTCGAGGACCCGGTGGGTGGCGGTGCCCGCGGCGCCCTTGACGGCGATGACGAGGGCGCCGGTGTCCATCGGGGAGGGGACGACGTCACGGGCGCCGGCCTGGCGCAGGCGCAGGACCTCGACCGGGTCGTCGGCGGCGGACAGCACGACCGTCGGGATGGCGCTGGCCGTCGGGTCGGCCGCGAGATGGGCGAGCAGGTCGGCCGCGGTGGTGTCGGGGAGCTGCTGGTCGATCATGATGAGGTCGGGCCGGGCGCGGTGGACGGCGTCGAGCGCGAGCACACCGCGCGGCACGCTGACGGTGTCCGCCGCGAAGGTGCGGGTGAGCGTCTGGCTGACCTGGGCGCGGGTCGCCGGGTCGCCGCTCACGTGGACGACGCGCATGGTGGCGTCGGTGGGGATCCGGCCGCCGATGCCGGGCGGGAACATGTCCAGCTCCGGGTCCGGGTGTGGGTAGCGGACGTCGACGGCGTCGAGTACCACGGCGAACACGCTGCCGACGCCGTGGCGGCTGGCGGCGGTGAGCACGCCGCCCATCGCCGTCACCAGCGCGTGCGAGAGCGCGAGGCCGAGCCCGCTGCCCTCGGTGCGGGTGTGCTCGGCGCCGAGCCGCTCGAAGGGGCGGAAGAGCCGGTTCATGGCGTCGGGGGGGAGGCCCTGCCCGTCGTCCTCGACCTCGATGCGCAGCCGGCCGCCGGTGACCGGGACGATCCCGACCCGGACGGTGCCGCCGTCGCGCCCGTACTTGATCGCGTTGCCGAGCAGGTTGAGCAGCACCTGCCAGAGCCGGCGTCGGTCGGCGTCGGCGACCAGCGGCTCGCAGGGGTGGACGATCCGGCGGATGCCGCGCCGCTGGGCGAGCGGCTCGACCAGCTCGACGACGCCCTCGACGATGTCGAGGACGTTGACCGGCGCCTTGGTGATGTCGCCGCGGCCGGCGCGCAGCCTGGCGAGGTCGAGCACGTCGTCGATGATCGCCTGCATGTGCCGGCCGCCGGTGATGATCCGTTGGACGTCGTCGAGCACGCCGTCGGGCAGCCGCTCGAGCTCGAGCAGCTGCGCGAAGCCGAGCATGGCGTTCAGCGGGGTGCGCAGCTCGTGCCCAAGGCGGGCCATGAACTCGTCCTTGGCCCGGGAGTCCCGCTCGGCGGCGATCCGGGCCCGCCGGTCGGTGGTCTCCTTGGCCACGAAGACCACCCAGCCGGCCCGGTCGGCCCGGACCGTGACGTCGAAGGGCACGGGGTTGCCGGCCATGTCCAGCAGGTTCGCCGAGCCGCGCCACTCGCCCGCGCGTCCAAGCGCGTCCAGGACGGCATCGGGGCCCGCCTCGACGGAGGGCTCGACGACGCCGGCGAGCTCGCGCAGGCAGGTGACGCCCACCAGCCGGTCGCCGAGGAAGGCGCGCGCCGCCGCGCCGACGTCGAGGATCCGACCGTCGGTGCTGACTACAACCACTAGGTCGTTCAGCGCGTCCAACAGCGTGCGGGTGCTCACCTGGACCACATCCCGTTGGGCTGCCCGTGGCGTGTGATCCCGTAGGACCGGCCGCGGCGGTGCGGTGTGGCTGGACGGAGGGACACGGCAGTGTTAGCCGAGACCCCTCGGCGGGTCAGTGCTGCCTGTATCCGCCCCACGGCGGCCAATGGTAGGGCGTGCCTTCATCCGGTGTTGTGGCGGGTTTGCGTAGCAAGGCCAGCCGTAGCTTCATCGGGGACCGATGCGCGACCATTCGTTACCGTCGCCAGCTCGGCCTGACGCTTATGTCACGTGCTGGATCGTCTCCGCCGCCGGGTGTGTTCGAAGCGTGTCCGGCGACGGCGAGGCGGCCGGTGGCGGGTACTTATCGTAGTCCCCGCTATGTGGTCCACCTTCCGTACCCGCCGCCGGACCGGTCCAGCCCGCGGCGAGCCAGTGCCGGCGTCGAAACCACGGGCGCCCACAACGGGAACCCGTGGCGACGCGGGCATGGTAAGCCGGGACCATGCTTGTGGCATTCAGCGTGACCCCGATCGGCGCGGGCGAGGACGTCGGCGCCCTGGTGGCCGAGGCCGTCCGGGTGGTGCGGGCCAGTGGCCTGCCGAACGAGACGACCTCGATGTTCACGACCATCGAGGGCGAGTGGGACGAGGTCATGGACGTCGTGCGCAGGGCGACGGAGGCGGTCGCCGCCGGCGGCGGCCGGGTGAGCCTCGTCCTCAAGGCCGACATCCGCCCCGGCGTCGTCGACGCACTTCATGCCAAGGTGGCAACCGTCGAGCGCTACCTGGAGCGCTGAGTACCGCTCGGCGCCGTCCCGGCCGGGGCGATTCCGTCCCCGGGGCGGGAATAGTGATCATTTCGTGTGGCGCCCGGGTGCCACGGGCGGCGGCGCGAGGCTGACCGGCGGGCGATGGCCGGCTGGACGCGGAGAAAACTCTCGCGGGCGCCGCGGCCAACGCGCCGTGGGAGATGTCACGATGGTAGGTATGCAACGTAGGCCTCCTGTCCCCGGACGCCCGCCAGGCGCACAGCCCTCGCGTGCCCAGTCCTCGCGTGCCCAGGCCGGCCCGCTCCCGGACCGGCTCGGCGGGCTGCGGCTGGCTGGCGCGGTGCCGCTCGACCCGAAGCCGGCGTCGCCGCCACCTCCACCGGCGGCGCGCCAGGCCGCTCCCGGCGCGCCGGCTCCCGGCGCCCCGGGCGGCGAGGTACCCGGCGGTCCGGTCGTCATCGACGTGACCGAGGCGACCTTCGCGCAGGACGTCGTCAACCGGTCGATGCAGGTGCCGGTGGTGCTGGACTTCTGGGCGTCGTGGTGCGGCCCCTGCAAGCAGCTGAGCCCGGTGCTGGAGCGCCTGGCCGAGGCGGACGGCGGGCGGTGGGTGCTCGCCAGGATCGACGTGGACGCCAACCCCGGCCTCGCGCAGGCCGCCGGTGTCCAGGGCATCCCGGCGGTGAAGGCCGTCGTCGGCGGCCGCATCATCGGCGAGTTCACCGGGGCGCTGCCAGAGCGGGAGGTGCGCGGCTGGCTCGACCAGCTGCTGGAGCTCGTCGCCGAGGCGCTCGGCGGCGTGCCGGGCGCCAGCGGCGCGGGCCCCGAGCGCGAGCCGAACCTGGCCGCCGCCGACGAGGCGCTCGAACGCGGCGACCTGCCGGCGGCCGCCACGGCGTTCCGCGCCCGGCTCGCCGAGGCGCCGGCGGACCCGGAGGCGGTCCTCGGTCTCGCCCGGGTGTCCCTGCTCGAGCGGGTCGGCGGGCTCGACCCGGCGGACGTGCGCCGCCGGCTCGCCGCCAACCCCGACGACGTCGACGCGGCTCTCGCCGCGGCCGACCTGATGATCGCGCAGGGGCAGGTCGAGGAGGCGTTCAGCGAGCTCGTCGCGTTCGTCCGGCGCGCCTCGGGCGACGAGCGCGAGAAGGCCCGCGCGCACCTCGTCGGTCTGTTCCAGGCCCTCGGCGACGCCGACCCGGCCGTAGCCCCTGCCCGCCGGGCACTCGCCGCAGCGCTGTTCTAGCCTGGTTCGCTCCGTCCGGGCACGGCGCTACGGTCCCTTACTCGCTTCGCTCCCAAGGGACCTACGCGCCGCGTCCTCCTCCGCTCACGTGCGCTCCGGCGACCTCCGCTGCGGCCCGCCTACTTCGCTGCGCTCGTAGGCAGGCCTCCGCGGAGGCGCGCCTCCGCGCCGCACGGTCACCCACCACTGAATGCCGCCCGCACGGCCTGCCGTGGTCTCACAACGTCCAAGCGTGACGCAACCGAGCTGGCGCGGAGGCGCACCTCCGCGCCAGCTCGGTTGCTCTGCGCTTGAAACGGGCCGGTCCACAGCCGGACGGGACAGGCGTCTCTGGCGCGGCGGCCCCTACTCCTCGCCGTCGTAGGCGAACCAGATGGTTGACAGGGCGGGGAGGGTGAGGGGGGCCGAGGCGGGCTGGCCGTGGTGGGGCTCCTCGGTGGCGTACACGGCGCCGAGGTTGCCCTGGCCGGCGCCGCCGTAGGTGATGGCGTCGGTGTTCACCACCTCCTGCCAGCGCCCGGCGCGGGGCAGTCCGAGCCGGTAGCCGTAGTGCGGGGCGCCGGAGAAGTTGGTCACGCAGGCGAGCAAGGTCGCCCCGTCGCCGTCGCTCTGGCCGGTGGCGGGCTGGTCGCCGAGACGCAGGAACGACAGGACGTTGTTCTCGGCGTCGTTCGCGTCGATCCAGCCGAAGCCGCTCGGGTCGTTGTCGCGGGTCCACAGCGCCGGCGTGGCGCGGTAGGCGCGGTTGAGGTCGGCGACCAGGCGGTGCACGCCCCGGTGGCCCGGGTCGTCGAGGCGGTACCAGTCGAGCGTCGTCGCCTCGTCCCACTCCCGCTCCTGGGCGAACTCGCTGCCCATGAACAGCAGCTGCTTGCCGGGGTGCGCCCACATGTACGCATAGAGCGCGCGCAGGTTCGCCAGCTGCTGCCAGCGGTCGCCGGGCATCTTGTTGAGCAGCGAGCCCTTGCCGTGCACGACCTCGTCATGGCTGAACGGCAGCATGTAGTTCTCGGAGTAGGCGTAGACCATCGAGAACGTGACCTGGTGGTGGTGGTACATCCGGTAGACGGGTGCCTTGGTCATGTAGTCGAGCGTGTCGTGCATCCAGCCCATGTTCCATTTGAAGCCGAACCCGAGCCCGCCGAGGTGCGTCGGGCGGGTCACGCCTGGCCAGGCCGTCGACTCCTCGGCGATCATCATCGCGCCGGGCGCCTTGCGGTAGACCGTCGCGTTGACCTCCTGCAGGAACGCCACCGCGTCCAGGTTCTCCCGGCCGCCGTGGATGTTCGGCAGCCACTGGCCGTCCGGCCGGGAGTAGTCGAGGTAGAGCATCGAGGCGACGGCGTCCACCCGCAGCCCGTCGATGTGGAACTCCTCGAACCAGTACAGGGCGTTCGCGACCAGGAAGTTGCGCACCTCGGAGCGGCCGAAGTCGAAGACGAAGGTGCCCCAGTCCGGGTGCTCGCCGCGGCGCGGGTCGCCGTGCTCGTACAGCGGTGTGCCGTCGAACCGGCCGAGGGCCCAGTTGTCCCGGGGGAAGTGCGCGGGCACCCAGTCGACGAGCACGCCGATGCCCGCCTGGTGCAGCGCGTCCACCAGGTAGCGGAAGTCGTCGGGGCTGCCGAACCGGGACGTCGGCGCGTAATACGCGGAGACCTGGTAGCCCCAGGAGCCGCCGAACGGGTGCTCGGCGACCGGGAGGAGCTCGACGTGGGTGAACCCGGCCTCTTTGACGTAGTCGACCAGCTCGGTGGCCAGCTGCCGGTAGGACAGGCCACGGCGCCACGAGCCGAGGTGCACCTCGTACGCGGATACGGGCGCCGCGTGCCACGGCGTGCCGGCGCGTTCGGCCATCCACGTCTCGTCCGACCAGGAGTAGTCGGACTCGTACACCACGCTGGCCGTCGCCGGTGGAGTCTCGGTGTGCATAGCCATCGGGTCGGCCTTCTGCCGCCAGACCCCGTCGAAGCCGAGGATCTCGTACTTGTAACGGGTGCCGGCCGAGATGCCGGGCACGAACAGCTCCCAGATGCCGGTGTGGCCCAGCGAGCGCATCGGGAAGGCCCGGCCGTCCCAGAAGTCGAAGTCGCCGACCACCCGCACACCGCGGGCGTTGGGCGCCCAGACGGCGAAACTGACCCCGGTGACCACCCGGCCGTCCTCGGACGGGTAACGGCGCACCTGCGCGCCCAGCACGGTCCACAGCCGCTCATGGCGGCCCTCGCCGATCAGGTGCAGGTCGATCTCGCCGACCGTCGGCAGGTACCGGTAGGGGTCATCGACGACGTAGCGCGCGTTGGGGTAGCTGACCTCGAGCTGGTAGCTCGGCACTTCCCGCCCGGGGACGGCGACGGCGAAGACGCCGCCGCTGTGCAGCCGCGTCGCCTCGTACCGCTCGTCGCCGACGAGCACCCAGACGCCCACCGCGTCCGGGCGCAGGGCCCGCACGATCGTCCAGTCGCCGGCCGGGTGGGCGCCCAGCACGCCATGCGGGTCGTGGTTGCGCCCATTGACCAGGCGATCGAGCTCGGCGCGGGGCACGTCGACACTGGGTGGCGGGGCGAGGACCGCCGGCGCGGCGAACGAGGCCGGCGGGCGGCTCTCGGGGGCCGGCGACTGGCCTGCCTGCCTGTCTGGGCCGGCGGCCTGCCCGGCCGTTGCCGATACCTTCTCGCGGGCCGGCCCGGCGGCCGATGGCCTGGGGCGACCGTCGTCGGTGTCGATCACTACTTCTCCCAAGCTTGTGCGGCTTACGTGACCAAATCTCTCGTCGCGGCGGCCGTGGGCCGCGCGACCGGGCCTGCGGGCCCGACCGGGCCTGCCAGCCCGTCCCCTGGCGGTTCCGCGTGGCATGCCCCCGGAACGGGGCCGCCACGCGAGGCTGATGCGGATCTCATACCCCGGCCGATTTCGTCGCCAGCGGCGGGTGCAGCGAGGTCAGTCGGCGCACCGCGCCGAGTGGGATCTCAATCCAGGTCGGCCGGTGCCGCGCCTCGTACAGCACCTCGTAGATCGCCTTGTCCAGCTCGAACGCCCGTAGCACGACCTCGAACGCCGCCAGGTCGAGACCGCTGCCTGCCTGGTAGCCGGCGAGGAACGCCCCCCGGTTGCGGTCGGCCCACTCACGGGCGCTCTGGCCGAGCCCCTGCTCGCCCTGGCGCTCCAGCAACATGGACTGGGCCGCGTAGTCGAACGAGCGGAGCATGCCCGCGACGTCGCGAAGCGGTGAGGCCAGCCGGCGCCGCTCCGGCACTGGCCGGGCCGGCTCGCCCTCGAAGTCGAACAGCACCCAGCCGGCGTCGGTGCGCAGCGCCTGGCCGAGGTGCAGGTCGCCGTGAATCCGCTGGAACGGCGGCGCCGACGTCTCGGCGGCCAGCGCCTCGAAGGCGGCGCGCGCGCCGGCCTCGTAGGGGGCGAGCCGCGGGACGCCCTCGAGCGCCACGTCGAGGCGGGAATGCAGGTGGCTGGCCGTGGCGCGCAACGCCGCCTGGTCGACCTCGACGACGGGGAAGCAGCGGGCGAGCAGCGTGTGCACCTCGGCGGTGGCCTGGCCCAGCCGCTCGGACTCGCCGGCGAAGTCGCCGCCGACCTCGTCGGCGTGCAGGTCGCCCTCGGCGTAGAGATCCCGCACGCTCGTCTGTGCGAGCTTCCAGCCCTCGGTGCCGCTTCGCAGGAAGTCCTGCATGAACGCGAAGGTGGTCAACTCCTCCGGCTGACCGCCGGTCACGGCGGTCTCGGTGCCCGCCGCCGTGCCCTCGGCGGTGGCGCTGTCGACCTCGGAGGTCGCGACCTCGGAGGTCGCGGCGGCGGGGCCGGGTAGGCGCCCTTCGAGCCAGGCGAGCGGGCGGGCTACGTGTGGGCTGCCCGCGGCGGCCAGCGCCCTGGTCACCTCGAGGTCCGGGTTCACGCCAGGCCAGAGCCGGCGGAACACCTTCAGGATGTAGGCCTCGCCATAGACGATCGACGTGTTCGACTGCTCGGCCCCGACGGAGTGCGCGGGCAGCGCGGTCAGCTGAGTCACGGCATGCGCCGACAGCCCGTCGCGGTCGCACTGGGCGGCGAGGAAGTCGAGCAGCGCGGCGCTGCCGTCCGGGTCGTGCAACCCGTCGTAGACCAGCCCGCCCGACGACTCACCCAGCAGGAAGCCGGTGTGCCCGTGCGGTGCGTCTGGCCGGATCACCAGCGGGACCTGGTAGGTGTCGGCCGGGCCGCCGTCCTCGTACCGGACCTCGACGACCAGGTGGCGCAGCCGGTCCGAGATCCCGATGTCCTGACGGATCTCCAGCCGCGGACCGGGGCGGCCCTTGCCCGCGAACCAGCGCTGTTTGGGCAGCCACTCTGCCAGCAGAGACCCCAGCTCGGAATGGTCTCGCACGGTCGACCTCCCTTTGGCCCGAGGCATTGCGATCACGGATTCGTCGCACTGCCGGAGGCCTACGCGATGTCACAGGTCCAGGGGCGGCGCGACCGGATGCCGCGCTGGTCGCACCACCGGAGAGCCGTCGTCCCCGGCGCCGCGGGTCCGGGCTCCGCCGGATCGGCCAGGCCGATCCGCCGGGTCCACGATCCGCCCCGTCGACCGGGCGAACCCGAACGAACCGATCTCAGAGCGGGCGGATCGGTATAGGAGGTACTCCCCGCATGCATCGGATGTAAGCGCTGTTCAGTTCAGTGGTTCCCCCGATAGGCCAACCAAGACCGGTGACCTTGCGGCGACCGTTCCGGCTGCCCACTCTCGGTCCAGCTGGAGTCGAACTCGACGTCGATGGCCGGCAGCCGCCCGGGGCGCACAGGGTCGCCTTCTGCCGACATATGCGGCGGCCCACCAGGAGCCGGCCTTCGCCAGCGGCCGTGGTGGGCCCTACCGGAACGGGCATGCTGCCTGTCAGTCAACCTAACGGACATGCCGGCCGGGAGACAGCACTTGTTCAACTGATTTTCCCGGGGATGGCCGGCCGTGCCCGACCGTAGGCAAGCGCAGCCTACGGTCGGCTCTGACTCAACCAGAACCCATCGAGTTCTCCCGGCACCAGCGATCCGGCGCGGCCACCGGCCGCGCGGCCCGATGGACCGGGCGCAACGCGCCCTTCGTTCAGGGGGTGAATTCCCCGGCCGCCGTGAGCGCGAACCAGTAGTGGCCGTGGCCGGGCAGGGTGAGCAGGTAGGGAAGCTCGCCGATCGGCGGGAAATGCACGCGGCCGAGCAGCTCCACCGGGACCATTCCCTCGAATCTCCGCAGGTCCAGCTCGACCGGCTGGGCGAACCGGGAGAGGTTCGCGACGCACAGCACCCGGTCGTCGCCGAGGGTGCGCACATAGGCGAACACGGACGGGTTCGACGCGGCCAGTTCCTCGAAGCCGCCGAGGCCGAAGACATGGTGCCGCTTGCGCACCTCGATCATCCGCTTCGTCCAGGCCAGGAACGACGTGGACAGCCGCTGCCCCGCCTCGACGTTGAGGCCCTGGTAGCCGTAGACCGGGTCCATGATCGGTGGGAGGTAAAGCCGCGCCGGGTCGGCCTTCGAAAAGCCGCCATTGCGGTCCGGCGACCACTGCATCGGGGTACGCACACCGTCCCGGTCGCCCAGGTAGATGTTGTCGCCCATGCCGATCTCGTCGCCGTAGTAGATCACCGGGGAGCCGGGCAGCGAGAGCAGCAGCGAGGTGAACAGCTCCATCTGGTCGCGGCTGTTGTCCAGCAGCGGGGCGAGCCGACGGCGAATGCCGATGTTCGCCTTCATACGCGGGTCCTTCGCGTACTCGGTGTACATGTAGTCGCGCTCTTCGTCGGTCACCATCTCCAGGGTGAGCTCGTCGTGGTTGCGCAGGAAGATGCCCCACTGGCAGTTCGGCGGGATCGCCGGCGTCTGCGCGAGGATCTCGGAGATCGGGTAGCGCGACTCGCGGCGCACCGCCATGAAGATGCGCGGCATCAGCGGGAAGTGGAACGCCATGTGGCACTCGTCGTCGTTGCCGAAGTACTGCACGACGTCCGACGGCCACTGGTTCGCCTCGGCGAGCATGACCCGGTCCGCGTACTTGGCGTCGATCTCCTTGCGGACCCGGCGCAGGTAGTCGTGGGTCTCCGGCAGGTTCTCGCCGTTCGTCCCGTCCCGCACGTACAGGTAGGGCACCGCGTCGAGGCGGAACCCGTCGATCCCCAGGTCCAGCCAGAAGCGCAGGACCTCCAGCATGGCGTCCTGGACGTCGGGGTTGTCGAAGTTCAGGTCCGGCTGGTGGGCGAAGAACCGGTGCCAGTAGTACTGGCCGCGCACCGGGTCCCACGTCCAGTTGGACTTCTCCGTGTCGACGAAGATGATCCGGGCGTCCGGGTACCGGTCGTCGGTGTCCGACCAGACGTAGAAGTCGCCGTAAGGGCCCGCCGGGTCCGCCCGCGACGCCTGGAACCAGGGGTGCTGGTCGGACGTGTGGTTCATCACCAGGTCGGCGATGATCCGGATGCCCCGCCTGTGCGCCTGGTCGACCAGCTCGACGAAGTCCCCGAGGTCTCCGAACTCCGGCAGGATCTGGAAGTAGTCGGAGATGTCGTAGCCGCCGTCCTTCAGGGGCGACTCGTAGATGGGCAGCAGCCAGAGGCAGTCGACGCCGAGCCACTGCAGATAGTCCAGCTTGCTGATGAGCCCGCGGATGTCACCGGTGCCGTCGCCGTTGGAGTCGGCGAAGCCCCGGATCAGCACCTCGTAGAAGACCGCCCGCTTGTACCAGAGGGGGTCGCTCGAAAGCCGGTCGCCGAGCAGCGGCTCGGCGCCGGTCTCCGGGCCGGCCCCCGCCTCCCCGTCGCCAGTCACGAGCGTCGCGCCAGCGTCAGCACATGTGCCGGCTCGACGAACGGGTCGAGCCTGACGTAGTTCTCCCTGCCCCACGTGTAGGTGGCACCGGTGATCTCGTCCCGGACGTCGAAGGTGTCCCACCACTCGAGGCCGAGGGCGGGCATGTCAAGTCGCACGGTCGTCTCCCGGGCAGCATGCGGGTCGAGGTTGACGACGACTAGCACGACGTCGGCGTCCGGTCCGGTCCCGGATCGTTTCGAGTACACGATGATCTCGTCGCCGTCCGCATGGTGGAGATGCAGGTTGCTCAGCCAGTGCAGCGCCGGGTGGGCACGCCGGACGGCGTTGAGCCTGCGCAGGTAAGGCGCGAGCGACGCCCCGGCGCGTTCGGCGCCGGCCCAGTCGCGCGGGCGGTACTGGTACTTCTCCGAGTCGAGGTACTCCTCGCTGCCCGGCCGTACCGGCACGCGCTCGTAGAGCTCGTACCCGGCGTACACGCCCCAGGTGGGGGAGAGGGTCGCCGCCAGCGCCGCGCGGATTTTGAACGCCGCCGGGCCGCCGTGCTGCAGGTACTCGCTCAGGATGTCCGGGGTGTTCACGAAGAAGTTGGGCCGCATGTAGTACGCGCCCTCGACGAGTTCGCGGGCGTACTCCTCGAGCTCCCACTTCGCATTGCGCCAGGTGAAATAGGTGTACGACTGGGTGAATCCCACCTTCGCCAGCGTCTGCATCATCGCCGGCCGGGTGAAGGCCTCGGCGAGGAAGAGCACGTCCGGCTCCGTCGCCTTCACCTCGCGTATGAGCCACTCCCAGAACTCCACCGGCTTCGTGTGCGGGTTGTCCACCCGGAATATACGCACACCATGCGCGGTCCAGTGCCGGACCACCCGCAGAATCTCCTGGTAGATACCCGCCGGATCCATGTCGAAGTTAAGCGGATATATGTCCTGGTACTTCTTCGGCGGGTTCTCGGCGTACGCGATCGAACCGTCGGAGCGCACCGTGAACCATTCCGGGTGCCGTTTGGCCCACGGGTGGTCGGGAGCGCACTGGAGCGCCAGGTCGAGCGCCACCTCCATGCCCAGCGAGCGGGCCCGCGCGACGAACTCGTCGAAGTCCTCGAGCGTCCCCAGGTCGGGGTGCACGGCGTCGTGGCCGCCGTGCTCGCTGCCGATCGCCCAGGGCGAGCCCGGGTCGTCCGGCCCGGGGACGAGGGTGTTGTTCGGACCCTTGCGGTTCACCTCGCCGATCGGGTGGATCGGCGGCAGGTAGACCACGTCGAAGCCCATCTCGGCGACCGCGGGCAGCCGCTCCGCCGCGCTGCGGAAGGTGCCCGAGCGGGGCGGGTCCAGCGAGGCGCCCTCAGACCGGGGGAAGAGCTCGTACCAGCTCCCATAGAGCGCGCGCTCGCGGTCCACCCAGACCCGGTGCAGCGGCGAGCGGGTCACCAGCTCCCGCATCGGGTAGCGGGCCAGCAGGTCGGTGAGCTCCGGGTCACACGCCGGGTCGATACGTGCATAGGGGTCGTCGACGGAGTCGTCCCGCAGCGCCGCGGCGGCGCGCGCGACAGCCGCCCGGTCGCTTTCGGGTACTCCGGGCAGCGCGCGCAGCAGCAGGCGCGCACCGTCCTCGAAGTCGACGGCGAGCTCGTCGGTGGTCTGCCCGGCACCCACTTTCAGCTCGATGCCGTGCACCCAGGTCGCGACGGGATCTGCCCACGCCTCGATCCGGAAGCCCCACAGCCCCTGCGCGGTGACGGTGAGATCGGCTTCATAACGATCGGTTCCGGCCGCGACGAGCCGCATCCGAGTGAACGGTGCGCCGAGCCCGTCTGGGCCGGACAGCACCGCGTTCACCCCGATGAGGTCGTGACCTTCCCGAAACACGGTAGCGCCTACGGTGATGGTTTCGCCGATCACCGCGCGCGAGGGCCAACGGCCACACGAGACGGCCGGGGTGACGTCGGAGATGACGACCCGGCCTACTGAACGTCCGATCATCACATCGACCTTATCCAGGCGGACCACGCCCCAATGATCCGCCTCCCAGATGGCAAATGGCGACACCCCAACGTGAACTGCGTGAGACCACCGGATGCCCCAATGTGGTGGGCCGGGAGGGCGTACCCTGGGTGCGTTCGCGCCAAGGGGTCGGTCGGCCCGTGCTTGATGTTCCCAGGTTGGGCCGACGAAACCGCGTATCTGCCACCAGATGTGCGCAGCGCTCGCCCGAAGTCGCCGCCCTCACGGCCATCCCCGCCCACCACGGCCTCGTCGCCGCTGGTCAGGCCCCGAGCCGCCGCGAATCGCCCCAGGCCGATGGCACGTTCGGGTAGCTGTGTTTCTGGTTCGCTCCGTGCGGGCACGGCGCTCCGGCCCCGTACTCGCTTCGCTCCCACGGGACCTCCGCGCCGCGGGGTTCCTGCCGGATCGGCGGAGCTTGCGGAGTCGATCTGGGAGGTCCGCCTCCTCCGCTCACGTGCGCTGCGGCGACCTCCGCTGCGGCACCCCTACGTCGCTTCGCTCGTAGGGATGCCTCCGCGGAGGCGGGCCTCCGCGCCGCGTGGTCACTTACCGCTGATCGTCACCAACCCGAAACCTCAGCGCTCATGTGGGCACTTCGCTTCGCTTGTGGGCGGGCCTCCGCGCCGCGTGGTCACTTACCGCTGATCGTCACCAACCCGAAACCTCAGCGCTCATGTGGGCACTTCGCTTCGCTTGTGGGCGGGCCTCCGCGCCGCGTGGTCACTTACCGCTGATCGTCACCAACCCGAAACCTCAGCGCTCATGTGGGCACTTCGCTTCGCTTGTGGGCGGGCCTCCGCGCCGCGTGGTCACTTACCGCTGATCGTCACCAACCCGAAACCTCAGCGCTCATGTAGGCACTTCGCTTCGCTCGTGGGCGGCCTCCGTGGAGGCGGGCTCCGCGCCAGAGCGGTCACCTTGCGTTGGGACGTCACTAACCGAAACCACCGTGTTCATATGGGTACTTCGCTGCGCTCGTGGGGCGGTCTTCGCGCCTGATGGGTATGGATTGCTCGACGATCACCGTGTTAGGCACTCCACGAGCGCAGCGAAGTGGCCCTACGGATGGGACTGCTTCGGATGGGTGACGTTAAGCGGCGGGTGACCGTGCGGCGCGGAGGCGCGCCTCCGCGGAGGCCCGGCCACGGAGCGAAGCGAACGTGGTTGGGCCGCAGCGGAGGTCGCCGGAGCGCACGTGAGCGCAGGAGGCGGACCTGCCAGATCGACTCCGCAAGCTCCGCCGATCCGGCAGGAACCCCGCGGCCCGGAGGTAGCCCGCGAGCCGCCAGGCGAGCGGGCTGCCGGAGGGCCGTGCCCGGACGGAGCGAACCAGAGACACAGCACGCCGCCCGGACGGAGCGAACCAGGCAACAACCTTCTGCCCCGGCCCCGATCCCCCAACGGAGCGAACCACCAATTCGGCGCGCCGCCCGCGCTGGGAACTTCCGGGCCGCCATCATTCGTATGGCTCATAGAGGTCCCGGTGGATGCCGCCCAAGCGGGCGAGCGTCTGGTCTGCCCACCTATGGGCATAGGCTGTCGATCACACTGGCAGCGAGCCGGGGCTAGGGTGCTCGGGGCGCCGAAGCCCCGTCCGCACGGACAGCGGGAGGAAACACAGTGGGAGTCAGCCTCAGCAAGGGTGGCAACGTCTCGTTGTCGAAGGAGGCGCCTGGTCTCACGAGCATGATCGTCGGCCTCGGCTGGGACGCTCGGACGACGACCGGGAGCGACTTCGACCTGGACGCGAGCGCGATCGCCTGCCGCGCCGACGGCCGGGTGCTCTCCGACCAGTACTTCATCTTCTTCAACAACCTGAAGAGCCCGGACGGCGCGATCGAGCACCAGGGCGACAACCTCACCGGCGAGGGTGAGGGTGACGACGAGCAGGTGAAGGTGAACCTCGCCAACCTGCCGGCGGAAATCGACAAGATTGTCTTCCCGGTGTCGATCTACGACGCCGAGGCGCGTCAGCAGAGCTTCGGCCAGGTGCGCAACGCCTTCATCCGGATCGTCAACGACCTCGGCGGTGCCGAGATCGCTCGCTACGACCTGTCCGAGGACGCGTCGACCGAGACCGCCATGATCTTCGGTGAGGTCTACCGGCACGGCAGCGACTGGAAGTTCCGCGCGGTCGGCCAGGGCTACGCGACCGGCCTGCGCGGCATCGCGCAGGACTACGGCGTCAACGTCTGAGCGAACGTCTGAGCACCTGGCCTTCCGGTTCCTGCCGGATCATCTTCGCTGATCCGGCAGGAACCAGGTCTTTCAGGGCTCTCGGACCACCGAGCTGAGCGTCATCCGGGTGGTCGCCCGCGTCCATGGCACGGTGGCGCACGGTGGCGGATAGCAGTCCGAGGGTGGCGGTCCTGGCTGGGATCGTGATTGTTGGCGTCGTGTCGCCCGCTTGTCACCTTTGTCCTCCGTGGTGCTGGCTACGATGCCGAGAGCCGCGCAGGTACCACGAGCGTGTCGAAGGTCGTTCGGCCCGTGGCCCAGCTCGCCGGAGCCACTCGGCGCCGCCAGGCGCGGGCGGAGGACCGGGCGCTCGGGGCGGCGCGACAGACGGCGGCGCCAGTGACGGCGGTGCGGCGGACTCCGGCGGACCGGAGCCGCAGTGCCAGGTGCCCGCCGGCCACCTTCCTCAACCGGTCCGCGGAGGTGCTGGTACTGGTGCACATCTTGCGGATCTTCGGCTGGTCCTTCGCGATAACCGCCGTGGTCATCGCGGCGGCCGGAGTGCTCGGCGGCTGGCACGCCGCCGCGATCGTGGCGATCCTCGCGGTCCTGGAGATCAGCCTGTCGTTCGACAACGCGGTGATCAACGCGACCATCCTGGGCCGGATGAGCCCCGTCTGGCAGCGGCTCTTCCTTACCGTGGGTGTGCTCATCGCCGTCTTCGGGATGCGGCTGATCTTCCCGATCGTCGTGGTCGCGCTCACCGCGCATCTTGGGCCGATACAGGTCATCGACCTGGCGGTCAACTCGGACAAGGTGAGTGACGGGTTCACCTATGCCGGCCATCTGCACAACGCCCACCCGGCGATCGCGGCCTTCGGCGGCATCTTCCTTTTCATGATCTTCCTGGACTTCATGTTCGACCCCGAGCGCGAGGTCCAGTGGCTGCGCTGGATCGAGGAGCCGCTGCGCAAGGCCGGCCAGCTCGACGTCATTCCCGTGGTGCTCGGGCTGGTCGCGCTGCTCGTCGTCGGCGAGGCGTTCTCCGACGGCCATACCGAGCAGGTCCTCGTCGCCGGGCTCGCGGGCCTCGCGACCTATCTGGGTGTGCGCGGCCTTGGTGAGTTCTTCGAGGCGCAGGGGATCGGGGCCGAGGAGGAGGACGGCGACGCGGAGCCGGGCGCTGTCGCGGCCACCGGTGCCCCGCGCGGCGGCGTGGTCCAGGCGACGGGGAAGGCGGCCTTCTTCCTCTTCCTCTACCTCGAGGTCCTGGACGCGTCGTTCTCGTTCGACGGCGTCGTCGGCGCGTTCGCCATCTCGCAGAACATCTTCATCATCGCCGCCGGCCTGGGCATCGGCGCGATGTACATCCGGTCGCTCACCGTCTACCTGGTGCGGCAGGGAACGCTGTCGGAGTACGTGTTCCTGGAGCACGGTGCTCACTACGCGATCGGCGCGCTCGCCGTCATTCTCGCCGTGTCGATCGAGACCGAGGTTCCCGAGATCGTCACCGGGCTGATCGGTGTCGCCTTCATCGGTATCGCCCTGCTGTCGTCGATGCGACACCGCAACGCGAACCGTGACGAAGGCGACGAGGCTGGCGAGCAGGAGGCGCCGGAACCGGTCGGCGCCAAGTCCTGACCGCGTACGACCCGGGGCCGCGCGCGAAGGCGGCCAACGGTCAAACGGTAAGGCCATCCGCGGTCCTCTAGCCGGCGGCTGGTGCCGTGCCCGTGCACGGCCCGGCCGCGCGGCCGGGAGGAAGTCCCTCCCGGCCGGGCCGTGATGGCGGTACTCCACACCTTCTACCGCTGTGCAGAATGGTTGACGGGGTCGTCGGGCCGGTGCTGGCCGGAAGGTCCGCGTTGGGGCCGCCCCCGGTCCTCCCGATCCGACGGGCCGTCGCGGACGACACCGCAAAGGAGCGGACATGGCAATTGACTACTCGAAGCGTCCGAGCGACACGCCTGGCGCGGCGCCCGGCGTGTCCCTGAGCAAGGTCACCCTCACCAAGTCCGCTCCCTCCGTATCGCTCTCCAAGCAGGGCGGCGGCGGGCGGTTGCACGTCAACCTCAACTGGAACACGGGCTCCGCCCCCCAGAAGGGCGGATTCCTCAAGCGCGTGCTCGGCGCGAACAACGGGATCGACCTCGACCTCGCCGCCATGTTCGAGCTGTCCAACGGCCAGTCCGGCGTGGTCCAGGCCCTGGGCAACAGCTTCGGGTCGTTCGACGCGCCGCCCTTCGTCGTGCTGGACGCCGACGACCGCACGGGTGCGGCGACCGGCGGTGAGAACCTCTACGTCAACCTCGCGCAGGCGGCCAACATCCGCCGGGTCCTGATCTTCGCCTTCATCTACGAGGGCGTCGCGTCCTTCGATCAGGCCGACGCGGTCGTGACGCTGACCCCGGCACAGGGCGCGCCGATCGAGGTCCGCCTCGACGAGCAGGCCGGCGGCAACCGGATGTGCGCGATCGCGCTGCTCACCAACAACGGCGCCGGCGACTTCACCGTCAGCCGGGAGGTCCGGTACGTCGGTGGCCACCGCCAGCTGGACGCCCTCTACAACTGGGGCCTGAACTGGACTCCGGGCCGCAAGTGACCGAGCCGCACTCCCGTCGCCGCCGCGAGCGGTCCGGCCGCTGGTTCCCCGGGCTGGACCCAGTCGGGCCGTCCGGGCAGGGCCAGGGCGCCGGGCCGGACGACGGCGACGTGGCGGGGCTCCCCGGGCTGGGGAGCCCCAGCGGCTCACCGACGACGCTGCCGATCATGTCGACGTCCGACGGGGGGCGCGGCAAGCCCGCGGCCGGGAGCGCTGTCGACATCTCCAACCCGATCTCCGACCCGCGGGGCATGCCGGGCCGGACCGGTGGGGCCCTCGACGGCCGGCCGCCCTTCGAGGCGGGGTCCTACGACAGCTACGACCGAGGCGACGAGCCGTCGGGTGGTGGCCCGGACTGGGGCGCGCCGCCCCAGCGGCCTCTCACCCCTCCGGGTGGCGAGCGGGTGGCCGGGGGGATGCCGGCCGGGCTCGCGGTGGGTCCGCCGACCCCGCCGGGCGGGGCCGTCGGCGACCTGGCCGGGCAGCTGGCCGCGCTCGCCCGCCGGGTAGACGAGCTCGCCCGGCTGCGCCGGCATGACGTCGAGCTGGTCGACCGGCTGCACGAGGAGAACACCCGGCTGCGCCAGGGCGAGCTGACCGAGGCGATGGCCCCGCTGCTGCGCGGCCTGATCAGGCTGCACGACCAGATGTCGAGCCTCGGCGCGGACGACCCGCAGAGCGTGGCGGGAATTCTGCGCAAGCAGCTCCTGCAGGTGCTCGACATCGCCGCCGATGTGCGGCCCTACATCGCCGTGCCGGGCAGTCAGTTCGATCCGACGCGCCACCTCGCGCTGCGCGGCATCGGCACCGACGAGCCCGCGCGTGACCGCACCATCGCCCGCGGCGTGCGGCCTGGCTTCGTGCGTGGCACCTCGACCGTGCTCCGCCCCGCCGAGGCCGAGGTCTACCGCCACAGATAGGGGTTGGTGACGGGTGGCTCGGTCGCGCTAGGTACAAAGGACGGAATAGGCGGGTCGACGACCGTAGGGGACGCGGCGCGCCAGAAGGGACGGTGGCGGCGTGGCGGAGGGCAACGGCGCCCGGGGCGCCAAGGTCTTCGGGATCGACCTGGGCACGACGTACTCGTGTATAGCCCGGCTGGATGAGTACGGCCGGCCGGACGTGATCCGCAACATCGAGTCGCAGCCGACCACTCCGTCGGTGGTGCTGTTCGACGAGGGCGCCGACAGCCAGGTCTCGTTCGTGGTCGGCACGCAGGCCAAGCGGCAGCTGCGGATCCGGCCGGACGACGTGGCCAGCCTGGTCAAGCGGCACATGGGCACGTCCGACTGGCGGTTCGTCGCGCACGGCGTCGAGTACACGGCGGCAGCCGTCTCCAGCCTCGTGCTCAAGGCGCTGGTCGGCGACGCCGAGCGAGCCACCGGCGGTCCGGTGACCGACGTCGTCATCACCGTGCCCGCCTACTTCGGCGACGAGGAGCGCAAGGCGACCAAGCTGGCGGGCGAGCTCGCCGGGCTGAACGTCGTCGACATCATCAACGAGCCGACCGCCGCCGCGTTCGCGTACGGGTTCGCCCAGGACGGCGCGGCGGAGTCGACCGTCCTCGTCTACGACCTCGGCGGTGGCACCTTCGACACGACGGTGATCCGGCTGCGCGAGGGCGGCATCACGGTCGTGGCCACGGACGGCGACCACGAGCTCGGCGGCGCCGACTGGGACCTGGAGCTGGTCCGCCATCTCGCCCGCCGGTTCGTGGAGGCGCAGCCCGAGGCCGGCGACCCGCTGGACGACGTCTACGACGAGCAGGAGCTGCTCACGTCCGCGGAGGACACCAAGCTCGCGCTGTCGGGCCGGGAGAGCGTCGACGTGCTCGTGGTGCACGGCGGCCGGCGCACCAGCGTGCAGCTGACCAGGGCGGCGTTCGAGGACCTCACCAAGCCGCTGCTCGACCGCACCGTCGAGCTCACCCGCTCGGTCCTGGACCGGGCCAGGGAGAAGGGTGTCGAGAAGATCGACACCTGCCTGCTCGTCGGCGGCATGAGCAAGTCGCCGGCGGTCGCGCGGCGGCTCGCGGAGGAGTTCGGCCTGGTCTGCAAGCTGGTCGACCCGGATCTCGCCGTCGCCAAGGGCGCCGCGGTCTACGGCCAGAAGAAGGCCCTGGAACGTGCCGTCCACGACGACCTGGTCAAGGCGGGGCGGATCGGGGCCGACGACGATCTCACCGCGGCCTCGGACGCCGACATCGCCGCGGCGGCGGCCGAGCGGGCGGGGGAGGTGGGCCTGCCGGCGGCGGCGGTCGCCGGCCTCGTGCGCACCACCGTCACCAACGTCACGTCGCGCGGCTTCGGGATCTTCGCCGAAGACCGGGGCCGGCCGGTGGCGGCGTTCCTCGCTCACCAGAACGACCCGTTGCCGATCTCGGTGACCAGGACCTTCTATACCGTCACCGACGACCAGACCGAGGTCGACATCCGCGTCTTCGAGCAGGGCACCGCGGTCGCGTCGCCCGTCATCGAGGACAACAAGGTCATCGTCGCCGACGCGCTGCGCGGCATTCCGTCCGGCCATTCCAGGGGCACACCTGTCGAGGTGAGCTTCGTGATGGGCCGCGACCAGACGATCGAGGTGCGCGCCACCCACCCGGGTACCCCGGAGCCGCTGGTGCTGCGGGTCACCGCCGGCGTGGGCAGCGAGGCGCTGCGCACCGCCGAGGCCGAGAAGGTCGGCAAGCTCATCGAGCGCCGCGAGTAGTCCCCGTCCCGCCGCCGAGTCAGGTCGACGCCGGGGCAGAGCCGGTGCCGGTCCCAGGACGCGAAACGGGGATGCGAGGCCGGCCTGCCCCGCGCGTCCGGATCATGCACCCGGATCGGCGCGTCCGGATCCGTGCGCCCGATGGGTGTGGCGTCCGGATCGGTGCGGCGTCCGTTCCTCGATGTCCGATCAAGACCGGAATGGCGGGTGAGGCGGCGTCCGAGTGGGGTTGGTGCGGCTGGCCCGATTCGGGGTCGACGCCTGGAAACCCGTTGTATCGGCGGCTCGGGCCGGTCCGTAACCTGGGTGGCGTATGGATCTGGCGGCTGGGGAGGCCGACCTGGCGTCGTCGTGTGATGCCGCCTGGTCGGTGGTGACGGCGCGATCACGAGATCCCGTCCGTGAACGGCTGCCCGTTCGGTTCTGACGGTGGTGGATGTACGGGCGGCTGGCGCTCGCTCGCTCGGCACGGCGTTTACATGAGGTGAGGCGTGAGCGCGGCGTTTGACGGCAGCGGCTACCGCCAGCGGGTGCTGGCGGTGCTGCGCGCGCGCTCCCCGCTGCGGCTCGACGACCCGTTCTTCGTCGCGGACCTCGATCCCGAGGGCGGCGACACCGACGCCGAGGTGCAGGCGCGGCTCGCCCGGGTGCTCGCGTTCCTGCAGCGGGAGCGCAGCTCGGCGAAGTACGCCACGCTCGCCGCCGAGCTGGTCCGCCGCCGGGCGGAGTGGGAGGCGCCGCTGCGCGACGCCGAGGCGCGGGAACGGACGCGCCAGCGCGTCGTCGAGGCCCGCCGCGACGGCGACACCGAGCGGCTGGCCAAGGTCGACGGCTACCTGGCCACGGTGCGCGAGCGGTTCGGCGGCATCCCGGTCTCCAGGGTCGAGGGCCTGCGACGGCTCGCCGCCCAGGCCGGGGTGGCCGGCGAGCGCTTCGAGGTGCGCCTCGCCAGGGAGCGGCTCATCGACGACGCCGCCGGGGTGGGCGTCGCGCCGCTGCCCGCCGACGCGCGTGGCCAGATCCGGGACCGGCTCGACGAGCTGCGGGCACTGCGCCGCGGGGACCACGCCTCGACCGCCTCGCTGTGGGCCTTCCTCGGGGTGGCGCCGGACGGCCCGCCGGCCCGGCTCGTGGCCGCCTACGAGGCGGTCGCGGCGGTGAACGCCCGCCGGCCGCACGACCGGGAGAAGACGGTCACCGCGGACCTGCTCGCCCTGGTCCGCGGCCGGCTGCTCGAGGGTGATCCAGCCGCCTACACCGCCGGCCTGCTCGCCGACGCGGCCGACGAGCTGCGCGCCGCCGTGGAGGAGCACGTCCTGCTGGACGGCGAGATCACCGCGGTCGCCTTCGAAGGCCTGATGCGCCGGGCGCTGGGCGCCGGCCGCGGCCTGTCCGCGGCCCAGGTCAGGTCGGTCGTGCTGGGCCTCGCCCGCGACCTGGGCGTCCCGGTGAGCACCGGCGCGACGGTCGACTTCGTCGTCTGCCCGGGCTGCGGGCGCCCGGAGCCTGTCGGCGAGGTCCGGGTCTGCCGATACTGCGACACCGATCTCTACATCGTCTGCCCCACCTGCGGGCGGCTTACCGAGGCGGCCGCCGTCGTCTGCCGGCAGTGCGGGCAGAGCGTGCGCCAGTCCAGGGACGCGACCGAGGCGCTCGCCGCGATCCGCCGCGCGCTCGACGACGGCCGGCCGGCCGAGGCG